>JAZKJM010000001.1:0-300000 GCA_040384265.1 Pseudomonadota bacterium | reverse complement strand
CAGGGCTGTCAACAGCTATCGTGCATGGAAATGGCTCAGGGGATAGCCCCATCCGCTTTCGCTTGCATGTCGGCGGCGTGCGGGGCGATGGGTGTTTTTAGGCCCTTGCTCACCCCGTGGCGGGTTTTTTCCCAATAATGCGGCGCGGTGATGAGCTGCCAGAGCGCCCGCGCCGCCGCCACCGAATGCAGTAGCCAGTAGAGCGGGTAGAGGATGACTGCTTTGCGCATATCATCCCAGCCTTCCAGCTGCATGACAGCGCGCGCGAACAGCCAATGGCCAATGATACCGCCGAAGAAGGAAATAAGGCACAGCCCCAGCATTGTCGGGGAAAGCGGGGTCGGGAACACGCCCAGCAGCGAGACGAGGAATGCCACCCAGAAAAACGGTGCCATCAGGAAGGTGAGGGCCGGCGCGCCGACGAAGAACTGGAAGCCGTAATAACCCGCCGGGCCAAGGCGGCGTTTCAGCTCCGCCGTGTCGCGCGTGAAGACCAGCCATGTCTGGATGTAGCCCTTGATCCAGCGGGTGCGCTGTTTCATCCACGCATCCACGGTGATGGGGGCTTCCTCCAGCGTCAGCGAGGGCAGGGTGCGGGTGACATAGCCCAGATAGGCGAGGCGGATGCCAAGGTCGGCGTCTTCGGTGACGTTGAAGGCATCCCAGCCGCCGGCATCGTTAAGGGCGGCGACGCACAGGTGGTTGCTGGTGCCGCCAAGGGGGATCGGCAGGTTCAGCCGTTCGAGCGCGGGCAGCGACAGGCGGAAAAACGCGCTGTATTCGATGGCGAACAGCTGGGTCAGCAGGTTCTCGTTGCGGTTATAGTAGTTGAGGCTGCCTTGCAGGCAGGCAAGGTTTTTGGGCCCGGCGCGAAACATTGCTACGGCGAGGCGCAGCTGGTCGGTCGCGGGGGCGTCTTCGGCATCGAAAATGACGAGGTAGTCGCCGCGAATATGGTGCAAGGCGACATTGCAGGCCTTGGGTTTGGTGCGCGGGGTGGAGGGCGGCACGCGCAGGATTTCCATGGTCGCGGGTGGGCGCAAGGCGCGCAATGCGTGCAGGGTTTCCACATCGTCTGCTTCGCAGATGAGTTTGATGTCGAGCTTTTCCTTGGGGTAATCCAGCGCGTTCAGGTGGCCGATCAGCCGCGCCATCACGTCGGAGGATTCATGGTACATGGGGATGAGGATGGAATAGACCGGCAGCGTTGCCGCATCGAGTGATTGGGCAGCGATTTTGAGGGCGTGCTCACGTGTGGCTTGCTCGCGCTGGGCGGTGCGGCCGTGCGTGTAGAGCATGATTTTCAGCGCCAGGGTGGTCAGGTAAAACAGGTTGCAGGCAATGAGCAGCATCTGCCAACCCGTCGCCGGAATAAAGATCGCGACACAGCCCAGCAGCAGCGCCAGTAGCAGCATGCTGCGCGATTGATGCGGTAGCAAAATCCGATCCGCGACCAGATGGCGACGGCGGCGGCGCAGCGACAGGCGCGCCCGCCGGGTGGTGGTGAGTGCTGCCCGCTGCGCGAAATAATCCGCCATGTCGCGCCTGCCGGTGATGACAAAGCGGATTGGTTCGCCGTAATGGCTGGCGGCAAACGCGGCGAGGGCGGCGCTGGGGGCGGGGGTGGCGAGCAGCAGCACCCCGTCTTCGCGCCGGTAGGGGACGAAGCGATGGGCGAGGTAATGATCCAGATCGCGCGGGCGGAAAAGCGCGTCATCGGGCGCATTGGTGGAAAAATCCACCATCGTCAATTGCGCCTGCTGGGCGACGGCGTGGCTGAGGGCGCGGCCCTCGATCAGCCCATGCGCATGCAGGAAATCACCCAGCCGACCGCGGCTGGTGGCGGCGGCTTTTTCCAGCGTGGCGCGCGCAATGGCGCCGTGGTTCACCAGAATATCGCCGATGCGCTTAGGGGTGGGTTCCATCCTTAGAAACGATGCGCGTAGCTGATGGAGGCGCCGTAGCCTTCGCCGGTTTGCATGCCCGCGATATGTTTGAACAGGCCCAGCTGCACCCAGCGTTTCTCGTCGATATGGTAGGCGCCGTTGAGTTCGACTTTCAGGACATTGCCATCGAGGTCGCCATTTTCGCTGAAGGCGGCGGCCTGTTGCAGGCCCGGCGTGTAAACCGCGCGAATGGCAGGGATGAGTTGCCAGTGCGGTGTGAGCGACAGGCCGAGTGCGGCATCCGCCCGCCATTGGTTGCTGAGCCCCTGGTCGCGCCCGCGATAGCCGATGCGGGTGTCGAGGTAATCGCTATCGCTGATGAGTTTCAGGTTGCGGCCATAAAGCAGCGAGAGCTCCATGTCGGTGCTTTTGCTGCCGCCGCGTGGGGGCAGGTCGCTTGCGAACTGGCTGGGGAATTTGATCAGCGGTTGCAGGGAGAGCGCTTGTTTGTCGTCGCGCCAGAGCTTGGCGCGCAGGAATAATTCCGGGTCGGCAATGCCGTAATTGGTGATGCCCGATTGCTCGACCGATTGCGCATACAGGCTGCCGCCGACGGTGAGTTTTTCCAGCAGCCCATACTCAACATAGGGCTGGAATTCATATTTGGAAAAGCGCGGCTGGGGTTGCGTGTTGCCCTGCGCATCGAAATATTTTGTCGTGCTGTAATAAGCGGCCTGGCCAATGACCAACCCTTTGCCCTCGGGCTGCAGCCATGCGCCCGCATGCGCGCAAGTGGCGCAGAGCATGGCAAGGGCGAATACTGTTATTCGTCGTGTCATCAGAATTTTTCTTACGGTGAAGGCACGGACTATAGCCGGGCAACCTGAAAACACTAGAGCTGTTTGCGAATATATGCGGGATTTTTTCCCACGCCGTCATCCGGCGATGGTGGGCGGCCTAGTGAATCTGGCGTTCAATCGCGGCCAGTGCACGGGTGACGGCTTGGTCATCCGTTTGGCTTTGCAGCTGGGTGGCGACAATTTCGCGGGCCGATTCGGTGGCGGTGGTGATGATGGTTTTGCGGATCTGCTCGATCGCTTCCACTTCGGCGCGGGCGATTTTTTCCTGCGCTTGCTGGCTGCGGCGGTCGAGGGCGGTTTTCAATTCATCCACCGCGCGGGTGCGCATGTCAGCCGCGTCGCGCTGGGCGCTAGCGATGATGGATTCGGCTTCCTTCATCGCTTCTTGCTGCTGTTGCTGGTAGCTGGCGAGCAGGGCTTGTGCTTCGGCGCGCAGGCGGGCGGCTTGCTCCAGCTGATCGCGGATTTTATTCGCGCGGTCATCCAGCGAGGCATTGATTTTCGGCAGCGCAAACTTCACGAACAGCGCGATAAAAAGCACGAATGAAACGGCAATCCACGTATCCGCGCTGTGCAGCCATGCGGCGTGCTCGGCAACGGCGGTCGTCATGCCGCTATCCACCGCAGGGGCGGTGGTGGTAACGGCTTCGGCAGCATGGACGGTTTTTTCTTTCACCGATTCCTCTAACGTTTCATGACGAGTTTAAGGGGAGCGCTGAGCGTTGCATCCGCGCCGAGCAGCTTGGCGGCCATTGCTTCCGCGAGGCTTTGCGATGCTTCATCGACGTTTTTACTGGCTTTTTGCACGGCTTCTTCCAGCACGGCACTGGCCTGACGCGTCTTGCGGGCGAGGTCATGGTCGAGCTTGGCGAGGGCTTGTGCGGCATCGGCGCTGGTGGCGGCTTGCGCCGCCGCCAGTAATTCCGATGCTTTCGAGCGCGCCGACTGGCTGGTCGAAGCGGCGTTACCGAGGGTGGATTCCGCCGCGCTTTTGGCGCGCTCGGCATCGGCGATGGCTTCGTTGATCGCGTTCTCACGGATAGTGAGCACGTTATTGATCGACGGTGCAATCAGCCGCGAGACAAAACCATACAGCACGCAGAAGCTGACGGCGAGCCACAGCAACTCGTTGCGAAACCATGTCGGGTCGATCTGCGGCAAACCGCCGGCCTGCGCGCCCGTTGCTGTTAGCAGCACCGCACCCGCAACCAGATAACCCGTCTGTTGAATGGCTTTCATTCTACCCTCGCGTAAACGGCGTCTTAGCCGTAGATCATGATCATGCCGAGAACGAACGAGAGCAGACCCATGAATTCTGCGAAAACAGCGCCGAGGATGGCGATACCGCGGATTTTGCTTTCAGCCGCTGGGTTGCGTGCAATGCCTTGAGCGGCGTTGCCGAAAATGATCCCTGCGCCGATTGCTGCGCCCAGCATACCGATTGCAACAAGACCGGTGCCGATGAATTTCAATGCTTCCATTTCCATGATAAACTCCAAGAGGTGATAATGTTAAAGTGATACAGTGTTTAGTGGTGGTCGTGATCGTGATCGGCGAGTGCTTCGCCGAGATACATGCTGCACAACATGGTAAACACGTAGGCTTGCAGGATCGCGACAAAAAATTCGAAGCCCGTCATAAACACGAGAAACACAATTGGCAAGAAGCCAAATAGCGCCAGCGGTGCCACAAAGCCCGCCATGACGTGAATAAGCGTGTGACCCGCCGTCATGTTTGCGGCCAGACGAATGCCAAGGCTGAGCGGGCGCGACAGGTAGGAGACAATTTCAATCACCAGCACCAGTGGCGCGATCCACAGCGGCAGGCCGGGGGGCATAAAATGTTTCAGGAACTTGACCGGGCCTTGCTTGACGATGCCGATCACCACAATGGCCAGGAACATGAAGGCGCCAAGGCCGATGGTCACGATGATCTGGCTGGTCGGCGCGAAGGACATCGGCAGCAGGCCAATCACATTCACGAACATGATGAACAGGAACAGCGTGAACATGAGCGGGAAATATTTCATCCCATCCTTACCGGCGTTTTCGCCGACAATGCCGTGGACGAACTGATATGAAATTTCTGCCAGCGATTGCATGCGGCCCGGAATGGTGGCGCGCTTGCGCATGGCGAATACGAAGAGGACGACCGTGGCGGCCACCGCCAGCAGCATGAACAGCGCCGAGTTGGTGATGCTGGTGTCGATCCCAAGCGCGCGCGGCAGCTCGATAATGGGGCTTACTGCGAACTGGTCGAGCGGGCCATGATGTGCGGTGTCAGCCAAGACGAGATCCTTTATTCCGTTTTATCCGTTTCCGCAGAGCGGCGCCGGTGCGCTTCTCCAAGGAACATCATATAAGCCCCCGTTACGGTGCCAAGGAGCAAGCCCCCAAGCAACCCCCACGGGGAGGTGTTCTGCCATGCATCCAGCCCGTAACCGAGCAGGGTGCCAACTGCCGTTGCCGAGGCGAAATCGATCGCGGCGCGGGCCGCATCCCCTGGCAATTTGGCTTCGGGCGTTGCGGCAGGTTGCAGCTTCTTCACCTCGTCGAGTCGCTTGGTAAGCGTCTCAAGGCTGGCAGCTTTTTGCTCTGTCTCTTCGCTCATGGCGCGCGCAATCTATGGATACACACCCACCCTGTCAAGCAGCGAGATGGGGGCTGTTTACTTCTTGCCCGAACCCGCACCTGCCAAGGCTTTGCGGAAGTTTTCTATGGAGACATCGCCTTCCATTTTATCGCCGTTGATGAAGAAGGTCGGCGTTGAGTTGATGTTGAGCTGGGTTTCAGCTTCCTGGCGCGTGGTCAGGATGCGGGTTTCAAGCGCTTTATCCGCCATGCAGCTATCGAAGGTGGCGCTATCCATGCCGCCGACGAGGGCGATTTGCTTGAGGTCTTTCAGGAAGCTGTCGCCGAATGCCCATTGCGGCTGCATGCTGAACAGCACTTTCAGGAAGCTCTCGCGCTTGAGGCCGTTGCTGCCGGCGCATTCCACCACTTCCGCGGCCTTAATGGCCGGTTCGTTAAGCGGGAAATGGCGCACCACAAGGCGCACCTTGCCGGGGGTGATGAATTCTTTTTCAAGCGCGGGCAGCACGGTCTGGTGGAAATTGGCGCAATGCGGGCAGGAAAGCGACGAATATTCGACCACCGTGATCAGCGCGTTCACATCGCCAAGGATAATATCGTTGGGCTTGGGCGCCAGCAGGCTGCGATCCACTACCGGCTCACCGGGCTTGGCGGCTTCTTCTTTTGCTTTCGCATCGAGATTGGCGGTCTGGTTGAAATAACCAAAGCCCGCAAAGCCGCCGACCAGGGCGACAATAATGAAAAGAGCGATTTTACCGCCGTGCGAAGAGGATGCCATGTGTAACTCCGAAATGATTGTGTCGGCGACGTTCTATCGCACCTATTTTTTCTTGTCACTAGCGGATGCAACATGGGCGGCAAGTCGTTCGAAAACGGCGCGCATGTCGGCGGGCACATTGCTTGGCAACGGTTTGCTGGGCACGGGTTTGGGGGCAGGCGCGGGTGGCGCTTCAGGGGTGGTGAACACGCCGTGGGTGGCGTGCAGCACGATGCGGGTGATGGCGCGGTAGCCAAAATAGCGGGCGCATTGCTCCAGCATTTGCTCCTGCATATAGGCCATTTCGGGGGCGGCGGCGGGGCGCACATCGAGGTGCAAAATTGCGCCGGTGTCCTCGCTCTGGGTGAATTGCAGCCGCGCCGGGCGGGTGACGCCGGCGCGCTCGGTGCCTACAATCTGCGCCCAGTCGCGCAGCAGCGCGCCGTAGAGCTTGCCTTGCTTGTTCATCATCGGCTGGGTGGCGTCGCGCACCACTTCCTGCACGGTGCGTGGGAAGAGGCGGCGCTTGCGGTAGGGCTTTTTGATCGTGGTGCTCATGCCGCGCGCGCCTCGATCAGCGCGCGGATCGGCGCGAAGCTGCGGCGGTGAATCGGGCAGGGGCCATGCGCGGCGAGCGCCTGCTGGTGCAGCGCGGTGCCATAGCCGGCGTGGCGCTCGAAACCATAGTGTGGGTATTGCTCGGCATAGGCCTGCATCAGCCGGTCACGCGTGACTTTGGCGATGATGGAGGCGGCGGCAATCGACAGCGATAGCCCATCACCGCCGATGATGCATTGGGTGGGGCAGGGGAAATCTTTCGGCGTGCGTTTGCCATCGATGAGGGCGAGGGCGGGCGCGGCGCCAAGCCCGGCCACCGCGCGGCGCATGGCCAGCTGTGTCGCGCCCCAGATGTTGAGTGTGTCGATGGCGTCCACATCCACGATGCCGACGCCGTGGGTGACGTGCGCGTCCATCAGCCGTGCATAAAGCGTTTCGCGGGCCTCGCGGGTGAGTTTTTTGCTGTCATCCAGCCCGCGTGGCACGGCGCGGCGGTTCTCGAAAATTACCGCTGCGGCGACGACTGGGCCCGCCCACGGCCCGCAGCCTGCCTCATCCACCCCGCAAACACGGGCGGGGGCATGGGCAATCTCAAGCGCAAAATCGGGCATGGCAGCTTTCTGCAAAAGGGCGATGCACTCTCTTAGCGCCGCGCGCATGGGCGAGTCAAATCCGCGTTCGCGGGGAGGCCTTATGCCCCAGCCTTCACCGGCAGGGTGGGCCATTGGCCGCGGGCCATGGCGCTGAGGGTGGTGGGTTTCTCATCCATCATCAGCTGGTAAACCCAATATTGCGCGGACACCTGCATCACGTAATTGCGCGTTTCCGGGTAGGGGATGGACTCGATATAGAGCAGCGGATCGCTCACGTTGCGGCTGGCCGATTGCCAGTTGGCAACGGTGCCCGGGCCCGCATTATAACCGACCAACAGGCGTACAAGGTTGTTGCCGATGGCGGGTTGCTTGGTCAGCAGTTTTAGGTATTCCGCGCCGTAACGGGCGCTCATGGCCGGGTCGTTCAGCCGCTCGGCGAGGGGGGCGTTGCTGTTGTCGGCGCTAGCGACGCTGAGCATCTCGCGGCCGACATGGCGCTCGACCGCGCGGGCGGTGGAAGGCAGCATCTGCATCATGCCCACGGCACCGGCGCCGCTGGCCGCACTGTCGCGGAAGCTGGATTCATTGCGGGCGACGGCGAGCAGCAGCGCCGGGTCCATCACCGGGTGCAGCTGCATCATGAATTGCGGCATCGGGTAGTTGGCGAACAGCGCCTCTCTGGCGCTCAGGCCCGGCGTACGGGCAAGGCGCACCTGCAGGTTCGACAGGCCCATTTCGCTGGCGAGGGTGATAATGCCCGGCCGCATGGTTTTATCGATGGTGCTGTAAAGCAGGCGCAGCTCATCCTCGGCATCATCGTTGCGGCCAAGGCTTGAGAGCAGCGCCGCGCGGATGGCGTGCGGGTCGCTGCGCAGATGGCTGCTCACTTTCGGCGCTTCGGCGGTGATGTCGAGGTCGCCCGATTGCTCGGCGGCGAGCAGGCCATAGAACGTCGTTGGGTAGTGCGCCGCGCTGAGCAGGCTTTGTGCCGCCAGATCCGTATCGCCAAGGCGGTCTGCCGCGCGGTAGGCCCAGTAGTAAGCGGCCGAGCGCTGCCAGTCCGACAGCGCTTCATCCGCACTCAGTTTAACAAAGATGGTTTTCGCGGCGGCTACATCGCCCTCGCGCCAGCGGCCAAGCGCGGTGAACCATGCATCCGGCATGCCGCTGCGGCCCATATGGTCGGTGTAGCCTTCGCCGCGCAGCGGTTGGCTGCCATCGGTCAGCGGGGTTTTGACGCCCTTGCTCATCGCGAGCCGTGCAATGCGCGAGGCGCGCGGGTGATCGGCATAGGCTTCCAGCCAATGATCAAGCTCCTGCACGCTCACCTTATAATGCGAATTCAAATAACGCTGGGCGAGCACGTTGCCGACCAGCAAGCGGTTGCTAAGCTGTGCGATCAGCGCATTGGCGCCAGTGTGGTCATTGGCTTCTTCGGCGGCGTAGATCATTTTGTAAAGCGCGCTGTCGGTGGCGGATAAAGACGCGGGATTGGCGACGGCTTGCACGATGGGCGCAGCGCTGGTTGGCGCAGGCGTTGGGGTGAGCGCCACCGACGTCGCAAAACACAGCGCGAGGCCCAAAAGGGCCCAGCAGGTTTGCGCAGGGTGGTTGGCGCTGAGGCCAAGGCGGCGGCGTATGCTAGTCATCCGAGTCATCATCATGCTTTTTGTTGTTGCGGGCCATATAATGCCAAATACCGCCCATGGCAAGCTAAAATGGCCATTATAAATCTAGATCAATGGGTTAGGTGCGTTTTATTGCGTTTTTTGGCCGTGTAACGCATCCTTGAGGGCAAGTAAATCGGCCCAGCATTGCTTTTTGGCCAAGGGTTGGCGCAGCAGGTAGGAGGGATGATAAAGCACATGCACCGGCACTTCGGAAGCCATGTAGTCGTTTTTATAGGTGAACACCTGGCCGCGCAGGCGGGTGATGCCAAGCGCACTGCGCAGGATGGTTTTGGTGGCCGTGCCGCCGACCAATACGAGGATTTTTGGGTCGACCAGTGCGATATGTTTTTCGACCAGCGGGCGGCAGATTTCCAGCTCTTCCGCCGTGGGCTGGCGGTTGCCCGGCGGGCGCCAGAACAGGGTGTTTGTGATATAAAAATTCTCGGCGCGGGTGAGGCCGATGAAGCTGAGCATGCGGTCGAGCAGCTTGCCGCTGGCGCCGCAGAACGGCACACCGCTGCGGTCTTCCTCCGCCCCCGGCGCTTCGCCGATGAACATCAGGCGGCTGGCCGCCACCCCTTGGGCGAACACGGTGTTGGTCGCGGTTTTCTTGAGGCTGCAGCCGTTGAAGCCGCGCACCGCGGCTTCCAGTGTCGCCAGATCCGCCGCGCCATCCGCCAGCGCGCGGGCCTCTTCGATCGCCCCGGCGATGGAGGGTAGGGGGGCTGGGGGTTGGGGAGTGGGCAGGGGCGCTGCCGTTTTTGGGGCGTCCGTTCGTACCGCTTCCTTGCTGGCGGCGAGCGACGGGCGGCTGGCGGCGACTTCATCCGCCCTCAGCACTTGCGGCGCATCCTCCACGCACAGGTCAACGCCCATCTGCGCGTACCAGCGCAAAGCATCAACAATTTCAACGGTTGAGAAAGCTGTCATAAAACGGTAACGAAAAATTAATCAATTTGCGACAATATATGGTGTAGAGTGAGTATCATATGTTACGGAGCCCCATGCAACTAGTCGAACAGCAGTTTTATGCACCGGATATCGCAGCCAAAGCGGTCATCGAGCTTTCGGGCGCGCTCCAGGAATATCACGATGTAGAATATGCCAAAGCCCTGCTGTCGGACCCGCGCATGTCCTCTAACCGCGGCCATCTGGCCTCGTGCGGGGTGAATATGCGCAAGGTGAAGCAAGCCAAAGAGCTGGTCGCCCTCAGCATGCCAACCCTCGAATCCCAGCGCCGGGCGATTGATTTCCTTGATTCACTCGATCATGAACAGCAGGTGATGAATGGCTGAGACCAAATCACCGCTGCCGGGCAACGTGAAGCCAGCGTTTGAGGCTTTGCCTCCGGTTGCTGCTGACGCGAATAAACTCATTATTGGTATCATCGATGGCCATGTTATGGCGAACGTGAGAGAATCTCTGCCAAATCTGGCAGGCTTCGGTATCCAGTTTAATGGTGCTGCTCCCGTGGAGACCGCAAAAACATCCAATGTGGCGCCGCAGCAGGTAGCTAGTGTGGATAGCCCCGGTTCCGGTCGCGGCGGTGCCGCATAACGTTGCACGGCGGGCATGAGCCTGCGGCTCTCTGATCCAATATTTTTCCCATTTTTTATCGTCATTGCGAGCGAAGCGCGGCAATCCAGC
Source organism: Pseudomonadota bacterium (assembly GCA_040384265.1). Classification (GTDB taxonomy): domain Bacteria; phylum Pseudomonadota; class Alphaproteobacteria; order Rickettsiales; family UBA3002; genus QFOX01. The sequence goes on along the minus strand of JAZKJM010000001.1, from coordinate 289,438 downwards.
TTGGCCGCACAAAGAAAGATGGGTTGCCGCGCTGCGCTCGCAATGACGGAGTGGGTGGGTTTGGAGATTCATGACGCAGCGTGTGAGCAGCGAAAACCAAACAAGTCTTTCGCCCCCATCCCGATAATGCTATGCTAACCCCATGACCGATAGCATGGAATGCGATGTGTTGATCGTCGGCGCGGGGCCGGCGGGGTTGTCGGCGGCGATTCGCCTGCGGCAGCTGGCGCCGGACCTCAATGTGATGCTGGTCGAGAAGGGCTCCGAGGTTGGCGCGCATATTCTCTCGGGCGCGGTGTTTGACCCCAAAGCTCTCAACGAACTGCTGCCGGATTGGAAAACGCTTGGCGCGCCGCTGCATGTGCCGGTGCAGGCGGATCGCTTCACGTTTCTCACCACCCGTCGTCGCCTGCGCCTGCCCACGCCGCCGCAGATGCGCAACCATGGTAATTATATTATCTCGCTGGCCAATCTGTGCCGTTGGCTCGGCCAGCAGGCCGAGGCGCTGGGTGTGCAGGTTTTTCCGGGATTCCCGGCGGCGGAAACCATTATCGAGGATGGCGTGGTGCGCGGTGTGCGCACCGGTGCGTTCGGCGTGGGCAAACATGGCGAGAACAAAGCCACCTACCAGCCGCCGATGGAACTGCGCGCCAAGCTGACGCTGTTTGCCGAAGGCTGCCGCGGCTCGCTGACGGAACCGTTGATAAAAACCTTCGCGCTGCGGGATGCTTCGGCATCGCCGCAGACCTATGGCATCGGCATCAAGGAAATATGGCAAGTGGCGGCGGAAAACCACCGGCTTGGCCATGTGGAGCACAGCATCGGCTGGCCGCTCGACACGCAGACCTATGGCGGCTCGTTTATCTACCATCTGGAGGATAATCAGGTGGCGGTGGGCTATGTGGTGGGGCTGGATTACCGCAACCCGTATCTCGATCCGTTCAAGGAATTCCAGCGCTTCAAGCAGCACCCGGCGGTGCGGCCGCTGTTCGTTGGCGGCAAGCGCCTGAGCTATGGCGCGCGGGCGATCAACGAGGGCGGCTGGCAATCGATTCCCACGCTCAGTTTCCCCGGCGGCGCGCTGATCGGTTGCGCGGCGGGTTTCCTCAATGTGCCGCGCATCAAGGGGTCGCACACGGCGATGAAGTCCGGCATGCTGGCGGCGGAAGCGGCGGTGCTGGCGCTGGCCGAGAACCGCACCGCTATCCCCGGTTACGAGGCTGCCGTGCGTGCGTCATGGGTGGGGGCGGAATTGCGCGGGGTGCGCAATGTGCGCCCGGCATTTCGCTATGGGCTGTGGGCGGGCCTGATGTATGCGGCGTTCGACACCTATATCCTGCGCGGCCGCGCGCCGTGGACGTTGAAGCACCATGCTGATCATAGCGCGCTGAAACCGGCGGCGGATTGCAAGAAAATCGACTATCCACCGCCCGATGGGGTGGTGAGCTTCGACCGGCTTTCCTCGGTGTATCTCTCCAACACCAACCACGAGGAAGATCAGCCCAGCCACCTGACGCTGAAGGATACGAGCGTGCCCATCGCTCATAACCTGCCGCTGTATGACGCGCCGGAGCAGCGCTATTGCCCGGCCGGGGTATATGAAATCGTGGAAGAGGCGGGTACAAAACGGCTGCAGATCAACGCGCAAAATTGCGTGCACTGCAAAACCTGCGACATCAAAGACCCGACGCAAAACATCGTCTGGACGACGCCCGAAGGCGGCGGTGGGCCGAATTATCCGAATATGTGAGGGAGAGAGTGGGAAGCGCGAAGCCGTGCTTTAGCGCCCCATTCACCTTACCTTAGCCGTAGATCGCCTTGTATGGGATCGGACGCGAGGTCACGGTGTCCACCACGATTTCGCCGGTTTCGTAAGCGGCGCCGATGAAGTCGATCCCACGGGTGCCATCGATCACGCGGCAAGGCTTCACCGTTTTGCCTTTGTACTTACGGAGTTCGGTGACGGCGCCGCGTAATTCTGGGTTGTTCTTACTGCTCATGGTATCCTCACATTGGCGTGAATGGCTCACGCATTTCATTTGATAGGCGTGGCAATATAATGTAATGCAGGTGCAGTGCAAGCAATTTATCCGCAAGTCAGGTAACAAATGGCGCAAGCAGCGCAATTCCTCGGTTTTTTCCGGTTCCTGAGTGCGCTCGGCGGCGTTTTTCTGTTGTGCCAGCCCGCCCATGCGGATGATTTACGCCGCAAAGTGCCCAAAGATCGGCCTGTTGCCGCCGCCGGTGAAACGCTCGCCGCGCCGGTGAGCGATGTGCGGCCCGGCCTTGCCGGGAGCTTTCTTTCCGGCCGCTTCGCCAAGCATAATCAGGATTTGAACGAGGCCGCGAGATTCCTCAACGAAACCCTGGCCCGCGACCCGGAAAACGAGGCGCTGCAGCATGAAACCATGCGCATGGCGCTGCTCGCGGGCGATACGCCGACGGCTATCACCCTCGCCAAAAAACTCGCCAGCACCAAAAGCGTGGACCCGCTGGTTTCCTGCCTGCTGATGGTGGATGCGGTGAAGGCGAATGATTTCATCCGCGCCAAAACGGTGATCGACCAATCGGCGACGACGGGCCTGTTTGGCCTCATCCGCCCGGTGATGATCGAGTGGTTGAAAGTGGCGGCGGAGGAATCCAAAGGCCCGGTCGATATGCGCGCGGCGATTGATAAAGCGGGCTTCTTCGCCCCGTTTGTCAATTACCACAGCGCGCTGATGAACGATGTACTGGGCCAGAACGCTGCTGCCCAAGCCGCCTACACCAAAGCCAATATCGACCCGGCGGTGACGCCGTACCGGGTGGTGGAATCCATCGCCAATTTCTACGCGCGCCAGGGCAAGTGGGACGAGGCGCAGGCGGTCTATGACAGCTATGCCAAAGCCAATCCACAATCGAGCCTGATCCCCGAAAAACTGCTGAAGGACGCACCGCCCAAGCCGCTGGTGGCCGACGCGAAGCAAGGGCTCGCCGAGCTGTTTTTCACCACCGCCAGTATTTTATTCGGCGAGGATGCGACGCAGGACACGTTCCTCTATTTGCGCATTGCGCTGGAATTGCGGCCCAACCTGCCGCCTGCGCAGCTGATGTTGGCGAATTTGTATGAGCAGGTCGAGGATTACAAACAGGCCATCGCCACCTATGACACCATTCCCGAAGGCAGTGTGTTCGCCCGCCGCGCCGCCGTGCGCAAGGCGCTGAACTATGAAGCGCTCGGCCAGAAGGATAAAGCGCTGGCGCTGCTCGAAGCGCTCGCCGCCAAATATCCGACGGATGCGACGCCGCTTATCACCAAAGGCGACATGGAGCGCGAGGCGCTGGAATATAGCGCCGCGGCCGAGACCTATGGCAAAGCCATCGCCCGCACTGAGCCGTTGGATGCTGCCGATTGGCCGCTGCTTTATGCGCGTGGCATCAGCTACGAGCGCGCGGGTAACTGGAATGCGGCTGAGACTGATTTCAACCGCGCCCTGCAGCTGCAGCCCGACCAGCCGGATGTGCTGAATTACCTCGCCTATAGCTGGCTGATGATGAATAAAAACGTCGATAAAGCGCGCGAATATCTCGAAAGCGCCAGCGCCCAACGGCCCGATGATGCGCATATCATGGATTCCGTCGGCTGGGCCTATTACCTTGCGGGCAATTACCCGGCCGCAGTCGAGAAATTCGAAAAAGCGATCCAGCTGATGCCGGACGATTCGACCGTCAATGACCATCTCGGCGACGCTTATTACCGCGTTGGCCGTGAGACGGAAGCGCGCTTCCAGTGGGAGCGGGCGCTGACCTTCAAGCCGGAGAAAGACGCGATCGCCGCTTTGCAAGCCAAGCTTGCCAACGGGTTGCCGCCAGCCCCGGTGCCCGCGCCGCAAGTGAGCGCCAAAAGCCCGGCTGACCCCAGCGCGCCCCGCACCCAGGTGCAGTAATGCAGGGCGTCACGCTGCGGGCGGCGGGCAAGCTCAATCTGTTTTTGCACATCACCGGGCGGCGGGCGGATGGGTATCATTTGCTGGAATCGCTGGTTGTTTTCACCACGCTTGCGGATGTGTTGCGGATCACGCCATCGCCCGCGTTGTCGCTGAGTGTTTCGGGTGAATTTTCCGGCGCGGCGGGGGCGGGCGAGGGCAATCTGGTGCTGAAAGCGGCGCAGGCGTTGCGCGCACATACCGGTTGCAGCGCGGGTGCGGCGCTGGCGCTTGAAAAAAACATTCCCGTCGGTGCCGGGCTTGGCGGTGGCTCGGCAGATGCGGCGGCGGCGCTGCGCGGGCTCAATGATTTCTGGCAGTTGGGGCTTTCAATGACCGCGCTGCAGGCGCTCGCTATTCCGCTCGGGGCGGATGTGGCGATGTGCCTTGCCGCCACGCCCACCCTCGCGCGCGGCATCGGCGAGCAGCTGACGCCATTGGCCCACCCATTGCCACCGCTGCATGCAGTGCTCATCCATACGCGCACACCGTTGCTGACGAAGGATGTCTACGCCGCGTTCACGCCGGAATCGTCGTGGGTGGCGTGGGAGTCGCAGCCATGGGCCAGCGCCCTGCAGTTTACCGACGCGTTGCGCGGCACACGCAACCATCTGCAACGCGCCGCCATCGCGGTGGATGCGCAAGTGGCGCAGGTGCTGCTCGCGTTAGAGACCGTTCAGCCCGCGCCCCAGCTTGTGCGCATGACCGGCAGCGGTGCCTGCTGCCTCGCGCTGTATGCGGACGCGGGCCATGCAGCGCGCGCAGCGCGCGGATTGGCGCAAACGCACCCGAATTGGTGGGTGCAAGCGGTGGGGATTGGCGGCTAGGTAGAGTGTCTTGTTTTTATAAACCATCTTGTGGTTGTTATAAAAACAGGTAGTCATCCCGGCGCATGCCGGGATCCATCTTACTTACGGTGCTGAAGATGGACCCCGGCATAAAGCCGGGGTGACAGTGATCGGATACTTAATTCACCTTCGGCGCAGGGCCGGTGTTGGCGTTGACCTTGGCTTCCAGGTCCTCAAAGCTCATGCCATGTGGCACGATTTCATCGCCGATGACGAGCGTTGGGGTGCCCTGAATATGCAGCTTGTCACCCAGTTTTCGGTTCTCCAGCACGATGTCCCAGACTTCTTTCTTCTCGGATTCCGCTTTTATTTTAGCCGTATCCAAACCGAGATCCTTGGCGATAGTAAGCACGGTTTTCTCATCTACACGGCCCTCAACGGTTAGCATGCGGGTGTGGAATTCGAAGTATTTTTCCGGATAAAGGCGGTTAACCGCGAGGCCCAGCTTGGAGTTGGTGTCCGATACCGGCCCAAAGATCGGGTATTCACGCAGGATGACTTTGACCGAAGGGTCCTTCTGCACCAGCTGCTCGATGCTCTTGAACATCATTTTGCAGGCGCCGCAGTTATAGTCGAAAAACTCCACCACCACGCGCTTGGAATCAGCCGGGCCGACAAAGGCCGAATCCGGATTTTTGAACACGAGGTCGCGCGTTGCTTCATCTTTCAGCGCTTCGTTGGCGGTGGCGAGCTGCGATTTTTGCTGGTCCGCCTGGAATTTCTGCACGGACTCGATGATGAGCTTCGGCTCATCGGCAAGCACGTCGCGCACGATCTGTTTTACGGCTTCTTTATCGAGCGAGGAAGCACCCGCGGCGCCCATGCTGGCACCCGTTGCGGCAACAACGCTGCCGCCCAGTGCGGTGCCTGCCAAAAGACCAATGATGAGATGTGCGTATTTCATGGAAAATCCTCCGGTTAAGATGCATCCATTGTGGGTTTTATTCGCCCATTGGCAAGTGAAAAGCGTGTTAGAATGATCCCTTACGTCATCCTACGCTTCAAGCGTAGGATCTCAGGCCACACACGCAGGCCTGAATGTGCTGCCTGAGATCCTGCGATCGAGTCGCAGGATGACGGATGGATGCGTTAGAATAGCGATTCCGCCTGCTTCTTTTTCTCGCGCTGCGCCTTTGCATCGCGTTCCAGATCATCCAGCTGGAGCAGCAGCGCGCTATCGCCCTGCGCGTTACTGCGGGCGCGGATGACATGCTGGATCACGCCGTCGTAATCACCAGCCAGCGCCGCTTCCTCGGCCAGCGCCTCATAAGACAGGCCGAGCTTGCCCTGCTTGCCGTAAGCGATGGCGAGTTGCCGCCAGCTCGTGCTGTAGCTGTCGTCGATTTCCTTCGAGCGTTCAAGCAGGGCGACGGCGCGCGCCAGTTCCGCCGGCTTGTTCTGGGCGATCAGGGTTTTCGCGTATTCCGTCATGATGAGGGCGGAATCCGGCATCAGGCTGCTGGCTTTGGCGTAGGTGGCAGAAGCCGCTTCTACCTTGCCGGTTTCGAATAAAATCTGGCCCTTGGTGTCGTAGAAAAATGCGTCCTTCGGCCGTTGGGCGATGAGGGCGTTGATGCCCACGAGTGCCGCATCTGCCTTGCTGCGCTTGAACTCGGCGATGGCGCGCGCATAGCGGGCGGCGAGGGAGGTGTCACTTAAAGGGTAGAGCGCAAGCGCCGTTTCATAACGCTCGGTGAAGGCCACGAGCTTGGCTATCATCCGCGCATGCATCTCGGCGTAGGCGGCGGGCACCTGGTCGGCGGGTATGCTCGATGCATTGATATGGTTGCGCATGGTGGCAATGCGCTCGGTCGAAAGCGGGTGGTTGCTGAGGAACGGGTCGCGCGCCGCCATGGCGCTTTCCTGACGGCGCAGCACTTCGAACATTTCGAGCATGCCGGTCGCGGAAATATCGTTGGCATCGAGGAAGGTCAGCGCTGCATGGTCGGCGGATTGTTCGTTGATGCGGATGTCGGTCATGAACTGGCGGTTGGCCATGCTCTGGCTGCCCATGATGACGCCCGCACCGGCCTTGCCCGCACCGCCAATGACCGCCGCCGCGCCGACCACCGCACCGAGGATGCTGCCCAGCGTCGCCCGGTTGGCCTTTTCCTGAAACTGCGACAGATGCGCGCCGGAGATATGGCCCGTTTCGTGGGCGATGACGCCGATCAGCATGCCGGGTTTGGTTGCCGCGCGGATGAGGCCGGTGTTGAGAAACAGGTTCAGCCCGCCCGAAACATAGGCGTTCACCTCCGGATTGCTGACGATGAGAATGCGCACCGAGGTGGGATCAATATCTGCCGCGGTGAAAATCGGCTTGGCGTAGATGCCGAGCGTATATTCGATTTCCGCGTCGCGGATCAGCCCGGCTGATGCGGTGACGGGAAGGGTGAGCGCCGCTAACAGCGCGAAGCTGCGGGCAAGATGGCGGGCGATCATGGATACGCGTTGCATGCAGCCGTTATGGAGGCTTGTGGATATTTTTTCCAGTGGGAAGTGGGGGCACTTCGCGTGCTGTTTTAATTTTATTTCGTTATCCCAAACGTGTCATGCCGGGCCTTTCCTTCGCATCCCGCCAGGCCGCACGGCCAGACCCCGGGACAAGCCCGGGGTGACAAGACAGAGATATTGGTAGCATTAAAGGCGACGTGCCCTAGCTTTCCAGCACGCGGCTCCACCAGCCTTTGCGCTTGGATTTGTCGTCGCCACCGGCGGATTCCGAGATGATCGGCGAGGCGACAGCGGACGGGTTGGTCTGCTTTTCGCTCAGCGGAATCACGAAGGATGGCTTGGCGGCTTCGGCCTTGGGTGCCGGTGCGCTGTAGCCACGCTCGGCAGCGGACTCACGCGGCGTGTAGCTGCGTTCGGCGGCGGGTTCATACGAGGCCGGTGCGGCGCTGTAGGAAACCGGGCCGGCGCTTGCTTCACCGGCGGTGCTGACGCTGCCATTCTCCTCGCGTGGGCGGCGCTCACCGCGTTCACCGCCACGTTGGCGGTTGCGGCCACCACGGCGGCCACGGCGGCGGTTGGTGCGCTCGCGCGGGGTGCCATCGGCGTTGAATTCCGGCTCGGCGGCGGTGGCTTCGGTGGCGATGCCACCTTCCACACCATCGTTGCCCAGGCGGGCGGCGGCAGCGTTTTCGTCACGCGGTGGGCGTGGCTCGCCGTCGCGGCGTGGGCGGTTGCCGTTGTTGCCATTGCGGTTGCGGCCACCGCGCTCGCGGCGCGGACGGTCGCCACCACCACTGCGCTCGCCACGTGGCTCACGCGGTTGGCGGGGGGCGAATTCGACATTGTCGCCGGTGCCACCGCCGATGATTTCATCATCGTCCGGGCGGGCGTTGTCGGTGCTGTCACGCTCGGCAGATTCGTTCGGCGAACCATCGAAATTGACGACATTATCCTTGCCACCACGACGGCCACGGCGGGCGCCACGGCCACGCTGTTGCTGACGGGCGTTTTTATTATCCTCGTGGAGGATTTCCTTGCCATCGCTCGTCACTTTGATGAGGCGGTGGCTGCCGGTGATGATGCTCGCATCCATCAGGATCGCCACGCTAACATTGTAGCGTTGCTCGATGGCCTGCAGCGCAGCGCGCTTCTCGTTGAGCAGGTAGAGTGCCGCTTCCGGATGGGTAGTGACGCGCAGGGCGACATATTCCCCGGTCGACGCTTCTTTCTCGATGGCGCGGATGATCTGGATACCCACGGTTTCCACCGAATGGATATAGCCCGACCCGCGGCAATGCGGGCACATGACGCCCATCGCTTCCGAGATGGATGGGCGCAGCCGCTGGCGCGACAGCTCCATCAACCCGAAGCTGCTGATGCGCCCAACCTGGATTTTCGCGCGGTCGGCTTTGAGCGCGTCTTTCATCGCGCGTTCGACCTGTTTGCGGTTTTTGCCGTAACCCATATCGATGAAATCGATCACGATCAGCCCGGCCAGATCGCGCAGGCGGAGCTGGCGGCCGACTTCAGCAGCGGCTTCGAGGTTGGTTTTGATCGCGGTTTCTTCCACGTTGCGCTCGGTGGTGGAGCGGCCGGAGTTCACGTCGATCGAGATCAGCGCTTCCGTTGGGTGGATGACGAGGTAGCCGCCCGAAGGCAGGCGCACTTGCGGCTCAGTCATGCCCGAGAGCTGGTCTTCGACGCCGGTGTAGGAGAATAGCGGCATCGCGCCTTTATATTGCTTCACGCGGGCGGCGTGGCTTGGCATCAGCAGCGTCATGAAGTTTTTGGCTTCGTTGAAGGCTTCTTCGCCCTCGACGACCACTTCCTCGACATCGCTCGTGTAGAGGTCACGCAGCGAGCGTTTGATGAGGTTGCCTTCTTCGTAAATGAGGGCAGGGGCGCTGGAGGCAAGGGTTTGCTGGCGCACATCGTTCCACAGCTTGACGAGATATTCGTAATCGCGGCGGATTTCGGCCTTGGTGCGGTCGATACCCGCGGTGCGGATAATGACGCTCATGCCGCGATGGGTGCGCATTTCGGCGGCGACTTCCTTCAGGCGTTTGCGGGTCTCGCGGTCGGTGATTTTGCGGCTGATCCCGCCGCCTTTGGGCGAGTTTGGCATCAGCACGGCGGCGCGGCCAGCCAGCGAAATGAAGGTGGTCAGCGAGCAGCCTTTGTTGCCGCGTTCTTCCTTGATGACCTGCACCAGCACGACCTGGTTGCGCTTGATCACTTCCTGGATGCGGTAGCGGCGGTGGAAGGCAATGCGGCCGCCACGGTTGTTGCGGCTGCGGGTTTCTTCGCCATCTTCCGAGGTGGTGCCGGTGGCTTCCGCCCCTTCTTCGGACGAGGAGGTGGCTTCGATATTTTGCTCATCCGTCGCTGGCATGTCTTCAGGCATCGTATCCGAATGGACGGCGAAGCTCTCGGCGTTCAGCGGCTCGATCGCGTAGGTGCTAGTGAGCGTTGCTGCGAAGCTTTCGGGAATCTCGACTGGGGGAAGTTCCGGCAACGAGGCCACCACGGCGGAATCCGCCACGCTGGCTTCGGTGAAGGCGACTACACCGTCGCTGCTGGGTTGGGAATCATCAGCGATGTCGATGTCCTCGGCGGCGAAATCATCGTCCTCGTTTTCGGCGTCCTGGTTGCCGCCGCGGCTACCACGGCTGCCGCCACGGGCTTCGCGGGCAGCTTGCTCGCGCTCGAAGGCTTCGTCCTCGGCGGCTTCCTCGGCTTCGGCTTCGGCGATTTGCTCGGCGAGCAGCTTGGCCTTGTCGTCTGCGGGCAGCTGGTAATAGTCCGGGTGGATTTCCGAGAAGGGCAGGAAGCCCTGTTTGCCGCCGCCATATTCGACGAAGGCCGCTTGCAGCGACGGTTCGACGCGGGTGATCTTGGCGAGGTAGATATTGCCCTTATGCTGGGATTTCGATGAGGTCACGAAATCATAGTCATAGACGGCGTCGTGTTCGAGCAGGGCAACGCGGGTTTCGTCCGCGTGGGCTGCATCAATAAGCATGCGTTTGGTCATAGTGGTCTCCTGTTACGCCGACAGCGCGAACAGGCAGTATCCGGAAAAAGCCGCAGGCGAGTGCGGCACGCAGGCTGGTTAGCCGCGCACTCCTGAGCCGATTCGGGGCGCACAGGCCCCCGTGCTACGATGAGTTTTCAAACCCGAAAAACCGTCGCGCAGGGCGCGCAAGGCGCCGGGCGAGGTGTTTTTCATTGTGTTTCCGAGTGATGCCATGGTCGGTGCTATCCAGCACTTTCACGTTATGTGTTAATCATACCCTGCTGCGCTCCCTGAACGTTCATGTCATGCATGCGTCCGGCCGCAACCGAATTTAGTCCGGCAACTATAGGCATGTGGATAGAGTATATCAAGTTGAAAAATAAAGTGGCGGTGGCTATGACGGGGCATGGCCCAAACCCCGTTGCGCATGCTTGTTCTGTTCGCTGCCGTTATGCTCGGCACGGCACGTGTGGCAATGGCCGCGCCGGTGATTGCCGGGGTATCGGTGACGCTTGCGGGCAATGGGGCGGAGCAGCTGAAGTTCGAGAGTAATGAGCCGCTTACGGTGGTGAAGACCTTCACCCTCGCCAATCCGAACCGGATCGTGATCGATGTGGCCCAGGCGACGGGTAAATCCCTCGCTTTGCCGCGTGGGTATAAGGGTAAGTTGCTAAAAAATATCCGTTTTGGCCAGTTCGACCCGGCGACCTCGCGCATTGTGTTGGATGTGAGTGCCCCGGCCAAAGTCATCGGCACCACGCCGGGCAGGGTGCTTATGATCGAGATTGCCCCGGCTGAGGGCGCGTCGGCGGAAGCGGTGGCGCCGGTTGTGGAGGCCAAGCCGTTGATCGTGATCGATGCCGGGCATGGCGGGCAGGATCCCGGCGCCATCGGCCTGCACCAGACGCGGGAGAAAGAAGTCACCCTCAATTTCGCCCGCGCGCTGCGCGAGGAGCTGCTGCGCACCGGCCGCTACCGCGTGGCGCTGACGCGCGACAATGATACGTTCGTGCTGCTGCCGGACCGCGTCGCCATCGCCCGTAAGATGAAAGCGGATATGTTTATTTCGCTGCATGCCGATTCCAACCCGCGCGCGGAAGCGAAGGGGCTGTCGATTTACACCCTTTCCGAAACCGCGTCGGATGCGGAAGCGGCGGCGTTGGCGGAGCGGGAAAATAAATCCGACATCATCCCCGGCATCGACCTCAGCACGACGGATGCGGATGTGGCGAGCATTCTCATCGACCTGACCCAACGCGAGACGATGAATAAATCCGCCGTGCTGGCCGATAATATTGTCGATGCCATGCATGCGAAGGTGAACCGCTTGCCGCAGACCCATCGCTTCGCAGGCTTCCGCGTGCTGAAGGGTCCTGATATTCCCTCGGTGCTGATCGAGATCGGTTTCATCAGCAACGCGGTGGATGAGCGCTTACTGCTCTCGCCAGAGTATCGCGATTTAGTCGTCGCCTCCATCGTCAAGGGCATTGACCGCTACCGCGCAGGAGAGTAGCACCAAACGCGCATGATACACCCATCCACGCCCGATGATTTTTCGCCCGAGAAGCCGCGCAAAGTGAAGCGCAGCCGGCGGCGTCTGGTGCGTATTTTGAATTGGGTGTTTGCGACGATGGCGCTCGGCTTCATCTTCACTCTCATCGCAGTGGCGGCGGTGGTGGAGCATTACAGCGCCTCGCTACCTTCCACCGACCAGCTGGCGAATTATAACCCGGCAGTCGTCACCCGGCTTTATGCGGCGGACGGGAAATTGATGGCGGAATACGCCAAGGAAAAGCGCTTCTTCCTGCCGCTATCGGCGATTCCCAAGAACGTGCAGAACGCGTTTCTTTCTGCTGAGGATAAGAACTTCTACTCGCATCAGGGCGTCGATATGCTCGGCACGCTGCGCGCGATCAAGGAGAACGTGCTGCATATTGGCAAGGGCCACAGCCTGGTTGGCGGTTCCACCATCACCCAGCAGGTGGTGAAGAACTTTTTGCTGACGAGCGAAAAATCCTTCGAGCGTAAAATCAAGGAAGCGATCCTCGCCTACCGCATCAGCAATATTTACAGCAAAGAAAAGATTCTGGAGCTCTATCTCAACGAGATTTATCTCGGGCAGGGGACGTACGGCGTCGCCGCCGCCAGCATCACCTATTTCGATAAATCGCTCGACCAGTTGACGACTGAGGAAGCCGCGTTCCTTGCCGCCCTGCCTAAAGCGCCCGCGTATTTTGACCCGACCAAAAACTACAAGCGCGCGTTTGACCGGCGCAATTACGTCATCAGCCGCATGCGCGAAGATGGCTATATCGACACCAAAGAGGAACTGCGCGCCGAGGCGCTGCCCATCACCACCCGCGCCCGCGATAAGGGCGAAGTCGCCCGCGCCGATTTCTTCGCCGAGGAAGTGCGCCGCGCGCTTGCGGGCATGTATGGCAGCAACGTGCTGTATGAGGGCGGGCTGTTCGTCAAAACCACGCTCAATCCGAAATATCAGGACTATGCCGACCGCGCGCTGCGCTATGCGTTGATGACCTACGACCAGCGCCATGGCTATCGCGGCCCGATTGCGACGCTGAAACATGAAGAGGGCTCGCTGCCCGCCGCGCTTGAGCGCATCCGTCAGGAAAAAGCGATCACGCTGTATGACGCGCAGACGCTCGCCGTGGTCGATAAAGTCGGCACTAAGCTGGATGTGGTTGCCCTTAACGGTGACCGCGGCAGCATCGCGCCCGAAGGCATGGCCTGGGCGAAAGCGAAATTCACGGTGGGTGATGTGCTGCTGGTTGAGGCCATCGAGGGTCAGAAGGGCAGCTTCAAGCTGCTGCAGATTCCTGCCGTCAACGGCGCGCTGGTGGTGATGGATCCGCATACCGGCAAGGTGCTCGCCATGTCGGGCGGCTATGCGTATGGCGGTTCCGAGTTCAACCGCGCGACGCAGGCCAAGCGCCAGCCCGGATCGGCCTTCAAGCCATTCGTTTACCTCACCGCGCTTGAAAGCGGCTTCAGCCCAACATCGGTGATTCTCGATGGGCCAATCTCGCTGCCGCAAGGCCCCGGCCTGCCGATGTGGACGCCGAAAAACTACGAGGGCGACTATATGGGCCCGATCACCTTCCGCACGGCGCTGGAGCATTCACGCAACGCCGTCACCGTGCGCATCGCGTCGATGATCGGCATCAAGCGCATCATGCGCGTCGCCAAGCGTTTCGGGCTGTATGAAGACGAGGGCAACCCGAACTATTCCATGGTGCTCGGCGCGAAAGAGACTACGCTGCTCAAGCTCGTCAACGGCTACAGCATGATCGCTAATGGTGGCCGCCGGGTGGCGCCGTGGTTCATCGAGCGGATCGATGACCGCAACGGCGCGACGATTTTCCGCCGCGATACCCGGGCTTGCGAATCCTGCACCGTGCCGACGGCAACCGGCACTAGCACTATTCCGCCGACATTGACGGATGAGCGCGAGCGCGTGCTCGATCCGCGCGTGGCCTATCAGATCACCTCGATTCTCGAAGGCGTGGTCCAGCGCGGCACCGGCGGCGCGGCGCGCGTGCTTGGCCGCCCGGTCGCCGGTAAAACCGGCACCACGAATGATTCGCGCGATACCTGGTTCATCGGCTACACGCCGGACCTCGTCATCGGCACCTATGTCGGGTTCGATGTGCCCAAATCCCTCGGCGAGAAAGAAACTGGCGGCCGGGTCGCCATTCAGGGCTTCATCAAATTCATGCAGCAGGCGGGCGATAGCTTGCCGATCAAGGAATTCCGCGCGCCGCCGGGCATCCGCGAAATTGCCATCAACCGCAGCACCGGCCAGCCGCTCTATGCGGCGGATGCAGGCGACACCAAATCCATCCTCAAGGAAGCCTTCCTGACCGGCGGGCCCATCTTCAAGCCCTTCAACGAACTGCAGGAAGAGCTGAAGGATAAGAGCAGCGCACCCGTGGTGACGCCCGAAGACCTCGGTGCCGATGGCGCGACCGAAGGCGCCCAGCCCTTCGAGCGGCCTGCTGCTGGCGAAATGGCTCCCTACCAGCGCCCGGTCGATCCGCAAGGCTTTGATCCCAACACCAATGCCAGCACCGGCACCGGTGGGCTTTATTAGCGCTCTGAACGGTTGACGAAGCCGCCGCCATTCTTTACTCAGCAACGCATGCGCGCTGAAATTATTACCCTCAAAGACCAGTTCCAATCCTCGCAAGCTTTGCTCGCGAGGTGTCTTTGACTTCGACAACCTCGTCAAACGCGCCGTCGAGCTGAACGCCAAGGCGGAAGACCCAAGCCTGTGGGACAACCAGGCCGAGGCCCAGAAAATCCTGCGCGAGCGCACCCGGGTCGATAACCTCATCGCCAGCTTCACCCGCGTCGATCAGGGCTTCAAAGACGCGCTGGAGCTGCACGAGCTGGCCGAAAGCGAAGGCGAAGAAGCCATGCGCGCCGAAGCCCACACAGCGCTTGAGGCATTTGTCAAAGAAATCAGCCGGATGGAGCTGGAAGCCCTGCTTTCCGGCGAGGCGGATCAGAATGATTGTTTCATCGAAATCCATCCCGGCGCGGGCGGCACCGAGTCGCAGGATTGGGCGTTCATGCTCTACCGCATGTATCTGCGCTGGGGCGAGCGGCGCGGCTTCAAAACCGAAATTATCGACGAGCAAAGCGGCGACGAGGCGGGCATCAAATCCGCCACCATCCGCATTTCCGGCCATAATGCGTATGGCTGGGCGAAAACGGAATCGGGCGTGCACCGGCTGGTGCGCATTTCACCGTTTGACTCCAACGCCCGCCGCCACACCAGCTTTGCCAGCGCCTGGGTTTACCCGGTGGTGGATGAGAACATCACCATCGTCATCGAGGAAAAAGACGTGCGGGTGGATACGTTCCGCAGCTCCGGCGCGGGCGGGCAGAACGTCAACAAGGTGGAATCCGCGGTGCGGCTGACCCACATCCCGACCAATATTTCCGTGGCCTGCCAGAACCAGCGCAGCCAGCACCAGAACCGCGCCGAGGCATGGAACATGCTGCGCGCGCGCCTGTACGAGCATGAACTGCGCAAGCAGGAAGAGGCGACCGACGCCCTCAATAGCCAGAAAACCGATAACGGCTGGGGCCACCAGATCCGCAGCTATGTGCTGCACCCCTACCAAATGGTAAAAGACCTGCGCACCGGCGCCGAAACCAGCAACACCCAAGGCGTGCTGGACGGCGACCTCGACATGTTCATCAACGCCAGCTTAGCCGCGCGGGTGAAGGGGAGTGTGGAGAAATAGGGCAAGGGCGGCGCAACTCCACCCTCGACTAACGGGCCTATCTGCTCTATATGCCCCCCATGAACAGCCTCGGATTTGACAAGCCTGAAAGCCAGACGCGCGTGGTGGTTGCCATGAGCGGGGGGGTGGATTCGTCTGTGGTGGCGGCGCTGCTGCACAGCCAAGGTTACGATGTCATCGGCATCACGCTGCAGCTGTATGACCATGGCGCGATGGTGGGCAAAAAGGGCGCGTGCTGCGCCGGGCAGGATATTCACGATGCGCGGCGGGTGGCGGATGGGCTTGGCATTCCGTATTATGTGCTGAACTACGAATCGCGCTTCAAGGATGCGGTGATGGAGGATTTCGTCGAGACCTATCTCGCCGGGTCGACGCCGATCCCGTGCGTGCGCTGCAATCAGTCGGTGAAGTTCAAGGATCTGCTCGCCACCGCGCGTGATTTGGGCGCGGATTGCATGGCGACCGGGCATTACGTGCAGCGCCTCGTCAACGCGCAGGGCCGCGCCGAGCTGCATCGCGGGATTGATCCCGATAAGGACCAGAGCTACTTCCTGTTCGCGACCACGCAGGAGCAGCTGGATTTCCTGCGCTTTCCGCTGGGCGGGTTGCGCAAGGAGGAAACACGGGCGCTGGCGGCGCAATTCAACCTCGCCGTGGTCGATAAACCCGATAGCCAGGACATCTGCTTCGTGCCGACGGGCGGTTATGCAAAAGTGATCGAGACCCTGCGCCCGGGGGCGGCGGAGCCTGGCGAGATCGTCCATGTCGATGGGCGGGTGCTGGGTGCCCATAGCGGCATTATCCATTACACGGTCGGCCAGCGCAAAGGCCTCGGCGGCGGTTTGGGCGAGCCGTTGTATGTGATAAAGTTAGACGCCCCAACCCGCAGGGTTGTGGTGGGCCCGCGCGCAGCGTTGGCGCGCGATGCGTTTCACATCAAAGAGCTGAACTGGCTGGATGCGCTGAGCCCGCGCGACAGCATCCGCGTTAAAATGCGTTCCGCGCAGCCGCCGGTGGCGGCGACCATCACCCCATCCTCCGACTCGGATGCGCGCATTGCGCTGGCGGCGGCCTATGAGGGGATTGCGCCCGGGCAGGCCTGTGTGGTGTATGACGGCGACCGCGTGCTCGGCGGCGGGTGGATCACCGGACAGGCCTGATTAGACGGGCCGCTTATCGCCGCTGAACTGGGTCACTTCCGGGCCCCATTCGGTTTCGATTTTTCTCTGTAGTCCCTCATAGCGCGCGACCTGCGATTGGTGCAGCCCCATCACCATCACCTGCGCCACCATTGGGCACACTTTCACCAGCAGCCAGCCCATAAACGCCGCGCCGTAGATGATGAACCAGTTGGTGCTGTTGCCCATGATCTCCTGCAGCAGCACACTGGATGGGCCGGCATGGATCATCTTGACGATGGATGGCATCATGCCCGCAAGGTTGGCGTTGAACACGCTTTTAAACATGTAGCGGTGCTTGCTCACATCCATGTAGTACGCGACCACGCAGGGCATCATCCCGATCACGAAAAAGACAAAGCCGGTTTTCAGCAGCCCCATCATCAGCAGGCTGAACAGAATCAGCAGCAGCTTATGTTTGCGGCGCATCTTGCGCATGGTCAGGGTGGTGGTCGCCATCGTTAGAGCCCGTAGATGTTGAAGATGGTAATATAGCTGGTGATGACCAGCGCGGCGAAGGTGATGACGCTGGCCATTTTGCCGCCCGCCCGCCGGGATTTGTAATCGAGAATCTGGTCGTTTTTCAGCAAATCCATGCGGTCGGTGTTGATCTGGTGCAAGGCGATGGCGCGGGCGAAGCCTTCATGGTCGCGCTGCGACACTTCAATGTTGATGATGGCAGTCAGCACATCGTAGAGATTGCCGGATTGGGCGAGGCCCTTCAGCTGCAGTTTCAGCCGTTTACGGATGATGCGGTTATGGATCTCGTTAATCATTTTCTCGATGCGCATGGCAGCCCAGCTGCACAGGCCCGGCAATGCGAGGCGGGCTACTTTTTGCTGTGCCTTGGCCAGCAAATGCAGCACGGCCAGCTCCTGGTTGTTGGCAAGTGCGGGCACCGAGGCAAGGTCGGGGATGCGGATTTCCTTGCCCATCTCGATCCGACTGGCGATGAAGGCGGCCAGGTGCCGATCAACAAAGCTCGTATCGGGCGCCATCTGCACGGCGATAGCATCGAGCGTCTTCAGCGCATCCACCGCAGTGGTCACGTGATAGGCTTTCAGCAGTGGGCTCTGGCAGGCGAGGGAGGGGTTGAGGTCATACAGCACCCGTTCCAGCCCGAAGCCGACGCCCTTCTTTTTCAGGTATGGCCGCACCCGCTCCAGCCGCCACATCAGGATCGATATCTCGGGGTTCTTGTTACTCTCCGACTGGTCGGCCCAGAAGGTGGGGAAATCATTCTCGATAAAGCGAACCACCTGCGCCAGTTCCGGGCCGCCATGGTCGATGGTCTCCGCAAGCACCGCCCCCAGCGCATCCGGGCGGATGGAAAGCGAACTGGTGCGTAGCGGGCCGATGGGATCGAGCAGGCAGATCACCCGGGTCAGCATGTCGTTCATCTGCGCCTCGGTCGAGGCGTGGCCGCCGGTGCGCAGGACGCGTTCCATCTTTTCGGCCAGCTCTGGCCGGTGCAGGCTCATTTCGCACCAGCGATCCACCCGCAGTGCTTTGATATCCTTCAGCGCCTCGCGCCAGTGGACGTGGAAGCTATTGGCCAGCCTGCGGCGGCTGAAAAACGCCTCATCGTGGAAGGTGATCGGGCGCAACGCTTCCTTGGGGGTGTTGGGCGCAATCATGTTGAAGCGTTTGCCGCCGATCCATTGCATCAGCTGCTCAAGGCCCCAACGCTCGGCTGGATTTTCGTTGAGGATGCCGCGGAAAAAATCCTGCAACGCATCGGAATATTCACGGTTTTCGGCAAACAGCTGGTAGGTGCCCAGCGAAATCGCCTTTTCGATGAATTGCTCGCGTGGAATGGCCTTGATTTTATCGAGCCCATACATCAGCTCGAAGGCGAGGATGCCCAGCGCATAGACGTCGGATTTTTCGCTGGCCTCGCCGCGGCCCAGCGGGTCGGCCATCAGCCGCTCCAGCGGTTCGTAGATATAATGGTGCTGCGTGCCGCACAGCGCCGAGCTGCATTCGCCCAGCATCGCGGCATCGCTCATGAACACATTGCCCGGGTGGATGTGGCCATGGCTTAGTTTTTTCTCGCGCATGGCAACCAGCACTTTGGCGATGGGCTGCAGGATGGTGTCGAGCACCTTATGCTCGTGCAGGCGGCCATGGGTCTTGATAATATCCTTCAGCCGCGTGCCGCGTGGGCGCTCGATGAACAGCACCATGCGCGACTCACCCAGATGCGAGCAATTGACCGTACCCGCGCCAAGCAGTGTGCTGATGGCGGGGTGGACAAAGCCGGTCAGGTCGTTGATGGCCATGGTTCGCGGCGGGACGGGGCCTTCGCACACCATGGCGTAGACGGGGCGGGCGGTGTTGAAATCATCGACCGCTTCATAGCCCTTGGCATAGGTGTGGTTGAATTCCGGCAGTGGGCGCGAGGGGTAAAAGGTGAAGCGGCCGCCGAGCTCATCCTTCTTGTCGCCGCCGGGCACATAGCTGGTGCGATACGAGTCCAGCAGCTGTTGAAGCCCTGTCTCGACATGTTCTTCAATCAGCGGAATTTCCGCGTCACTTATCGTGTTGGCCTTTGCCATACACCCCCTACATGGGAATCGTTTCCTATTTCACTATAACGAAAATTCGCCGTCGCCTCAATCATTCAAAGGTTAACGAATCTAGAGGCCGAGGAATGGGTCCTTCACCATGATCGTATCTTCGCGGTCGGGGCTGGTGGAGAGCAGGGCGACCGGGCAGCCGATCAGCTCTTCGATGCGGCGGATATATTTGATCGCGCTCGCGGGAAGTTCCGCCCAGCTGCGCGCGCCGCGGGTGGATTCGCTCCAGCCTTCGATGGTTTCGTATTTCGGCGTCGCCGCGGCCTGCAGGTCGCTGGCGGCGGGCAGGTAGTCGTAATGGGTGCCGTTGATGTCATAGCCGATGCAGAGCTTCAGCTCCTCGAGCCCATCGAGCACGTCCAGTTTGGTGAGGGCGATGCCGTTGATGCCGCCGACCGTGACCGCCTGTTTCACCAGCACCGCATCGAACCAGCCGCAGCGGCGCTTGCGCCCGGTGACAGTGCCGAATTCATGCCCGCGCTCGCCGATGCGCTCGCCGATGTCGTCGCTCAGCTCGCTGGGGAATGGACCGCTGCCGACCCGCGTGGTGTAGGCCTTGGTGATGCCCAGCACATAGCCGATCGCGTTGATGCCCGAGCCCGAGCCGATGGTGGCCGCACCCGCCATGGTGTTGGAGGAGGTAACGTAGGGGTAGGTGCCGTAATCGACATCCAGCATGATGCCTTGAGCGCCTTCGAACAGGATGCGTTTGCCTTCTGCGCGGTATTGGGCGAGCAGGCGCCAGACCGGGGTGGCAAACGGAAGGATCTTTTTCGCTACTTCGCTCAATGCGTTAAATAATGCGTCCACATCAATGGATTCACTGCCGGAAGCGGTCAGGATCGGTTGATGGTGGGCGACCATGTCATCCAGCTTGGCGCGCAGCAGGGTGGGGTTCGCCAGATCGCAAATGCGGATGGCGCGGCGGCCGACCTTGTCTTCATAGGCCGGGCCAATGCCACGGCCGGTGGTGCCGATTTTGTTGCTACCGCGCAGTTTCTCGGAAGCTTCGTCGAGTTTCTGGTGAATTGGCAGGATTAACGGCGCGTTCTCGGCGATTTTTAAGGTTTCAGGCGAGACTTCGACGCCTTGTTTCTGGACTTTATCAATTTCATTGAAAAGCGCCCATGGGTCGATCACCACGCCGTTGCCGATGATGCTGGTCTTGCCTTTGCGCACAACGCCCGACGGCAGCAGGCTGAGTTTATACGTCACCCCGTCGATCACCAGCGTGTGACCGGCATTGTGCCCACCCTGGAAGCGCACGATCACATCCGCGCGCTCGCTCAGCCAGTCGACCACTTTGCCTTTACCCTCATCGCCCCACTGGGAGCCGATAACCACCACGCTTTGCATATCATACACCTGTGATTATTTCATAAAATCCGCTGCCTTGTGCCACAAATGCAGCCATGTGTCTAGGGCTTATGACGGATGCAGGTTTCATGAAACTGTCACAAACAGCACCCATTTTTTATTTTAAACCCAATGGTCTAGACGAATGACATCACAGGAGCCCACTATGACGACGCACGCTGCAAGGTTTCAGGCAAAAAAACTATCCTATTCGCACTTGCACAAGGCGGCAGGCGTGAACGATTTAAAGCAGGTTAAAGAATTAGATGCGCTCTTTTGGCGCAACGTTCAGATCGTGGGAGATGATAGCGAAGCAATGAAACATCTTAGCCCAACAGAACACGACGATAGTGCGCTTTATGAGGCAATAAAGGATGAAATGGCATTTTCAAAAGACTTGCCTCCGATGCCGGCATCACTCAATAGTTTTCAGCCCGCCCCTTGGATGAGTCAGTTCCCTCTACGTGATGCCATGATCGGTTCATTGCTTTTGATGAAAGAATTGAGCGTATTGGATTTGCGTTATGACGTCACTGCAGAGATAGAATTTGCTAAAGCAAAATTAACGCATGAGTGCCGCTATTTCCGCGATGCAATGCAGTCATCCAACAAACCGTTTGCTCAAGAAGATCAATGGTTGACCACGGATGAAGGCATCCAAACCTATGTAGAAAAACAATGGAAAGCTGCGCAGGAATTAGTTCAGCAAGAATTGCCGCTTCCTCCTCATTAATAAAGGCGGATAACGCTACTTAAAAACCGTGACAAAGCCTTGCGTCTGAAGCGCGGCCGCTTCTTTGGCCGGGGTGCCGTAGGGGATGGTTTTGATGGGGGCGGGCGCTTCGGCGGGCAATTGCTCCAGCAGGTCGTTGATATAGAGCGTGAAACCGACGGCATCCTCGCCGCTGCCGGTGCGGTAGCAGCCGCCGCGGCCGACTTCGATATTGGCGGCGTTCCAATAGAGCGCGTAGCCGATGCCGGTGTAATAGCCGTAGCCGGACAGGTCGAGCATATCGACGGTGACATTGGCCGCCACTTGCTGTGCTTGCAGGGCGTTGACCAGCGCGTCGAGCGCGGCCACGGCCTGCGCCACGGCCGGATGATTGATGGTTGCAAGCTTCGCCAGCGTGCGTTTTGCTTCGCCGGAGGTTTCAAGAATATCGGCGATCAGCCCGGCTTTCAGGCGGCGCAGTTGGGCGATGTCTTTCAGCCGCGCGGCTTCGCGGATGGCGGGCTGGGCCTCGGCCGAAACCTCGGCCAGCAGCGCTTCCATCACGGCGGGAAAATGCAGGTCGATGGTGATATCCGACACGCCGTTACCATCCAGCGCGTGGGCGGCGATGGACAGCAGTTCCGCGACCGAGCGCGTATCCATATCGCCAAAACGCTCGATGCCGACCTGCGTGTGCTGGCGGCGGGTTTTGAGGGCTTCGGGCGCGGTGCGCAGGGTGTAGCCCGCGTAGCACAGGCGCAGTGGGCGCGGCATCTGGCTGAGCGAGGTGCCCGCGATGCGTGCCAGCTGCCCGGTCATATCCGCGCGCAGGGCCAGCATTTCCGGGGCGAGCGGGTCGGGCATGCGAAACACATGGTGGCCGGTCGCTTCGCCCTGGCCTGCCAGCATGCTCGATGCGTATTCGGCCAGCGGCGGGATCACCGGCTGGTATCCAAACGCCATGAAGGTCTTCAGGAAATAATGGACGAGCCGGAACTCCGCAGCCGCCAGGGGCGGCAGCACATCCATCAGCCCTGAGGGCAAAAGCGCGGGCGTGGTCATGGGTTATTTGGGCTCATCGCAATAGAGCACACCGGCGACGGAGTAATCATGGTGCTGCATGTCCGAGAGGATGACGCGCACTTTGTCGGGCTTGCTGCCGAGCGTCTCGCACACGGTTTCCGTGATGCGCTTGACCAGCAGGCGTTTTTTCTCGATGTCGCGGCCTTCAAGCAGGTGAATCTGGACGATGGGCATAGTAAACTCCGTTGATTTGCGCCCAAGCGTTAGTGGATTGCGCAGCGCTTGGCAAGCCTGGGGGCTATTTCTTGAAGATGAAGAACGCCGCCAGCACAATCAGCAGGAAGCCGACGATATGGTTCCAGCGAATGGCCTCGCCGAGATAAAACATCGAGAAAAACACGAAAACGGTGAGGGTGATGATTTCCTGAATCGCCTTAAGCTGCACCGCCGAAAAATAGGCGCTGCCATAGCGGTTGGCAGGCACCTGGAAGCAATATTCAAACAGCGCAATGCCCCAGCTGACGAGGATCACCAGCAGCAGCGGCGATTCCTTGTATTTCAGGTGCCCATACCAGGCGAAGGTCATGAAGATATTCGAAATCAGCAGCATGCCGATGGTGAAATAGGGCGTCAGGCTCATGGCAGGTCGCGCGCCGTCACCAGAAGTGCATCAATGGCTTGGCCCAGCGATTCCGCGTGGCCGCGCAGCGCCTGCGCCGATGCGAGCAACGGCGCATTGGACGCTGGCGTTGCACCGGTGAAATGGCTGCTGTCGCGGGCTATTTCCTCGGCGGTGCTGCGTTGTTCACTGGCGACGTTGGCCATATCCGCCACGCTTGCGCCCATCTGGTCGAGGGTGTTGGCGATCTGCCCCAGCGAACCGGTTGCTTCCTGAGCGGCCGTTTGCAGGGTGTGTGCCTGCGCGAGCACATCCTCCACCGCGTGGGCCGCTTTGCCGGAAAGCGCTTTCATCTCGGCGGCGATGCCTGCGAAACCACGCCCGGCATCACCCGCGCGGGCGGATTCAATGGTGGCATTCAGCGCCAGCAGGTTGATCTGGCTGGCGATGCCGCGGATAGCCTGCACCACCGTGCCGACTTTGCCGGAAGCGTCCGCCACCTGCAGCATCGTGGCGTTGATGCCGTGCGCGTGCTCACTCGCCTTTTCGGCGGCGGCGGCGGATTGCCCGGCCTGCCCATCCATCCGCCCGATGGCGGCGGTGAGCTGCCCGGCGGCTTTCGCCAGCGCATCCTGCGGCGCGGTGGCCGCGGTGGGGGCCGGCATCAACGTTGCCAGCCGCTCGGTTTCCGCGCGCATCCGGGCGGCGGTAGCGGTGATCTGGGCCACATGTTTTTCCAGCGCATCCGCATGGTTGCGGTCATGCAGCGCGGGTTGCGGTGGTAGCGGTTCGCTGATGGGAACGATAGCAGCAACCGGCGCCGCGGCGGGCGGCCGTGTGCCAGGCTGAGCGAGGCGATCATGCAGCTTCGCGGTCGCGCGGCGAAGGGTGCCGATGTCATCGTTGCTGGCGGCGGCGGGCAGGGGCATGCCGGTTTGCCCGTCACCCAGCGCATCGAGCAGCCGCGCGAACGCGCCGACCCGTCGCACCACCACCCGCGCGACGATAAGCGCCAGCAGCAGTGCCACCCCGGCGACAAGCCCAAGCCCATTGACGGCCTTGCTGATTGCATCATCGAGGCTGCCGAAAACTTCGCCCTCATCGAGCTGCACCATGGCCGTCCAGCCAAGGCCGGGATAGCCGTCAAGGCCCGTGCTGTGGTGGTAGCCCACCCATTGCTGCGGGCTTTGCCCCGCTTCGCGCCGCAGGTTGGCGGCAACCACGCTGCCGCTGCGGCCCGCGCTGCCTTGCAGGGCAGGTGGGTATTTGCGCTCGACAAGGTTCCATGTGCCAAGAATGCTGTAGTCGCGTTTGGCCGCCTCACGCCCGCTTGCGGGCATGTCGGTGGCAACCACCATGCCGCCGCTATCCGTCAGCGTGATCTGCGAGCGGTTGAGGCCTGCTTGGCGCAGCGTGTTCTCCGTCGCCGCAATGGCCTCATCGACCACGGCGAAGGATGCGAAATTCGCCCAGTAGCCGATGGGCTTGCCGCTCGCATCCATCACCGGTGCGGCGAAAACCATCACATACCCATCGTCGCCATAGACCTTAGCGACGGTGGCGTCGCGGTAGGGACCCATCATATAGACGCCGGTCTGCGGCTGGCCGGATTGCAGGTGCTGGAACCATTCCGCCTGCGCGAAATTTTGCTCGTAATAAAGCGCGGTGTCGATCGGCCGGCCGGTGAGGGACACGGTGTTCACCGCGCGCACGGCGCCATCCAGCCCGACATACAGCGCGATGCGGTACATGCGGTAGCTCATGATGTCGGTGTTGATGCTGCTGACCAGCGCGTTCGCGGGGGCGCTATAGCCCCACAGTTCGCTGGTGCGTGCGGCGGGGTTACTGGTGAAGGCCTGCAGGGTGCGCGAGCGCTCGAACAGCTGGGTGTCGATGGCGTCGTTGAGGGTTTTCGCGGCATCCGTCGCACGGGCGCTGGTGGTTTGTTTCAGCGATTCTTTCTGCGCGACGAATACGCCAAGGATCGGTAGGGCGCACAGCAGCGCGAAGGAAACAAGGCCTGCGATGATTTTAAAACGAAGGGTCATGGGTGGTCCTGTGCGAGGAAGAGAGTCTTAATGCTGCATTCTGAAACGACGCGGCTGCGCGAACTTTAGCATGGGCGATTGAAACTGCAAAAATTATTCATCGCTTATCCAGCGCGTCGTGCAGCAGTCATCGCGTAACGCGAAATATCACCGGTGCAGCGCCGGCGACAGTGTCGTCTCCCTCCGGCGTGGGTGGCATGGTGTAGGGCAATCGCTTCAGCCATGCTGGTGGGCGCGCGCCGCGTTGCAGGGCTTCGAGAACGCTGCCGGCCACGGGTTCTTTTACTGGGCAGAGCAGCAGCAGGTTGATCTGCCGTTGCGCGAGGTGGGTGCGCAGCGCCGCCATGTCGCGGATGAGGAATGTATCCCAGACATAGTGGATGCCCGCGCCTTCCCGATGGTAGTTGGAGGCGACGATGCGCAGCTTTGTCCAGAACAGGATTTCCGCACCAAGGTTGGTCGAGGCGAGGATGGTAAGCGGTTTGTTGCCGGTCATGTCGGCTAGCGCGCCATTATGGATCAGCTGGCGGGCGGTCAGCTCGCAGGCATCGCTGCGGGTGTCGGCGGCGGTGCCTTTTACATAGGCTTCGTA
Organism: Pseudomonadota bacterium; assembly: GCA_040384265.1. Classification (GTDB taxonomy): domain Bacteria; phylum Pseudomonadota; class Alphaproteobacteria; order Rickettsiales; family UBA3002; genus QFOX01. Next base: position 263,778 of record JAZKJM010000001.1, on the reverse strand, counting down.
TTGCGGTGTCAGCAGCCCAAGCCCCAGCGGCAATGCCAGGGTGATGAGCAGCAGCGGCACGCGCCGTTTGGCTTGCCCGCTTTCGTTGAAGCGGCTGATCCATGTCGCGGGCCAGAGGTTGCGCACCGCGCGGTGCTGTGGCTCGAACAGCGCGCCAAAAACCGGTGCCAGCACCGCTACCGTCAGCGGATAAAGATAATAGCACCAGCGCACCTGCCCGAGGAACAGCAGGCCGGTGATGGCCATGAAATACAGCAACGGCGCGGCGGATGGCTTGGTATAGAATGCCGATGGCGGGCGTGCCCATGCCAGCGCACACAGCACCAGCGCTACGAGTGGGTACAGCAGCATCGCCAGCACGGTCGGCAGGGGGGAGTGGTGCAGCGGCTGTGCCTCTGCCACGCGTGGCAGGAAATCGCTGAGGACATAGGGGTCAACACCCGCCATCGGCCCGTGCAGTGCCAGCGGATACACGCCATAAAGCGCGCCCAGTATCGCGGCGCTACCAAGTGCGACGAGCGTGCAGCGCGCAGGCAGCGTTGCCCGTGGGAGGGCTGCCATCACCCCACTAAGCAGCGCGGCCATCAGCAGCACGAACACATAGACCACCGAAATCGAATCATAGACCGGCAGCCACCATTGCGTGGGCCCCCGCTCGATAAGCAGCGCGGCGGCGGCGGCAAAGGCGGTGGTGGTTGCCAGCATCGCAAGCGCGCGCGCCGCCTGCGTATCGCCGCGTAGCCAGCGGCTGCCATACCAGCCGTATATGGCGGCGATAAGGATGAGTGCCTCGAAACTGATCCACAGCTGCATGGCCAGCAGCAGCCCACTCAGTACCAGCTGCGCGCGTGATGGTGTGGGGATGAACACCACTCCCAGCGCCCAGATAAACAGTACGGCCAGCGGCGCATGGTGGTCGGCATTGCCGGTGCCGAAATAGCTCCATACCATCGGCATGCAGGCGACAAACAGGCTGGCCATTAGCACGGCGGCAGGCGCGCGGGTGAGGGTGCGCACGATGCGTTGGATGCCCAGCAGCAATAGCGTCATCCACAGGATAGGAAGCAGCAGTGCCGCGCGTGCGAGGCGGATGGAAAGATCAACTGTTTCCGGTTGTAACCGTACAAGGCCCGCGATCACCAGATCAAGCGGGCGTGTCCATGGGCTGGGGATGCCGGCAAACGGCGTGTTGCTGTTCACGACCGTATGGTCGAACCAACCCCCACCGCTCAGCCAGTCGCGCACCAGCGTCAGCCGCAGCCATGAATCCGGGTCGCTTGGGCCGGTCGGCATCGCGCCATCCATCGGCACCGCATGCCATTTGGCGAGTACCATCACCAATTGCGGTACTATCAGCAACGCGATGGCGATGACGGATATGGGGATGCGTTTTATCCAGCCGCCCATCAGTGCTCTTTCGCTGCGAAGACAAAGCGGCTATTGGCCCAGTAGTTGAAGCCAAGCGCGATGGCCGTGCCGCAGATAAGCGCTACCTGGCGCGAGAGCATGGCATCGGCAATGGCATCCTGCGCCAGCACCAGCATGAAGGTGGCGTAGTTGATCAGCGCGCCGGTGAAGTTCGCCAGCATGAAGGTGAGCCATGTGCGCCGCCGAGCTTCACGCACCGCGTGGCGGAAGGTAAAACGGTCGTGCAGCACATAGGTAACCTGCATGGCGCAACATAAGGAAATCACGCGGGCGCAGGGCGTATTCAGGCCCGCGCGCACGAGCAGTTCCAGCAGCGCCGCATCGGCAAAAAAGCCAATGAAGCCGACGAGGCAGAACCGCAAAAATTCGGTGAGGCGTGCGGCGGTCATGCGATGGTGGCGGATCGATGGAGCATGCCCTATCTATCCGCCACCATTGCCATACTGGCAAGTCACTTATGCCGGTTATACCCCGGTGATTACGCGGCGGCTTTGTACACCACATGCTCCTGGGCGATGGCGGTTTGATATGCCGGGCGCGCGGTGACGGCGCGCAGCATGCGTTTCACGTTGTCGCCGAGGGTGAGGCGTTTGGCGAAGCTGTCCATGCCCCAGTTGGCGATGACGGCGAGCAGGATATCCGCCGCCGAAACCTCGTTGCCGCAGATGAAGGATGTTTTGGCGAGCTGGGCATCCACATCCGCCCACAGTTTGTCGATCTGCGCCAGCGCGGCGGTGAGGGCTTCTTCCTTGGCGGCTGCATCGCTGATGGTGCGCAAGGTAAAGAACACGCGCCCATACGCCGGGTGCATGCTGGCGTTGGCGAACATCAGCCATTCCAGCGCTTTGGCGCGGCCTGCGCCGCTTTTGGGCAGCATCGGGCTATCATGTTTGTCGAGCAGGTAGGAAATGATGGCGCCGCCTTCGCGCAGCACGATGTCGCCATCGACCAGCACGGGCACGTTGCCGCGTGGGTTAATGGCAAGGAATTCTGCCGGGCGCGGCTGGCCATCGGGCACGCGCACATCCACCATGGTGGGGGTTTCACCGAGTTCGTTCAGCACCACATGCACTGCCATCGAGCAGGAGCCGGTCATTCCGTAAAGCGTATACATAGTCAGTCCTCGTTGTTGATGATTGCGGGTTATAACTAGGTCGCCCCCGGCGCGTTACAAGGGGCGATATTATCCACAGGTTTTGCCCGAAACTGATGCGAAGCTGAGGCCAAGCTGAGGCCAGGCTGTGATTCAGTATTTTGTTCGTATAATTCGAAAATTTCACGTGCAATTGGCCAGGCGACATGCTTATGAAAATGAACGCATGCGACGTGGTTACCACGAAGAAATGCGCACTAATAATACTTTTAACCATAGGGACTATTGATATGAAAAACGTTGTTCTCGCTACCGCAGCTCTCCTCGCAGCAGTTGCAATGCCAGCTTTCGCTAACGAAGCAGTAAAAGCAAAAGCCGAAGTAGTTGACGCTAAAACGGAAGCAAAAGAAGTTAAAGCTGATGCGAAAGCAGAAGCAGCTGCTGTTAAAGCCGATGCTAAAGTTGATGCAAAAGCTGTTAAAGCGGATGCTAAAGTAGAAGCTAAAAAAGAAGCCGCACACGGTGCAGCACACTAGTTCGCGATTCGCGTTCTGATGCTATAAAGAGGGGCGGGGGATAGGCGTTAGCCAGTCTCCCGCCCTTTTTCTATTTCGGTTATGAAAGGCTCGCTCATGGAAATCAAAGAACTCGGCCATATCGTGCTGTATGTGCATGACATGGATGTCTCGGCGCATTTTTATGGGCAGGTGCTGGGCTGGAAATTGCTGGGCCGTCCGGCGCGCAATGTGGCGCTGTTTTCCAGCGGCCGCACCCATCACGAGCTGTTGCTGATCGAGGTTGGCGCGGATGCGCCGCCGGTTGCCACCGGCCATCGCGCGGGGCTTTACCATTTTGGCCTCAAAATCGGCACCACGGACGATGAATTGCGCGCTGCCTACCGCGAGCTGGAAGCTGCCGGTGTGGCCATTCAGGGCGCGACGGATCATGGCTTCACCCATAGCCTCTATATCGCCGATCCGGATGGGAATGAAATCGAGCTCTATATCGACGTGCAGCCAGAGCTGTGGCGCACGGACCCCGCCGCGGTGCTCGCCGACTTACGGCCAAAGCGGTTGCAGCTGTTTTAGGGCTGAGTGATTATACACTCAACCTCTCCTCCTCGTCATTGCGAGCGAAGCGCGGCAATCCAGCCTTACTTTCTTCTTTCAGCAAGCCTGCAAGCTGGATTGCCGCGCTTCGCTCGCAATGACGGCGGTTGGGTATGGATTCAATTTGCCGTGCGTATCCTTAGCGCAGCACGCCGCGGAAGAAGGTGGCGGTGAGTTTGGGGGCGAGCTTGGCAAGCGGGTAGGTGGCCTGGTTGCGCAGGTAATCCATCAGAATGCCGATGAACCATGAATGCAGCGCGCTGGCCGCAAAGCTGGCGGTTACGCCCGGTGCGAGTTTTTTCTCGCGCGCTGCTTTGGCAAACACTTTCTGGAATTTGGCGATGACTTCCAGCCGTTTTTCCGCGATTTCCTTTTTGTAGCTGCTGGTGTTGCAGTTCATCTGCTCGCAGCGCAGGAACAGCACCGTATAAACATTCTGCGCGCGCGGGGTGGTGGCAATCATCTGCAGCACTTCGGTGCAGACCGCTTGCAGCCCGCCGAGTGGGTCGTCGCCGCTGACCATACGCTGGTAGAGCATGTCCATCGGCAGTTTGACGCGGTTATGCATCGCGCTAAAAACATCCTGTTTATTATCGAAATGCCAGTAGACCGCGCCGCGCGTCACCCCGGCCTCGCGGGCGATGTCCTCCAGCGTGGCGGCGGCAACGCCGTCGCGAATAAACACCCGCTCTGCCGCATCCAGCAGGGCTTCACGCGTTTTTTCGGCATCTTCTTTCGTCCGGCGGGCCATGGGCGTTCACCTTACCTATATTTAATGCGGTGCAGCGTAATCTTCTTGTACACATACACGGATGTATGTATAAAGTCATCAGATTTTCTCTCCTACGCGGACCTGTTTTATGTATCGTCGTCGTTTTCCTTTGATGCGCCTCCTTATCATCCTGCTTGTGCTGGGCGTGATAGGTTATTTTGCTTATGGCGCGCTGTTTGCCAAGCCGCCCCTGCCGCCCAAGCCGCCGGCGCCCAAGGTGGCGGTGCAGCGCATCACCATTGCGGATATGCCGCTGACCTTTGATTATGCTGCCCGCCTTGCCGGTTCGCGCGAGGTGGAAATCCGCGCCCGCGTCGGCGGCATCCTGCAAAAGCGCGTTTATACTGAGGGCCAATGGGTCAAGCGTGGCGATGTGCTGTTTATGATCGACCCGGCGCCGTATGAAGCCGCGCTTGCGGATGCGCAATCGCGTTTCGAGCAGGCGGACAAGGACTATAAACGCGCGGTTTCCCTGCGGAAGGATAAATCGCTGAGCCCGCGCGAGTTCGAGGCGGCACAATCGACCTACGGCCAGTCCAAAGCGGCGGTGGATACGGCGAAAATCAACCTCGCTTACACCACCGTACGCGCGCCGATCAGCGGCTTTGCGAGCGAGGAGGGGTTCTCCGAAGGCAGCCTTGTCGCGGCGGATACCAGCCTGCTCACCCGCCTGACGCAGCTTGACCCGATGTATGTCGAATTCGCCACGCCGGATATGGAGGCGATGCAGCAGCGCGCTGCGGTTGCCGCCGGAACCATGACGCTGCCTGCCGATAAAACCCTGAAAGTCGAAATCCGCCTGAGCGATGGCACGGTTTATCCGCGCGAGGGCCTTGTCAAATTCACCGATAACATTATTGACCCAACCACCGGCACCGTGCGCGTGCGCGCGGTGGTGCCTAATGCCGATCACGCCATCCTTCCCGGCCAGTTCGTGCGTGTGGTGCTGAAAGGCCTGACCCAGAAAAATGCCATCGCCGTGCCGGAAGCGGCCATCATGCAAGGGCCGATGGGCACGTTTGTCTACCGCATCGACGAGGCGGGCAAGGCGCAGATCGCGCCGGTCAAGCTCGGCCTGCTCAACGGCCAGACCCGGCTGATCGCCGATGGGCTGAACGAGGGCGACAGCATCATCACCCAGGGCATGATCAAGGTGAAGCCCGACAGCCCGGTGACGGTGGATACCGGCGAGGAAAAAGCCCCTGAAACGCCCGCGCCTGCGAAGGGATAAGCATGTTCTCGAAGTTTTTCATTGAGCGGCCGGTTTTTGCCTCCGTCATTTCTATCGTGATCGTGATCGCGGGCCTTGCGGGCATGCGCTCGCTACCGGTCGCGCAATATCCCAACATCATCCCGCCGGATGTGGTGGTGAGCACCAGCTATCCCGGCGCTTCCGCGGAAGTGATCGCCAGTACCGTTGCTGCGCCGCTGGAGCAGCAGATCAACGGCGTGCCGAACATGATCTACATGCGTTCCAGCAGCTCCAACAGCGGCACGCTGAACCTCACCGTCACCTTCGCCATCGGCACCGATCCCGATCAGGCGACGATTGATGTGAACAACCGCGTGCAGGCCGCCGTCGCGCGCCTGCCCGAGGATGTGCGCCGCCAGGGCATCACCGTCACCAAAAAAGCTTCGGCGATTTTGCAGGCGGTCGTCATGTATTCGCCCAATGGCCGGTATGACCCGGTTTTCGTCAGCAACTATGCGCTGCTGAACGTGCTGGATGAAATCAAGCGCGTGCCGGGCGTGGGCGATGCCGGGCTGTTCTCGACCAAGGATTACTCCATGCGCGTCTGGCTCAACCCGGCCAAACTGGCGCGCTATAAGCTGACACCGGCCGATGTGGCGACCGCCATCCGCGAGCAGAACTCGCAGTTCGCCGCCGGGCAATTCGGTCAGGAGCCCATGAACAACCCGCAAGCCTTCACCTACAGCGCCACCATGAAGGGCCAGCTGGTGGATGTGCGCGAGTTCGAAAATATCATCCTCACCTCCGACGCCCACGGTGCGGCGCTGCGGGTGAAGGATGTCGCCCGCGTTGAGCTTGGTGCGCAGGATTATAGTTTCAACGGCATGTATAACGGCAAGCCCGCGGCCATCATCCGGGTGACGCTGCAGCCGGGCGCCAATGCGTTGGATGTGACTAAAAACGTTAATGAAACTATGGCCCGCATCTCGGAGAAATTCCCCGATGGTATTGCGTATGCGCTGCCGTTCGACACCACCCGCTTCGTGCGGGTGTCCATTCACGAGGTGGTGAAAACCTTCCTTGAAGCGATCCTGCTGGTCGTCATCGTAGTGTTCGTGTTCCTGCAAAGCGCGCGGGCGACGCTGATTCCGCTGCTGGCGGTGCCGGTTTCGCTCATCGGCACGTTTGGCGGCATGTACCTGCTCGGGTTCTCGATCAACCTGCTGACGCTGTTCGGCATGGTGCTCGCCATCGGCATTGTGGTGGATGACGCGATTGTGGTGATCGAAAACGTCGAACGCATCATGCGCACGGAAAAACTCTCGCCCAAAGAAGCGGCCATCAAGGCGATGCAGGAAGTAACCGGGCCCATTGTCGCCATCGTGCTTGTGCTGTGCGCGGTGTTCGTACCGGTGGGCTTCATGGGCGGCATGACGGGGGAAATGTATAAGCAGTTCGCCATCACCATCGCGGTTTCGGTCATCATTTCGGGCATTGTGGCGCTTACCTTATCGCCGGCGCTGTGCGCGCTGATCCTGAAACCGGTGCATAGCGAGCCAAAAGGCCCGTTTGTCTGGTTTAACCGCAATTTCGAGCGGATGACGAATGGCTATATGCGCGGTGTGGGGTATCTCATCCGCCGTGTGGGCGTGGCGCTGTTCCTGTTTGCGGGCCTGCTGGTCCTCACCGGCGTGCTTTATACCCGCGTGCCCACCGGCCTCGTGCCGGAGGAGGATCAGGGCTATCTGATCGTCGCGCCGATGCTGCTGCCGGGTGCATCGCTGCACCGCACGACGGAAGTGACCACCGAGCTTTCCAAGCGCCTGACGGCGATGCCCGAAGCCGAGCATGTGGTCATGTTCTCGGGCTTTGATTTGCTTTCGGGCGCACAGCGCACCAATGCGGGCGCGTCGTTTGTGGTGCTCAAAAACTGGTCAGAGCGGCCGGGTGTGGAGCATAGCGCGAAAACGCTCGTCGGCAAAGTGATGGGCATGGGCAGCGACATCAAGGAGGCAATGGTGATCGCCTTCAGCCCACCGCCGATCACCGGCATCAGCCTTACTGGCGGTTTCGAGGCCTATCTGCAAAGCCGTAGCGGTGCGGATGTGAAAACCATTGCCGCCACTGCGCAGAAGCTGGTGGAAGCCGCGAAGAAACGGCCCGAGCTGGCGGGCGTTTCAACCACCATTGCCGCCAATATTCCGCAATATTACATCGATCTCGACCGCGAGAAGGCCAAGGCGCTCGGCATCCCGGTCAACTCTGTGTTCACCGCCATGCAAAGCACGTTTGGCAGCTACTACATCAACGATTTCACGCTGATGGGCCGCATTTTCCGCGTCAGCCTGTCGTCGGAAGCTGATTTCCGCGAGAAGCCGGAAGATCTCAACCAGGTGTTCGTGCGCACCGAGAGCGGCACGATGATTCCGCTGAGCACGCTGGTCACCGTCAAGCGCATCCTTGGGCCGGATCTGGTAGATCGTTTCAACATCTACCCATCCGCCAAAATCATGGGCGGCCCGGCGCCGGGATATTCCTCCGGTCAGGCCATCAAAGTGATGGAAGAGCTCGCCACCCACGAACTCTCGGCGGATTACACGCTCGCCTGGTCGGGCACGGCGTTTCAGGAGAAACTGGCGGGCAGCGCCGGGGCCAGCGCTTTCCTGTTTGGTATCGTGATGGTGTTCCTCATCCTCGCCGCGCAGTATGAAAAATGGAGCCTGCCGATTGCCGTGCTCACCGCCGTGCCATTCGCGGTGTTCGGCGCGGTGCTGGCCACCTGGTTGCGCGGGCTGCAGAACGATGTGTATTTCCAGGTCGGGCTGCTTACGCTCATCGGCCTTGGCGCGAAAAACGCCATTCTCATCGTAGAGTTCGCAGTGATGCAGCGCAAGGAAGGCAAATCCATCCGCGAGGCTGCCATCAACGCCGCGCACTTACGCTTCCGGCCGATTGTGATGACGTCACTGGCCTTCATTCTCGGCTGTGTGCCGCTCGCCATCAGCAGCGGGGCAGGGGCCGCCAGCCGCCATTCCATCGGCACCGGCGTCATCGGCGGCATGATTGCGGCGACGGTGCTCGCCACCTTCTTCATCCCGATGTTCTATATGACCATCTCCAACCTCGGCGAACGTTTCAAGCGCCGCCGCCCGAGCGTGACCCACACCCCGCCATCCGTGCCAGCCTATCACGAGGAGGAGCCCCATGCGTAAGCTAACCCTCAGCGCCATGCTGCTGCTCACCGCTTGTTCGGTCGGCCCGGATTTTGCGATGCCGAACCTCGAGCTGCCGACCTTGTGGAGCCACGAGAGCGCCGTCAGCACCGCCACCACGCCCATCCCGCTCGATTGGTGGAAGCTGTTCAACGATCCCATCCTGACCGCGCTGGAAGAAGAGGGCCAAAAAGCCAACGCCGACACGCTGCTCGCCGCCGCCCGCGTCGCACAAGCGCGCGCCCAGCTTGGCCTGTCGGAAGCCAACCAATACCCGCAGCTGGATGCGCAGGGCGGCGCCAACCGCACCAGCCGCAGCAAGGAAAGCGCGACCAATCCCGGCGGTTCCGCGAAGCCGTATAACGATTTCAGCGTCGCCGCCGTGCTCAGCTACGAGGTGGATTTGTGGGGCAAGCTGCGCCGCGCTTCGGAATCCGCCCGCGCCCAATTGCTCTCGACCCAAGCCAACCGCGACGCCGTGGCGCTTGCCGTCGCCAGCGACATCGCCAGCGGCTATTTCAACCTGCTCGCGCTTGATGCGCAAATCGCGGTGACCAAACAAACCATCGCCACCCGCCAATCCAGCGAGCATTATCAGGCCAGCCACTATAAACACGGCGCGATCGATGCGCTGAGCTACCGTCAGGCGGAAGCCGAGTTGGCGCAGGCGCAGGCCGTGCTGCCAGGGTTGGAGCAGGCGCAGGTCGAGCAGCAGAATGCGCTGTCCATCCTGCTTGGCCGCTCGCCGCATGCGCTGGTCGAGCGCCCCATTGCCCGCGGCAAAGCGCTGAGCGCCCTGCCAGTGCCGCCCGCCATTCCCGCCGACCTGCCATCCAGCCTGCTCACCCGCCGCCCGGATATTGCCGCCGCGCAGCAGGACATGGTCGCTGCCAATGCCGATATCGGTGTGGCCACCGCGGCGTATTTCCCGAGCCTCTCGCTTTCCGCGCTCATCGGGCTCGATAGCCAGCATGTCGATAATCTACTGAAAAGCTCCGCCCGCAACTGGATGCTCGGCGGCAGCCTCGCCGCGCCTATCCTCGATGCCGGTCGCACCCGCGCGAATGTGGATGCCGCGAAGGCCCGCAACGACGCCGCCATCATCACCTACCAGCAGGTCGTGCGCAGCGCCTTCGCCGAAGCACTCAACGCCATGAGCGCCGTGCGCACGAGCGAAGTCGCCGCCGCCGCCCAAACCCGCCAAGTCACTGCCCGCCGCGACGCCGCCCGCATCGCCGCCCGCCGTTATGACGCGGGCTATTCCACCCAGCTCGAACGGCTCGATACCGACCGCGCACTGTTCCAGTCCCAGCTCGACCAGATCCAATCCACCCGCGACCGCCTCAGCGCCAGCGTCACGCTTTACAAGGCGCTCGGCGGTGGGTGGACCGCGGCAGATAAGGTGCAAGGGCAGCATTAGGGCCTCTCGTGAAGAAGCATCAATGTTTATCTATTTAAGTGAGCCGCATACGCGTCAATACACGCTTGAAGAAACCCCGTTATCCTGTACACTCCAATCCATGAAACGCGCGTTCTCTTTGGTCGAGTTGTCGATTGTTCTCGTCATCCTCGGCTTGCTTGTCGGCGGCATTCTGGCTGGAAAATCCTTGATAAGCGCCGCCGAGTTGCGCGCCGTTACCACGGAATACACCCGCTACATCACCGCCAGCCACACCTTCCGCGACAAATATTTCGCGCTCCCGGGCGATATGGCCAACGCCACCGCCGTCTGGGGCAAGGATGACACCAACTGCACCGGCCATACCGGCAGCAACGCCACCCCCGGCACCTGCAACGGCGATGGGGATGGGCAAATTACCTCTGCCGCCGGTGTCAGCGCCACGGGCGAAATGTTTCGTTTTTGGCAGCAGCTTTCGCTGGCCGGGTTGATCGAGGGCACCTATAGCGGCCTTTCCGGCCCCACCCTGTATATGTCCTATCCCGGCGCGGATGTAGTGCCCGGCACCAACACCCCCGCGTCCAAATTCGGCAAAGGCGGGTGGGCGATGCTGTATCTGCCCGTTCCGGCGGGCGACAGCTCGACCTATGCACGCAACTACAAGAACATGTTCACCATTGGCATGCGGCGCGCCAACTTCCTGCCGCTGGATGCGCTGTTCAAACCGGAAGACGCCTGGAATATCGATAAGAAAATCGATGACGGCGTCCCCGGCACCGGCAAAGTCATGGCGCGCGACTATACCGGCTGGGGCTTTGCCACCTCCTGCACCAACTCAACCTCCCAAACCGACTACACCGCCACCTACAAAACCGACCACGCCACCATCGCCTGCACCCTGATGTTCCCGGATGCGTTTTAGGGGCTGGTCGCGTCCTTAAAGAGCATAGATTGGTTGCGTAGAATATAAAGAACCATCTATAATGGATTCCATGCGCAACGCGTTTTCACTTGTAGAGCTATCGATCGTCCTTGTTATCCTCGGCTTGCTTGTCGGGGGGGTGTTGGCGGGGAAATCGCTCATCCGCGCGGCGGAAATCCGTAGCATTACGACCGAAGCGCAGCGGTATGCCACTGCGATCTATTCCTTCCGCGAAAAGTATTTTTTCTTGCCCGGCGATATACCAAACGCCACCCAGCTGTGGCAAACCGCGACGGTCTGCCCCGGAACAAGTGCCGAACCCAGCACCGACAGCAAAACATGCAACGGCAATGGCGATGGGTTTGTCGGCCAGCTTGCCTCCACCATTTATGAGCGGTTCCGCCTATGGCAGCATTTGGCCAATGCCGGGCTGATCGAGGGCACCTACACGGGTGTCCCCGGTTCTGCGGGCAACAACCATGTGGTCATCGGGCAAAACACGCCCACAGCGCGCCTCACCCCTGCAGGGTGGGCAGTGCTGAGCAACGCGACCGTAGGCAACTGGATGCAATTTGGTGTCGGCCAGGTAGCGGTCAATGGGAGTAACCTCCTCGCGGCGATCACGCCGGAAGAGGCCTGGAATGTGGATACTAAAATGGACGATGGCAATCCGGGAGTCGGGAAGATCCGAGCCACCACCGCACTCTGCACCGACGGCGTCGCCGCCCCAGCGGGTGTGTATGCATTATCCACCACGGACATCGTCTGCGCGCTGCAGTTTTATATGATTCCGTGAATGAGGATGCTTTAGGTGGAGAGCGTCGTCACTATACGCAGGCCTTTTTTAAATGGCGTGGGTTAGTTGACGATTTTCGACAGGATGAGGTGAAGCGGAAGTATATCGTCGATTTTTGGGAACGCTTTGATTTGAAGTCTTATATCGCCAAATGGTTTAAGAAGGGGAAACGGCAATAAGTGAAGTATCTGCTATTTTTGGTGATTCTACTAATTCATCAATTAAGTGCCGCTTCCATACTTTGCCAAGCTGTGCCTCCACATTATTTGGGTGGAGACGTCCAGAATAGATTCCAAGAATTTGCTCATGTTTAGATATAATTGTATTAGCGGACTTTGTTCCGTCTTTTTTCAGATGTTGTCCAAAGAACGTATCTTTCACAACAACTACAGATCCTGACATTCCTTTTCTTGTGGCTGCGTCAACATATATGAAAGGGTTTCCATCTGGGTTTATGTAAGGTTCAGTGGCTATTGTTCCCCGTTTCCATACCGGTATTGGAATGGCCGCTGTTACTAATCCAAGAGGATAACCAACAATAAATGCGTCTTGTGAAACGCAAAACTTTTCACCGCAGTCAGTTTCTAAGGTGTTGGCAGGTTTTACTATGTGATTAAAATTCTTAATATTGCTTGCGCGTAGAGCACCAAGATCAACTCTGCGGCCAAAAGTAGGATGTTCATACCAGAGATTATCACCTGTTGTGGGATGAACTAAAGGCACAGTTGTTTTTGTAATATTAAGAGCAAATTGGTTGTTTTCATCAGGCTCAGATAACTGCTGATAAGCATAAAAACTAACAGAATTCGGAGTTGCGCCCGTTTCTTTAGATAATGGCTGTCCATCTTCATTAGAACGGCCTGAAAAGTTATGCCAATTGGAAATAAGAAATATTTGTTTGGAGCTGGCTTCCCAAAAGAAACCGCTGCCTTTGGCAATTACAAGATCATTAAAGAGAAACTCTAAATAGCAAACCGCATAATTCCAATTGCTATTGATTTCATCATTCATACATTTCAATTGCTTACTTGTTCGAACAATGGCGGAGGAGATGAGATTCGAACTCACGATAAGGGTTTACCCCCTATAACGGTTTAGCAAACCGTCGCCTTCAGCCACTCGGCCACCCCTCCGCACGGCGTTTTTAGCTGACAAAAACGCGGGTATTCCTCGCGATGGCCCGGTTTGGGTATCGGCGAGACGGGAGGTGTAGCAACTGTTCTTCAGAATCTCAACCTGTTTCGTCGATTGATTTACATGGGCGCAGCGCGTATGTAAGAAATCCATAAAGACACCGGGTGCCATGCAGGCCCCAGAGGGAGTGAGACAATGCTGCGACGCCGCCTGAAATATACAGGCATTGCTTTGGTTTCTGCTGTGTTATTGGGGGCGATATTTCTGGGCGTGCAGCTCTATTTTGGCAATTTTCATGAGACGATCGAGGGCGAGCTTTACCGCTCGGCGCAGCTGGAAGAGGGCGACCTCACGCGCTATGTGGAGAAATACAAAATCGCCAGCGTCATCAACCTGCGCGGCGAGAATATTGGCTCGCCGTGGTATGATGACGAGGTGCGCGAGGCGAAAAGCCTTGGCATCACCCATATTGATTTCCGCATGAAGCGCAGCCGGGAGCTGACGGATGGGCAGGCGTTTGCGCTGATCGAGGCCATGCGCACCGCGCCTAAGCCACTGCTGATTCACTGTTATTCGGGGGCAGATCGCACGGGGCTTGCGGCCGCGCTGTATCTTGCGGCCATCGCCAAACGCAGTGAATGGTCGTCCGAACGGCAATTATGGCTGAATTACGGGCATATGCCGTTTGGCATGGGTGAATCCGTCGCCATGAACCGTACCTTCGAGCGGTTGGAATCCTACCTTGGATTCGGGGATTCCTGAGGCGCTTGCAATGGGCGTGAAGCTATGCTCTAACGCCCGAAAATTCTAAGGGAATATCCATATGGCCCGCGCCGCCGCCACTACCAAAAAGAACAGCACCGTTTCCGCCGCCCCGCGCGTTGGGTTCGTGTCGCTGGGGTGCGCCAAGGCGCTGGTGGATTCCGAACGCATCCTGACCCGTCTGCGCGCCGAGGGCTACGAGTTGGCGCCGGATTATCGCGGGTCGGATCTGGTCATCGTCAACACGTGCGGTTTTCTTGATTCGGCGCGCGAGGAATCGCTTGCCGCCATCGGCGAGGCGCTGAACGATAATGGCAAAGTGGTTGTCACCGGCTGTTTGGGAGCGGAGCCAGAGGTGATTACCGCGCGCTATCCCAACGTGCTCGCCATCACCGGTCCGCAGCATTACGAAGCGGTGATGGACGCCGTGCACAAAGCCCTGCCGCGCCTGCACGAGCCCTATGCCGACCTTGTGCCGCCGCAAGGCATCCGCCTGACGCCGCGCCACTATGCCTATCTGAAAATCTCGGAAGGCTGCAACAACCGCTGCACCTTCTGCATCATCCCGGCGCTGCGTGGTGATCTCGTCAGCCGCCCGATTGCGGATGTGCTGAAAGAAGCCGAACTGCTCGCCAAAGCGGGGGTGAAAGAGCTGCTGGTCGTTTCGCAGGACACCAGCGCCTATGGCATCGATGTGAAATATGCGCCCGGCAGCTGGCGTGACCGTGAATATAAAACCTCGATGCTGGAGCTGTGCGAGGCGTTGAGCGCGCTCGGCATCTGGGTGCGGTTGCAGTATGTGTATCCTTATCCGCATGTGGACCATGTGATGCCGCTGATGGCGGAGGGCAAAATTCTGCCGTATCTCGACATCCCGTTCCAGCATGCCTCGCCGAAGGTGCTCAAAGCGATGAAGCGCCCGGCCAATCAGGAAAAAACCGCCGACCGCATCGCCGCCTGGCGCCGCGCCGTGCCGGATCTCGCGGTGCGCTCGACCTTCATCGTCGGCTTCCCCGGCGAAACGGAAGAGGATTTCCAGTTCCTGCTCGATTGGATGGAAGAGGTGAACCTCGACCGCGTCGGCTGCTTTAAATATGAAAACGTGGTGGGCGCCACCGCGCGCGAGCTTGGTGACCATGTGCCCGAGGAAGTGAAAGAGGAGCGCTGGCACCGCTTCATGGAGGCCGCGCAGGGCATTTCCGCGCGCCAGCTCACCAAAAAAATCGGCACCACCCAGCAAGCGATTGTCGATGGCATCGCCGATGGGAAACTCATCTGCCGCACCCGCGCCGATGCACCGGAAGTGGATGGCAATGCCTTCGCGCCCGCGCAAAAAGGCATCCGCGTGGGCGACTTTGTGAATTTGGATATCACCGATGCGGATGCGTATGATCTGTATGGCCTCATCCGCCAACCCAGCTAGAGGCTTCATGACCGAGACCCAACCCGTATCGCCCTTGCTCACCCCGAAAAAAGCGAAGAAAAAAGAAACGCCCGGCGAGATGTTCCGCTCGTTTGCGTTTGCGGTGCTGCTGGCGCTGCTGTTCCGCTCGGTGGCGTATGAGCCGTTCCACATTCCCTCGGGCTCGATGCTGAGCACGCTGTATGAGGGCGATTATATCTTCGTGTCGAAGCTGTCCTATGGCTACAGCCGCTATTCCTTCCCCTTCAGCCCGGATATGTTTGGCGGCGAGCGCGTGCTTGGCACCATGCCGGCGCGTGGCGATGTGGTGGTGTTTCGCAACCCGGTCGATACCAGCACCGATTACATCAAGCGCGTGATCGGCCTGCCTGGCGACAGGGTGCAGATGAAGCATGACCGGCTCTATATCAACGGTACGCTGGTCGAGCAGACCCGCCGTGGCGATGTGACCCTGCCCGATTCGCAGGGGCAGATGCATGCCATCCCGCGCTACGAGGAAACGCTGCCCGGCGGCCGCAGCCACGTCGTGCTTGATGCCAATCCCGATAACCAGGACCCCACCACGGGCTTCAATTCGGATAATACGGCGGTCTACACCGTGCCCGAGGGGCATTTCTTCATGATGGGCGACAATCGCGATAACTCGCAGGACAGCCGCTTCAGCAAGGAGCTGGGCTATGGCAATGCGCCGGGCTTCGTGCCGTTTGAAAACCTGATCGGCCGCGCCGAGATCATCGCCTTCTCATGGAAGGGCGAGCCGGGGCGGTGGTTGAAGTCCATCCTCTAATGGCAAGCGCCGTGACATTGACCGACCTCCAGCAGGCGCTTGGCTACAGCTTCCGCAACCCGGCCTTGCTTAGCCTTGCGCTCACCCACCGCTCACTCGGGCGGGATGCGGGCGATGCGCATAACCAGCGCCTCGAATTTCTGGGCGATGCGGTGCTGGGCCTTGTGATTGCGGATATGCTGTATCACCTCTTTCCCGGCGAGGCGGAGGGGGATTTGAGCAAGCGGCAAGTGTCGCTCGTCAACGGTGACCAGCTCGCCAAAATCGCCATTTCGATGCAGCTGGGCGACCATCTCGTGCTCAGCGGCGGCGAGGCGGAGCAGGGCGGCCGCACCAACCCCTCCAACCTGGAGGACGCGTGTGAGGCGCTGCTCGGCGCGATTTATCTGGATGGCGGGTTGGTGCCTGCCCGCGCGGTCATCGACCGTTTCTGGAAATCACAGGCGCAAGCCATGAAGGCACCACCCAAAGACCCCAAAACCGCGCTGCAGGAATGGGCGCAAGCGCGCGGCCTGGCGCTGCCGACCTATACCGTCCTCAGCGCAGATGGCCCAAGCCACGCGCCGCATTTCATCATCGAAGCCCGCGTCGGCGATAGCCCTCCCGCCCGCGGTGAAGCCGGCACCAAAAAACTCGCCGAGCGGTTAGCGGCGGAAGCGTTGTTGGCGGTGTTGTAGGATCTTTTCTCTCTATTGAATGCGCGCATCGTCATCCCCCAACTGTCACCCCGTCGCATGACGGGGTCCATCTTCACCACCGCAAACAGGTGGACTCCGTCATGCGACGGGGTGACAGGTTGTTGTGTAGGGAAGTAAAACCATTATCAATCTGCGGTGTAATTACCGCTGGCACCCGCGAATCACCGTGACAATCCGCGCGATGTCGGCGTCGCTCATCTGTGTGCCCGAAGGCAGGCAGAGCCCGTTGCGGAAAAGCTGTTCGCTGACCGCGCCGCCCACCATCCGCGCGCCGTGGAACACCGGCTGCAGGTGCATCGGTTTCCAGGTTGGTCGCGCTTCAATATTTTCCTGCTCCAGCGCGAGGCGGATGGTTTCGCTGTCGGCGCCAAATGCCGCCGCATCCACCGTGATGACGCTCAGCCAGCGGTTGCCGCGGCCATAAGCGGCTTCGGGCATAAACCCGATGCCCGGCAGGTCGGCCAGCGCGGCATGATAAGCATCGAACACCGCGCGCCGCCGTGCCACCCGTTCTGCCAGCACTTCCAGCTGCCCGCAGCCGATGGCGGCGACAATATTGCTCATCCGGTAGTTATAGCCATAGGTCGTGTGCTCGTAATAGGGCGCTGGGTCACGCGCCTGCTGGCTGAGGAAGCGCGCTTCGTCGATCAGTTTTTTGTCGTGGCTGGCGAGCATGCCGCCGCCGCTGGTGGTGATGATTTTGTTGCCGTTGAACGAGAACGCCGCGGCATGGGCAAGGTAGCCCGCATGCTGGTCGCCATAGCTCGCGCCGACGGATTCGGCGGCGTCGATCACGAGCGGCACGCCATACTCATCGCACACCGCGCGGATGGCGGCGGCATCACAGCTCTGGCCATAGAGGTCGGTCGGCACCACGGCTTTGGGCAGCGCGTTTTGCTTTTTGGCCGCGGCGAGGGTTTCGCGTAGCAGGTTCACATCCATCGTCCAATGGGCGGGATCGGCATCGATAAAAATCGGCGTCGCGCCCTGATAGATAATCGGCGTGATGCTGCCGATGAAGGTGAGGGATGACGCAATCACCGTATCCCCCGCGCCGACACCCAGCCCGCGCAACGCAAGATGCAGCGCCGCCGTGCCCGAGGTGAGGGCGACACAGTGCGGGATGCCGGTCAGCTGCGTAAACGCGCGCTCGAACCCATCGACCATCGGCCCCAGCGGCGCGATGTAATTGCTCTCAAAGGCCTGCGCGACATACTGCTGTTCCTGCCCGCCCATATGCGGCGGTGAAAGAAAAATGCGCGGAAAGTTGCTCATACGGTACCTTTGCTGCGTTCAATATCCAGCCGCTGCATGGTCACATGCCCATCTGCGCTGATGCCTTCGCGTTGTAGCACGACCGCGATCGTGTGCCACAAAATCCGCGCATCGGCGGCGATGGAAAAATTCTGCACATAGGCGGCATCAAGCGCGAGGCGCGCATCCCAGCCGATGGCGTTGCGGCCGTTCACCTGCGCAAGGCCGGTGATGCCCGGGCGCATGCGGTGGCGCAGTTTTTCGGCCTCGCTGTAAAACGGCAGATATTCCGGCAGCAGCGGCCGCGGGCCGACGAGGCTCATATCGCCCATCAGGATATTCCACAGCTCCGGCAGCTCATCGAGGCTGGTCGCGCGCAGCCAGCGGCCAAACGCGGTGAGGCGCACATCGTCGCCCAGCAACGCGCCATCGCTGCCGCGCGCATCCGTCATGGTGCGGAATTTGATGAGGGTGAAGGGCGCTTCGCCGCGGCCAATGCGCGTTTGCGTAAAGAAAATCGGCGCACCCAGCCGCAGGCGCACCAGCACCGCTAGCACCAGCAACAATGGTGAAAGCACCAGCAGCAACCCGCCCGCGACGGCGATATCGACCATGCGTTTGATAATAAAATCCATGGATTTGCGTTAAGCCGCGCATCTGTGTTTGTCAATGGATGCGCGCTCAGCTATGCAACAGCATGCAATCACGTTCCCTTATTCTCATCGGCGGTGGCGGCCACACGCGGGTGTTGGTTGGTCTGCTGCAGGCGCTTGGCGCGCCGCTGCGTGGCATTGTCACCAGCGATCCCGCGCTGCTCGGCACGGATGTGCTCGATGTGCCGGTACTCGGCCTTGAAGGCAGCGTCGCCCTTAACCCGGCGGAAGTGACCCTCATCAACGGTGTTGGCAATCGCGCCAGCCGCGAGGGCCCGGCACTCGCGCCGCGCGCCGATCTCTATCGCCGCTACCGTGCACTCGGGTTTGATTTCCTGCCGCTCATCAGCCCTGCCGCGTTCGTGCAGCCGCATGTGACGATGGGTGAGGGCGTGCAAATCATGGCGGGCGCGGTGGTGCAGCCGGGCGTCATCATCGGCGAAAATGTGATCATCAACAGCCGTGCCTCGGTCGATCATGATGTGGTGATTGCGCCGCACGCGCATATCGCGCCGGGTGCAGTGCTGTGCGGCCATGTCAGCGTGGGCGAAGCCAGCCATATCGGCGCGGGTGCGGTGATTATTCAGGGCATCCGCATCGGCGCGGGCGCGGTTGTTGGCGCAGGCGCCGTCGTCACCCACCATGTGCCCGATGGCATGATGGTGCGCGCCGCCGCCAGCGAGCAGACCAAACTGCTCAGCAAACCTGCGACCATCACGCCGTAGCGAGATTTTTGGTTATTCGCCCTGGCTGGAGCTGAAGCCGTTTTTGCCGTCGAACGTGTAGAGCGTTTCGATTTTCAGGAAGTCCACGCCCTTATCGGCAGCCGCACTCAACAGGTCAGCGATGTCTTTGAGGGTGACTTTGCCATCCTTGGCCACCGGCGTGAAACGCGCGCGGAAGCGGTCGGTGACATCCATCTCGGTGATGATATCCGGCCAGACTTTGAGGCCTTTGCACGAGATCATTTTCAGGCTCAGCGCGTCGTTCGACAGCTCGTTGAGCATGGTGCCCAGCGCGTTGATTTCCTTGCCATACCAATGGACGAACAGATCGACGCCGACCAGCTCGCGTTTCTCGGTTTCCTTGGCCATCACCGCGTGGATGCCAACCTGGCCGCCCTTCAGGGCGGCATATTTCACCGGACGGTAGGTGCTTGGCTCGGCACCGAGATTATCGATCACCGCTTGTGCGAACTCCATGGTGCCGACTTTGCGCTTGCTCATATCGTTGAAAATATCAACCGTGTGGGTGCCGTCTTCGATGGTTTTGAGCCATGCGTTATGAATCCGCGACGCATCCTCGTTGAGGCCCAGATGCACGAGCATCATGATCGCGCCATGCAGCAGGCCGGATGGGTTGGCAATATCCTTGCCCGCGATATCGGGTGCGGAGCCGTGGATTGCCTCGAACATCGCGTAGTTCGCGCCGATATTGGCCGAACCGGCAAGGCCCACCGAGCCCGACACTTCCGCCGCAATATCCGAGATAATATCGCCGAACAGATTCTCGGTCACGATCACGTCGAAAATATGCGGCTTGCTTGCAATGCGCGCCGAACCAATATCGATGATATAGTGATCCGCCTCGATCTGCGGGTATTCCTTGGCGACCATGGTGAACATATCATGAAACGCACCATCGGTGAGTTTCATGATGTTGTCCTTGCTCATGCAGGTCACTTTTTTGCGGTTGTTGTTCACCGCATATTCAAACGCGTAGCGCATGATGCGCTCAGAGCCCGAGCGGGTGATGATTTTCACCGACTGGAACGCATCCTGCGTCTGGCGGTATTCAATCCCGGCATACAGATCTTCCTCGTTCTCGCGGATGATGACGAGGTTCATGTTCGCATGCATCGACTTGATGAACGGGTGGAAGCTGGTGCAGGGGCGCACGTTGGAATACAGGCCCAGCGACTTGCGCATGGTCACGTTGAGCGACTTGTAGCCGCCGCCCTGTGGCGTGGTGATGGGCGCTTTCAGCAGCACTTTGGTGCGGCGGATCGAATCCCATGCCGATGGCGGGATGCCGGTGGTCACGCCTTTTTCGTAGAATTTCTGGCCGACTTCGATGGTTTCGATATTGAGCGGCACCCGTGCTTCGGCGAGGATTTTCAGCACCGCTTCCATGATCTCCGGTCCAATCCCGTCGCCATACGCCACCGTGATTGGGTGTGGTTGCGGTTTCTTGTTGAGTTGGACAACGGACATATGCGGCTCCCTGTTAAAATCTCCCACGTGCAGCGCGGGTATGGGCGGAGCCTACGCAGGTGCAGTGGGTGATTCTAGCGAAACCATGCGGGAGCTTCGTTGCGAACGCCATTAATTGGCCGGTTGTGGCAATTTCGTATGAGCGCGCGCGTGGCTGCTAGCCGGCCAGCGCTGCTTTTACTGCGCTCAGCGCTGCTTCCAGCTTGTCGCCATCCGGGCCGCCGCCTTGGGCGAAGTCCGGGCGTCCGCCACCGCCTGCGCCGCCAACGGCAGCCACCGCCGCTTTGACGAGGCTTGGCGCATCCACCTTGCCGCTGAGTTCCTTGCCCACCGCGACAATGACTGAGGCTTTGCCGTCGCTCGCGGCCAGCAGCACGCTCACGGCATCCGCATGTTTCTGCTGCATGCTGGTCGCAATGTCGCGCAGGGATTTGGCATCCAGCTCGCCGAAGATTTTGGCGGCAAGCTGAGTGGTGCCGATGGTTTCGATCACATCCTCGCCACCGGCGGAAAGGGCCGCTTGCTTCTTCGCTTCGGCGACTTCTTTGCCGAGTTTTTTGCTCTCTTCCTGCAAGGCGTCGATGGAGCGTTGGGCGTTGCTGCTCTGTTCATCATAGCGCGCCACCACATCGGCAAGCGGTGCGGCCTTGATCGCATCGAGCGCCGGCGCCGTGATTTTCACGGTGCCGGTTTTTTTCAGTTCGCCGAGCAAACGTGCATTCTCTTTGGCCAGTGCTTGCAATTGTTCATCCAGCTTGCCCAGTTGCTCGCTGAGATAGCTGCGCACATTCTCGCCCGTGACCGCCTCGATGCGGCGCACACCCGAGGAAACGGAGCCTTCCGAAATGATTTTGAACAGGCCGATCTCGCCGGTATTGCTGACATGGGTGCCGCCGCATAATTCGACCGAGAAATCCTTGCCATCGGCCCGCTTGCCCATGGCGAGTACACGCACTTCCGCGCCATATTTCTCGCCAAAAAGCGCCATGGCACCAGCGGCGATGGCGTCCTGCTGGTTCATCAGTTTCGTGGTCGCGTGGGATTTCTGGGCGACATAATGGTTCACTTGCGCTTCCACCGTGGCCAGTTCCTCGCGGCTGATGGCTTTGGGATTGGTGATATCGAAACGCAGGCGTTCGGCATCGACCAGCGAGCCTTTTTGGGTGATGTGCTCGCCCAGCTGCTCGCGCAAGGCGGCATGCAGCAGGTGGGTCGCCGAGTGGTTGGCGCGGATGCGGTTGCGGCGGCCGGTGTCGACGGTAAGTTCGACCGTATCGCCGATGCTGAGCGTGCCGTGCGTGAGGGTGACGGCATGCACGAACAGCCCATCCAGCGGTTTGCTGGTATCTGTAACCTGCGCGGTTGCGGTGCTGGTTTTGAGCGTCCCATGATCGCCGACCTGGCCACCGGATTCGCCGTAGAATGGTGTTTGGTTGGTGATTGCCTGACCGGTTTCACCGGCTTTCAGGGTGGTTACTTCCACGCCATCCTTCACCAGCGCGGTGATTTGGCCTTGGGCGGTTTCCATGCTGTAGCCAAGGAATTCGCTCGGGCCAACACGCTCTTTTATGTCAAACCACAAGCCTGCAGTCGCAGACTGCCCGGAGCCCTTCCATGCCGCGCGGGCCTTGGCTTTTTGCTCGTCCATGGCGGCGGTGAAGGCGGGAAGATCCACCGTGATGTTCTCGCCGCGCAGGATGTCCTGCGTCAGGTCGAGCGGGAAGCCATACGTGTCATAAAGCTTGAAGGCCGCAGCACCCGGGAACGAACCGCCCGCGCTCAATCCTTTTTTCTCTTCTTCCAGCAGCTTGAGGCCGCGTTCGAGGGTTTCTTTGAACTTCTCTTCCTCCAGCTTCAGCGTTTCGCTGATGGCGGCTTGCGCGCGCTGTAATTCCGGGTAGGCGCCGCCCATTTCAGTGACCAGTGTCGGCACCAGCTGGTGCATCAGCGGCGCTTTGCAGCCGAGCATATGCGCATGGCGCATCGCCCGGCGCATGATCCGCCGCAGCACATAGCCGCGGCCTTCGTTGCTGGGCAGCACGCCATCGGCAATCAAAAACGAGCTGGAGCGCAGGTGATCGGCAATCACCCGGTGGGAAACATGCTGTGCCGGGTTGGTGTTTTTCGAAAATTCCTCAGACGCTTTCATCAGCGTCTGGAACAGGTCGATGTCGTAATTATCATGCACGCCTTGCAGCACGGCTGTCAGCCGCTCAAGGCCCATGCCGGTGTCGATGCTGGGCTTGGGCAGGGCCACGCGGGTGTCCTTGTCCTTCTGCTCGAACTGCATGAAGACGAGGTTCCAGATTTCGATAAAGCGGTCGCCATCCTCGCCCGGCGAACCGGGAGGGCCGCCCGCAATATGTGCCCCATGGTCATAAAAAATCTCGGAGCAGGGGCCGCACGGGCCGGTATCGCCCATCGCCCAAAAATTATCATTGGTGGCGATGCGGATGATTTTGTCATCGCTAAGGCCCGCGATTTTTTTCCACAAATTCGCCGCTTCGTCATCCGTGTGGTAGACGGTAACGCAGAGCTTCTCTTTCGGGATGCCCCAGGTGCCGGTCAGCAGCTCCCAAGCATGGGAAATCGCCTGTTCCTTGAAGTAATCGCCGAAGCTGAAATTGCCCAGCATTTCAAAGAACGTATGGTGGCGGGCGGTGTAGCCCACATTATCTAGATCGTTGTGTTTGCCGCCGGCGCGCACGCATTTTTGCGCGGTGGTGGCGCGCGGTGGGTTCGGCGGCGTTTCCATGCCGGTGAAGATGTTTTTGAACTGGTTCATGCCCGCATTGGCAAACATCAGCGTGGGGTCGTTATGGGGCACCAGCGAGCTGCTGGGCAGCGCGGTGTGGCCTTTGCTCGCGAAAAACTCAAGAAACTGGCGGCGGACGTCGGTGGTGCTGGGCATAACTTCCTCTGAAATCGAAGGTCAAACCCATATCGCGGAGCAGGGGATGGCGGCAAGTAAAAAGTCAGGAAACAGGCGGCTTTGAAACGTTAATATGATGGGACTGTCACACAATCTTCATTATGTTTGTGCGAATAATTCGCATAAAATCATCTTATGGATTGACTTGTTGCGAACGATTCGCAATTAAGGCGGTCATCGGTTTCTATTCAGGAGTATCGCATCGCCACCGCACTCGCAGCTTTCCTGCCCATTTCAGGCGCCCCAGCGGCGCCCACGGCCACTATGTCGGCAGACCAGCTGGATGCGCTTCGCGTGCGCATTGCGTCGCGCATGCGTGAGGGCGCCGCGCGCGGGCAGGCGGAGTCCGCCGTTATCGCCCAGTTTGTCGGCGAGCAGGTGGCGCTTGCCAAAGCGCTAACCGACCATGCCTTCATCCACGCGATGGCGGACGGCTACATCAAGGAAGTGGCCGTTCAACAGCCGAATCCGGCCTATGCCGTGACGATGGAGCAGGCCCATCTGCAGATCGAAAATGTGATCCAGCACCGCATTGCGGATGCGCAGCAATGCGTGCGCACGCTCGCCGATCCGGCGTTTATCGCCAGTGCCCGTGCGGCGGCCGCGCAGCCCGCGCCGCGTGCCGCACCATACCAGCTTCCGGCCGATAAGGTGGCGGTGATCGTGAACGGTTTCGTTCAGTTGAATGCCCGGGGCGGGGCGGAACCGCCGATCCATGCCGGGATGAGCATGATGGGCCACCAGATCGGCCATCAGGCGCTGTCTGAACTGTTCAGACCGGCAGGCCGCCTGCGGGCACCGCTGGTACATGCGCTGGCCACCGCATGGCCGCAAGCCAGTGGTGAGGTGCTTGAAAACTTCGCGGCGACATGGCTGGAAGACCGGCAAGTGCGCGCAAAGGCCGTGGCCGATGCGGTGAAGCCCGGTGGCGCAATTTATACCCAGGCGATGCGCGGCACCGTGCAGGCCGCCCAGCAGAAACATGCCCCAGCACCGGCCCCAGCGGCACCCGCACCACCGCCCGCCAGCAGCGTCAGCGGCCCCAAAAACTACCGTGGCACCGTGAACGCCGCCGACCTCGCGATGGAGGTGGTATGATGGCGCTGGCCCCTGAATTGCAGCAAACCACCGTGCTGACCCCCAAGCAACGCGAGCGGGCCAAAACCCCGCAGCAGCGCGCGGAAGATGTGATTTACACCCTGAATCACACCTTCACCTGCCTGTCGTTGACGGATTTTATCGTGGTTCCAGCCATTCAGGCGCTCACCGGTTGGGATATTGGTCACAGCCACGCGCATGAAAAACCGGCGCCCGCCGCGGTGTCGAGCGGCGGCACCTACTATGCGTCATCATCGGCGGCGCCATCCCCCGCCGCGCCGCCGCCTGCTGCGGCACCTGCAGCTGCATCCCCAAAGAAAGGGATGTTTACTGGTATGTTGAATTCGGGTGAGGCGCAAAAAATGGGATGCGCCGTGCCCGGCTGCGACGACCTCCATGTGGCGGGCGGCGGCGGTGCCAAAGCATCCACTGCGTCATCGTATTCGCATAGCGCATCCACGGCGAGCAGCGCCGCGGCGCATGTGGGGCACCACCATGCACCCGCGGAGCTTTCGTTCTTTGGTAAGCTGGTCTGGAACATCAAGCATATCCCCACCACCATCAAAAACCTGACATGGAAAACCGCCGGTCACTGGATTGCGGGCGAGGCGATTGGCGATGTTGGGGCGGCGCTTGTCACCATTCCACTCCAGCGTTGTGCGCCTGGGATGATGGACGGGATTGGCCGCGCGATGGAGCCGGTCGTGGGTGGCGTATTTCGTCGCGGAGCGGAGCATGCAGCCCATAAATGGGGTGCCAAGCGCGGGCTGGATGATGACAATCAGGAAGTGGTCGCCCATGCGCAGGAGCTCTACCGCTACGAGATAAAGCACCTGCCGCAGATGGGGGCATGGACCGTATTCTCCATCGGCCTGCATTATGGGGCGATGAAGTTGCACCTCGAAAAAGACATTACTATTGGCCAGTTTGCGCGGATGAAGGCGGTGGGGGCGGGTGTCACCGCGCTCACCGTGTTTGGTGCGCGCGCTGCTGCGCCCGATAAGGCCCATGCGTGGGATCGCACCGCCGGGAAACATGTGGTGGTGCCGCTCACCAAAACCGTCGGCCGGGTGTTTGGTGTGAAGGAGCATGATGTTGACGCCTACCATGCCCGCCAGAACGATGACCCCAACGTGACGCCCCAAAGCTGGGCCGCGCGCGTCACCACCGCGCCACCGGAACCTGTCGTGGCCACCGCCCGCGCCTAGGGCTTTTCAACGATCACTAAAGAAAAGCGGCACCCCACCGCTGAAATGCCGCTTCGCTATAGATATACACCCTTACAAACATAAGAGAGCCGTTGTCATCCCGGCGTTGGCTTCGCCTCTCTTCGCTTCGCTACGAGTGTGCCGGGATATCCATCAGAATGGAGCGCAATCGGCGGGAGATTGGCTTCGCCTCTCTCCGCTTCGCTCCGGGTCCGGCGCAAGGCCGGGATGACAGCCTGGGCGTTTATTGGTGCACATGGCTATAAAGAAAAGCGGCATCCCATCGCTGGAATGCCGCTTTGCCGTGTGACGTGAAATGCTGCTTATGCCGCATCCGCTGAAGGGGCGGTGGCGCCGTCTTCCGCATAGTCTGCCGGGCTGCCTTGCAGGGCTTCCGACAATTGCGCCGATTTGGCGCGGATGGCTGCTTCGATTTCCGCCGCGATTTTAGGATTTTCCTTCATGAAGCTGCGCACGTTCTCTTTACCCTGGCCGATGCGCTGCTCGTTATAGCTGAACCAGCTGCCGGATTTCTCGACGATGCCGGATTTGATGCCCATATCGATCAGCTCGCCCTCCTTCGAGATGCCCTGGCCGTAGAGAATATCAAACTCCACCGTTTTAAACGGCGGCGACACCTTGTTTTTAACCACTTTCACGCGGGTCAGGTTGCCGACCACTTCTTCCTTGTCCTTCAGCGCGCCGATGCGGCGGATATCGAGGCGCACGGAGGCGTAGAATTTCAGCGCATTACCGCCGGTGGTGGTTTCCGGGTTACCGAACATCACGCCGATTTTCTGGCGGATCTGGTTGATGAAAATAACCGTGCACTGGGTGCGGTTGACGGTGCCGGTGAGCTTGCGCAGCGCCTGGCTCATCAGCCGGGCTTGGGCGCCCATGGTGGCATCTCCCATTTCGCCTTCAAGCTCGGCTTTGGGGACGAGGGCGGCGACCGAATCGATCACCACCATATCGATCGCGCCGGAGCGCACCAGCGTATCGGCGATTTCAAGTGCCTGTTCACCGGAATCGGGTTGCGAGATGAGCAATTCATCCACATTCACGCCCAGTTTGCGTGCATAGGTTGGGTCGAGCGCATGTTCGGCATCCACAAACGCACAGGTGCCGCCTTGTTTCTGGCACTCCGCAATGCAATGCAGGGTGAGGGTGGTTTTCCCCGAGCTTTCCGGCCCGTAAATTTCGATGATGCGGCCTTTGGGAATGCCGCCGACGCCAAGTGCAATATCCAGCCCGAGCGAGCCGGTTGAAATCGTCTCGATTTCGAGCCGTTCCTGGTTGCCGAATTTCATGATCGACCCCTTGCCGAAGGTCTTCTCGATCTGCGCCAGCGCGGAGTCGAGGGCTTTTTTACGTTCGGCAGGTTTGATATCGTTTTTAGCGGATGACATGGCAGCTCCTTGGCTCGTTCGTGGGCAAACTTGAATTCTGTACAGATATTATGTACATCACGAAATCGCCCGCTACAACGACAAAAATCAACAATCGTACGGCCATGTGCAAAACTCGCGGCGCGGTGTGTCTTTGCTGCGCTGCGGCGGCATATGGCGCTTGAGTTATCCCATGATTGGGCGTATTCTGACCGAGGCTAAGGGGAGATGCTTTTGGTTGTATTTCATATGATTCTTCAGGTGGATAATCGATCCCGGAAAATCGGAAAGAGCGCATTCTCTCTCGTTGAGCTGTCGATTGTGCTGGTCATTCTCGGTCTGTTGGTTGGGGGGATTTTATCCGGCCAGTCGCTCATTCGCGCGTCGGAAATGCGCAGCGTCATCAGCGATAGCCAGCGTTATATCACTGCGATGGGCACCTTCCGCGACAAATATTTCGCGCTGCCGGGCGATATGGCCAACGCGATCAGCTTCTGGGGCGCGGCCCACGCCACCCCGGCCACCTGCCGCACCACTTCCAGCACCAGCGCGGCCACCTGCGACGGCAATGGTGATGGCCAGATCGGCACGGTGGATGGCGGCACAACGGTGAGCGAGCGTTTCCGTTTCTGGCAGCATATGGCCAATGCCGGGTTGATCGAGGGCACCTATACCGGCGTTGCGGGTGGCGGTGGTGGGACGCCAGTAGAGCAGCCGGTGATTGGCACCAACGTGCCGCGCAGCAAAATCGCCAAGGCGGGTTACTATGTTACTTATTTCAATACCCCGGTCACCACGGTTGATTTCTTTGGCGACAGTGTTGGCAATTTCCTGTTCTTCGGCGCGGATAACAATAACAGCACTGGTGCGCCGGTCATCAAAGCGGAAGAGGCGTGGAACATCGATAGTAAGCTGGATGATGGGCGCCCCGGCTATGGCAAAATCATCAGCTATCCCACCAGCAATGCCAGCGTTCCCAATTGCAGCACGACCGCATCCGCCAGCACTGCGGTTTACAACCTGAGCAATGCGGGCACTGTCTGTACGTTCCTGATTAAGACCGGCTATTAATCCGCGGTTCCGTCGATCACTTCTTTGACCTTGCTGGCCAGCTGCTTGAGCGTGAAGGGCTTGGGCAGAAAATTAAAGGCCCGCTCGCTGCCGAAACTATCGACAAAAGCGTCCTCCGCATAACCGGAGATGAACACCACGCGGATGTTTTTCATTCGCTCGGCATGGGTGTCATACAGTGTTGCGATCATTTGTGGGCCGTTGATGCCGGGCATCATCACATCGCTGATGATGAGGTCGATGGTGGCGGCGGATTCAGAAAAAACCTCGATGGCGTTTTCGCCGGAATCGGCTTCCAGCACCTGATAGCCTTTGTTGCGCAGTGCGCGGGCGGCGAAAATGCGTACCGGCGTTTCATCCTCGACCAGCAGCACGGTGGCGCGGCCGGTCAGGTCGCCGCCGGATTTTTCTTCATGCGTCTCGGTGGTGGTGGCTTGCGTGGCATCCGCCTCGAAGCGTTTGAAGTAGAGGTTGAAGCTGGTGCCCACGCCCAGCTCCGTTTTCACGAAGATATAGCCGCCGGTTTGCTTGATGATGCCGTAGCAGGTCGAGAGCCCAAGCCCGGTGCCGGAGCCGACTTCCTTGGTCGAGAAAAATGGCTCGAAGATGTTTTTTACAATTTCCGGCGGAATGCCTGAGCCGGTGTCGCTGACTTCCACCAGCACGTAATCGCCGGGCACAATCACTTCGTCCTCCGTCGGGGCGATGAGGTCGCGGTCGAGCGCGTCGGGCGATTCAATGGTGACATTGCTGCTGCGGATGGTGAGGGTGCCGCCGCCCTTCATCGCGTCGCGCGCATTGACGGCGAGGTTGATGATGACTTGCTCCAGCTGGCCCTGGTCGGCCTTGACCATGCCCAGTTCGCGGCCATGGAGCATTTTCATCTGGATATTCTCGCCGATCAGGCGGCGGATGAGGTTGCTCAGCTCGGCGAGCACTTCGGTGAGGTCCACCGTCTTGGGCTGCAGCGTCTGGCGACGCGAGAAGGCGAGCAGCTGGCGCACAAGGTTGGCGGCGCGGTTGGCGTTCTGCTTAATTTGCATGATATCGGCAAAGGATGGGTCACCCGCCGGGTGGCGCATCAGCAGCAGATCCGAAAAGCCGATCATTGCGGTCAGCAGGTTGTTGAAATCATGCGCCACGCCGCCGGCGAGCTGGCCGACCGCCTGCATTTTCTGGCTGTGCGAGAAGCGCAGTTCGAGATTTTTCTGCTCGGTCTGGTCGATCATATGCAGCACCGGCACCGGCTCATGGCCCGCGCCCGGATGCATGAGGCTGAAATAGGTGTGCACGATCACGATTGCATCCTCGTTCAACCGCAGCGTCAGCGAAATCGGCGGCACCACCTCGTTGGCGAGGGTGCGGCGGAAGGCATCCGCAAAGCGGGTGCGGTCTTCGGCATCGATGAATTCGCTGAGGGTGATGCAGCGATCCAGCGGCAGCACATGGTTCATCAGCGTGTGGAACGAGCGGTTGGCCTCGATGATGTGGCCCGCGTGATCGAGGCGCACAATCGCAATGGGGGAGAGTTCCACAAAGCTGTTGATGCTGAGGCCGGTGGCTTTGGCTTCGGAAAATCCAAGCCCGTGTGTCAGTGGGTGTGGCATGGGCTAGGCGGCCTGCCCGGCGAGTGTGCCGGTGGCGCCGATCACCTTGCCCGCCGCGTCGCGCAGCGCCGATTGTGACAGCGTCGCCTGCACATATGAGCCGTTGCGGTGCAGCAGCGAGGCCTCGCCGCTATAATCGCTGAGCATGTATTCCTCGGTCATCACCTGTTCACCCAGCGTGACGACGAGGTGGTGCAGGCTCAGTTTTGCATCGAGAATATCGCCGGGTGCATAGCCCAGCAGCGCGGCGAAAGCGGGATTGGCATATTCGAACTTACCGAAGTTATCCGTCACATATTGGGCGGCGGTGCTGGTGGTCAGCAAATGCTCCAGCTTGTCGAGTGAGGTCGAGCGCAGCATATCGGGCATGCGCTGGGCGCCGGCGCGCTGGCCGAGATATTCGCGCCCGCGGATGACGCAGAAACCGCTCGGGCGGGTGAGGGGATCCACCGTCACGATGTAATCCTTGCTCTCGCCGTTCAGGCCTTCGATGGGGAAAATAATATGGTCGCTGCTGTTGCTGAGCAGCGCACCGAGAATGCGCTCGCGGTCTACTTTACGCACATTGCTCTGCGCGAACAGCCCTTCGAGTGCCTGGGATTGCGAATAATCAAAGTGCGGGAACACCCGGCTCAGCCCATCATTGGCGAACACAATCGTGCCATCGCGCCGCACGAACAGGCAGAAGCTGGCATTGAGGGTGGCCGCCTGCGAAAACAGCATCAGCTGGTATTCCGCCGACATCACCTTATCCATGCTGATTTGTTTGCTGGCGACCGTATACAGGCACAGCACCGCGACAAGCACAATGGCCAGCAGGGGTGCGTAAAGCTCCAGCCCCAGCGGCGCATAAGCCAGCACGAAAATCACGGCGATGGTGAGCACAAATGCGAGGATGAGTTTGAAAATCTGGTTGCGATCACCGCGTGGGACAAAATCCAGCTGGTCGGAGTTCATGGAGTCCATTTCACTAAAACGCATGCGCGGGCTCTTTCATTTGATGCATAACCATTAGCAAAGCCATGGGGTTTGGCAACAGATATAGTCGCGCATGGCCGGTGCGCCGCTACTTCTTCATTTTCAGCGTGGGCATTTTTGTTTTTCCGCCCTTGCCTTTGGGCGGTGGTGCGCCCGGTGTCTTGCCCTTCAGGCGGTAGACGTAGCCGATGATTTTTGCCACCGCCTGGTAATGCTCGACCGGGATCGCTTCATCGATTTCGGCGGTGTCATAGAGAATCCGCGCCAGCGGCGGGTTACGCACGATCGGCACCTTGTGCTTGGTTGCCAGTTCGCGGATGCGGGCGGCGACCTCATCAGCTCCTTTGGCCAACACTTTGGGCGCTGCCATCGTTGCCGCATCATACTTCAATGCCACCGCAAAGTGGGTGGGGTTGGTGATGATAACATCCGCCTTGGGCACGTTGGCCATCATGCGTTTCTTGGCGCGTTCGCGCCGCATCTGGCGGATCTTCTGCTTCACATGCGGATCGCCTTCCTGCTGCTTGTATTCGTCTTTCATTTCCTGCTTGCTCATGCGCAGCGATTTCATGATCGTGAAGCGCTGGTACAGGTAATCGACGATGGAGAGCAGGAACAGGAAGATGCAGACCGCGATCAGGATTTTCCCGGCGATTTTCTCGGCGTACACAAACATCGTCAGTTTGTTGGGCGAATGCAGCAGTTGCGGCAGCTGCTCGCGGTAGGGCATCGCCACCGAGGCGATGATGATACCGACCACGCATATTTTGATGAAGTTCTTGATGAACTCGATCAGCGCCTTCATCCCGAAAATGCGCTTCACCCCGGCGAGTGGCGAAATCTTGCTCAGCTTGGGTTTGATATGTTCGCCCGAGATGACCATTTTTCGCTGCAGCACCGCCGGGGCCAGCGCGCCCGCGAAGGTGAGTAGGAACGGCAATGCCAGCGCGCCCAGCATGCCAAACACCACCATGTTCAGCGTCATCGATACCCCGGCGGCGCTCATCTCGAAGGCTTCGGGTTTGGTGATGAACGGCGCCAGCAAATCCGTGATCTTGAGTGCCATGTGCGGCCCCAGCACAAACACGAAGAACGTCGCTGCCAGCATCATAAAAAAATGGTTCAGTTCCCGGCTGGCGGGAATCTGCCCTTTCTTGCGGGCTTCATCGAGTTTTTTCTGGGAAGGTTCCTCGGTTTTTGAGGAATCGTCTGAATCTTCCGACATCAGCGATCCCCTACAAAATACTGGAGCTGGTCTTGCATGAAATCAACGAACACTTCCATCACCACCGGCAGGATGGCAAACATCAGCAGAAACGCGATGATGATTTGCGGGCTCATCATCACGAAGAAAATCTGGAAGTTGGGCATCAGCCGCGCCATCAGGCCGTTCATCAGGTTGAAGATGAACGAGAACACAATATGCGGCGCTGCCAGCAGCACACCCAGCGTAAAGCAATCGGCCACCATGCGGATCTGCAGCTTCGACATATCCTCGATGCTTGGGAACACGCCCGGCACGAACAGCTGGTAGCTCTCCACCACCGAGGCGATGAGCAGGTGGTGAATGTTGAGGATGAACATCAGCGTCATCGCCACGATGGTCATGAAATTACTCAACACCGCCGTCTGCGCGCCGGTGACGGGGTCGAAGATCGACGACACCGCCAGCGAGGATTGGTAGGCGATGATCGTGCCCGCCGTATGCAATGCCGAAAGGATCGTCCGCGCGATCATGCCGATAAACGCGCCGATCAGGATTTCGCCGATCAGAAACAGCGTGAGGGTGATGATGCTATCTGGCATCGCGGGCATGCGGTCCTGCATCAGCGGGGTCAGCACGATGCTGATGGCAACCGCGATAATCAGCCGCATGCGCGGCGACACATAGGGGTCGCCGATGCCGGGCATCACCATCAGTGCCGCGCCGATGCGGGCGAACAGGAAGATAAACGCCGTCAGCTGCGATATCACGAAATAGTTGAGCAGGCTGATCGACATGCGTGCGCCCCGCGCTTACTCGATGATGGCGATGCGCTCGAACAGTTTCTGTCCGTAATCTTCGAGCGATTGGAGCATGTAGGGCATGGCCAGCACCATGACCAGCAACATCGACACCAGTTTTGGCACGAAGGTGAGGGTGGTCTCCTGAATCTGTGTCAGCGCCTGCACCAGCGATACCGCAAGCCCGACCACCAGCGCCGTCACCATCATCGGCGCGCTGACGAGCAGCAGCACCCAGATGCCTTCGCGCGCCAGATCCATCATTTCAGCCGATTCCATGCAACATCACCGTGAGTGAGGGAAGATACGATTCGTTATAGCTAATCCGTAATGGCGCGGGCGGCTAGTGTTTTTAGCGTGTTGCTCGCAATGACGAAGTGGAGAGGGCCCTCACTAAATCGGCATTTTGATGATGTCCTGATAAGCATTAATCACCCGGTCACGCACGGCGACGACGGTGTTAAGCGCTGTCTCCGCATCGGAAACCGCGGTGATGACATCCGTCAAATCCGCTTTGCCGGAGAGCGCTTTGGTGGCGAGCGATTCGCTCTTATAGCCGGTAGTTGCTGCCCCTTGCAGCGCCGAGCCAACCATCTCCAGGAAGCTGCCGCCCTGGGCCTGTTGCGTGTCCTGCGTGCTGCTGCCGCTGCCGACTTTTTCAAGAATATTCTGTGCTGCCTTCAGTGCATCCTGATACGCACCCGCGGCGCGTGAGAAGCTTACATCACTCATAATCATTCCCCTGTGTCAGTCTTTTATTATTATGGTCTATTTAGTCTCGTCGGCCTTACCGCAGCAAGCTGATTGTCTGGTTCAGCATCGCCTTGGAAGATTCAATCACGTTGATATTTGCCTCATAGCCGCGCCGCGCCTCACGCATATCCATCATCTCGGCGATGGAGTTCACGTTGGGATAAAGCACGTAGCCATCCTTATCCGCTTGCGGGTGGCTCGGCTCGTATTTTTTCACAAAATCGGAGCGGTCGGTACGAATTTTATCCGTCTTCACCATTTGCACGCCGGTTTCTTTATCGAGTGCGTTTTTGAAGCTGATGGTTTTGCGGCGGTAAGGCGCTTGCCCATCGCGCGTGCCGACCGATTCGGCGTTGGCGATATTTTGCGCCACGATCTTCAGGCGATCCTGCTGCGTTTTCAGCCCGGCTGAGGAAATATGAACTGTATCGAGTAAATCCATCCGTCATCCCTCCTTATTTATTGCCAGCCGCGGTGCGGTAAAGCTGGGTGAACTTGCGCAGCATGTTGCTCGAAAGCTGGAACTGCGCGCCGGTATCGGACACTTTCGCCATCTGGTCTTCCAGCACCACGTTGTTTTTGGTTGGGCTGGTTTCGAACGCATCGCTCGCATTGCTGGCTGCAAAGCTGGTCGCGCCGCCCAGGGTGCCGGGCAAATGTTTGGGCGAGGTGGCGCGCATCTCGAGCCGGCCCGAGCTTGCGCCCATCATCTTCTTGAAATCCAGTTTCTTGAGATCCTGCGCCTTGTATTGGGGGGTATCGATATTGGAAATGTTCTGCGCCAGCACCCGTTGGCGCTCGGTCTGGTATTTCATATGCATTTTCAGCATCGTATCGAGGCTGGGGGATGTCGTATCCATCATCGGCTCCTTGCATTGCTTGCGTGCATTCCGCATTGTTTTAATGCGTTATATGCAAGCCTGATGCCATTCATTGCGTGGGTGCCTAGCGTATGGATTTCCGGTTGGTTCTTAATCGCCATCCTCTATATCTGCATAATAGGCAAAAAATACCGACATTGCAATTAAAATATGCGTTGGCATCGCCCTTGCTGCTGTGATAGACCAGAAGAACCAGTAGGTCACACAGCCAGCCACGTAGGTCATATCATGCTGTATTTATCGCGTAAAATAGGTGAATCCATTGTCATCAACAACTCCATCGAGTTGACGGTGATCGAGGTGCGCGGCAAAACCGTGAAGCTCGGGTTTGATTTCCCGGCCGATGCGACGGTGCTGCGCAAGGAAATTTACGATAAAATCATGGCCGAGAACATGGCCGCAGCCGGTGGCGGCGAGGGGGACATCAATTTCGATGATCTCGAATTCGAGAGTGAGCCCAAGCCATGACCGGGCCGGACGACACATCCCCCAGCTTCGACATCCGCGAGCGCGACATCCGCGAGCGCGACAGCCGCGACAAGGCGCCCGCCGCCATCACCAAAGCCGTCGCCATTGAGTACGAAAAAGGTTCGGATGACGCGCCGCGCGTGACCGCCAGTGGCAACGGCGCCATTGCCGAGCAAATCCTCGCCATCGCGTTCGATCGCGGCATCAAAGTCCGCCAGGATGCCGAGCTGGTGGAAATCCTCTCGCTGGTCGAGGTCGATTCGCCCATTCCGCTCGAAGCGTTCAGCGCGGTTGCCGAAATCCTCGCCTATGTTTATCAAGCCAATGCCGCGCGCAAGCCGCGCCCGCCGGTCTATAAGGAGTAGCACTATGGAACTTCCGAGCCTCGACCCATCCCGCACGCCAGAAACGTTGCTGGGTGATATTCTCACCTATATCGAAGACGCCGAAAAAATCGTCACCGCGCGCCAGACGCTTTCCCTTGCCGGGCTCGATGCCACGGTCGATGCGCTGTGCACGCGCATCCTCACCCTCGTGCCCGAGGATGCGAAGGAATACGCGCCTGAGCTGGATCACCTGATGCAGCGGCTGACGGAATTACAAAACCGCATGGTCGCCCTGCAGGATGAGCTGGCGACCACCATCAATTCGCTCGGCACCCGTTCCAAAGCGGCGCGGGCCTATATCAACCCGACGGAGGAATAATGGAACTCGCCGATTACTCGCGCTTTGTCTTCGCGCTGATTTTCGTGGTCGGCCTGATTTGGCTTGTGGCCTATATCGCCAAGCGCACCGGGCTCGACAAGCGCATGCGCGGTGTCACCGGCCAGCGCGGGCGGCTCGCCGTGGTCGATGTGCTCTATCTCGATCCCAAGCGCAAACTCACCCTTGTTCGTGCGGATAACCGTGAATATGTGTTGCTCATTTCCGGCGACCGTGCGCAGTTAATCGACACACTGGATGCGAAAGAAAATGACCCGACTGCGTAGTATCATTCTCGCTCTGTTCGTCTTCCTGCCGCTTGCCGCAAGCGCGCAGAGCCTCAATCTCGACATGGGCGGGGCCAGCGGTTCGGGCACGGCACGGGTGGTGCAGCTGGTGGTGCTGATGACGGTGCTGAGCCTTGCGCCGTCGCTGCTCATCATGGTCACCTCGTTCATGCGTATCATGATTGTGCTTTCCTTCGTGCGCACCGCGATGGGGACGCAAAACACCCCGCCTAACCAGGTGCTCGTCGCGCTCGCGCTGTTCCTGACGCTCTTCATCATGACGCCGACCTTCCAGAAATCCTACGATGACGGCATCAAGCCGATGATCGAACAGAAGGTGGACGAAGCCACCGGCATCAAACTCGCCGCCCAGCCGTTTCATGATTTCATGATGCACCATGTGATCGAGAAAGACCTCCAGCTCTTTGTCGATATGAGCAAAACCAAGGTCGAAAAACCTGAGGACGTGCCCTATCAGGTGTTGATCCCGGCCTTCATGATCAGCGAGTTGAAGCGCGCGTTCGAAATCGGGTTCCTTATCTTCATCCCGTTCCTCATTATCGATATGGTGGTGGCCAGCGTGCTGATGGCGATGGGGATGGCGATGCTGCCGCCGATCGTGATTTCGTTGCCGTTTAAAATCATCTTCTTCGTGCTGGTGGATGGCTGGTATATGCTGGCCGGAAGCCTCGTGCGATCCTTCGGAGTAACGTGATGCCCTGGGTCATGCAAATGCTTGGTTTCGCGCTGCTGTTGCTTGGCATCGGCGTCGCGCTGTGGATTTCTTTCTGGCTGCTGCTGGTGCTGTTCTGCGTCGGCCTTGGCATGGTCATCTGGACGCATGTGAAATCCTTCCTGCTCGCCAAAGGCATCCTCAACCCCACCCCCGGCGTGCGCATGCAGCCCCCGGGCGAAGCCGAGGCCACCCTCATCGAGGGTGATTTTCAGCGGGTGGACGAGAAACAGCCCGAGAACAAAGCGGACTAATACGGTTCGCGGCGGTACGGCTTTCCTCTAGTCATTCCACTAGCTGTCACCCCGTCGCAT
This sequence comes from Pseudomonadota bacterium, assembly GCA_040384265.1. Classification (GTDB taxonomy): domain Bacteria; phylum Pseudomonadota; class Alphaproteobacteria; order Rickettsiales; family UBA3002; genus QFOX01. The sequence continues at coordinate 226,507 of JAZKJM010000001.1, read as the reverse complement.
GACGGGGGCCATCTGTGCCCCACTCAACCCACCCCACCGTTTTCACCCCGGCTTTATGCCGGGGTCTGGCCGTGAGGCGGGCACTATGGCTGGTGCATCGCAAACCGGACCCCGTCATGCGACGGGGTGACAAGTGACAATCTGCCTTCACCCGAACACCAAGGCCTGAAAACCAGCGCCGCTACTGAATTGCCTCGCTCAGTTTCCCCGCCGCGATTTTCGCCTTGAATGTATCGAGGAACCCTTCCGTGCGGCTGATTTGCGCGGCGAGCATGGCGAAATCTTCGGGGTCGAGCGGGGTGGTGTCGTTGGTGATGAAATCAAAAATCTGCTTATAGGCGGTGTCGGGAATCAGCCCGGAATAATAATCACGCAAATAGCGCAGCTGCGTATTATCGTTCTGGAAACTATAGCCCAGCGCCAGCTTCAGCAGCACTTCTGTCTCTTGCGGGCTGAGCGTTTGCGTCAGGTCGGGCCGCTCGTTGAGGATATCTTCCGCGCGGTTCACCACGTTCGGCCAGTCCTGCATCGACCACAGAATATCCAGTCGTAGCAGCGCGCCGGGGCGGGTGGTGTCGTTGAACAGGGTGCCCAGCGCTTCCTCGTTTTTGCCAAGGCGGGTGAGGGCTTCCGCCGTCAATTGCTGGCGCTGATTTTGCAGCTCAGGCGAGTTATTGCCATAATTCGTCACTTCCAGCACGTTCAGCGCCTCTTGCGGACGGTGGTTGAACAGGTGCAGCAGCGCCAGCCGCGCGCCCACCTGCGAGCGCACTTCGCCGCTAAGGCGGAACTGAATCTGGTGTTCCAGCAATTGCGTCGCGCGGTCGAGCAGGTCGAACGCGGCCAGCCGGTCGGCGAGGCGCTGGATAATGCGGTCGCCGCGATCACCAATCGGCGTCAGTTCGCGGAACTCGTAAAACAGCGACAGCGCCTTGAGCGGTGGCATGTCATCGGCCAGCCCATCGAGGAAGATGTTGGCGAACAGCTCGCCCATATCGGCTGAAATAGTCAGCGCTTCCTGGTCGTTGGGGAAGGTGTTGAGCAGCGTCTGCTGCGTGCGCAGCACATCGGCGTAACGCTTGGTGATCTTATAAATATCGATCAGGCTGACCAGCATTTGCCGCTCCAGCCCATCCGAACGCCATGTCATGCGCACGGACTGGATAGCCTGAGTCGTTTGTTCGGAAGTCTGCAAACCATATTTAAACCGCGCCATGGCCGCGCTGTAGCGCGCCCGCGCGGCGATGTAGGGATCGCTCGTCTGCTTCGACAGTTGGTCGAGGATTTCCAGCGCCTGCTCCTGTTTGCCCTTTTTAATCGCCACCATGCCGAGGGTATATTCCGCGTTCAGCTTGACCGGCCCGAGGATATCGTCGGGAATCAGCGTGTCGAACGCGGCGAGTGCTTTTTCGTCCTGCCCATCCGCCAGATAGGCATCCGCCGCGATGACCGCGAGATATTGCCGCACCCGCGGTGGGTAAAAACGGATATAGGGCTTGTTGTATTTCAGGAAACGGAACACGGGTTTCGTTGCGGGCGGCGGCGGTGCGGCTGCTGCTGGCTGGTCGCCCGGGGCGATGGGGTTGGCGGCTGTGTCACTGGTTGCCACCTGTGGGCCGCCATGCTCCAGCAACTGCGTGCTACTGGCTGGCGGGGCATACAGGGCCAGCGCCTCGCGCCACAGCATGGCCTCATCGAGCGTTTGTAATTCCGGCGCGGCAAGGTCGGCATAGGCGAGGTCGTAATGCAGCATCATCATGTTCGATACCGCGCTCAGCAGCGCGAGTTTATAGTCGCGGTAATAATCCGGATGGTCGCGTGCGATCAGCTTCAGCACACCGCTTGCCTCTGCCGCCCGCCCACCTTCGAGATAGAGCTTCACCAGCTCCATCAGGCTTTGGGCTTTGCTGGCGGGGGTGGCGGCGGCCACGGCACGCAGCCGCTCAAATAGCGTATCGAAATAGCGCTCCGGCGGCACATACCATTGTTCATATGGCATCATCACGCCGGAATTGGTGCTTGCCCCGGCGAGCGGCATTGCCGTCGCCCCCGCGATCAGTGGCAAGTTGGCTGATAATGCTAGCCCGTGCTCGCCCTCGACAATCACCCCGGCGCGGGTGGTGTGCGTGCGCAGCCCATCCTCGCGGCCGACCAGTGTCACGCCCTGGTTAGAACTGAGGATGCTGAATTGCGGGAAATTGCGCTCGTTGCTGACGCCGCGCCCGTTTTCATAGGTGGGTATCACCACCAGCAGGTCGCCGGCATCGGGGTCGTAAAACCGCACGGGCGGCGCCACGTCGAATACGCCAAGCACCAGCCGCATCTGGCCGTCAAGGTTGTCGCTGGCGGCGGGGGTGTCGAGGGTGGGCGCGGTTGCCGTCGTGCTCAGGATCACGTTCCACGGATAGCTCCCTTCCTGCTGCACTGCGCGTGCATGCACGGAGCCGTCCGTCACCAGATGCAGCACCGTGTTACCCGCATAGGCATACTGGGTGATGTTCACCACCTGCCGTGGCAACACCGTGCGCAGCAGCGGCACATTCACATTTTCCGCACGCGAGAACACCACCCACAGGTGGTTTGCGCGTTTGAACACGGCGGCCGCCGTGCGCGCCTGCCAGGGGAAATGCATGATCGTTTCCGCATTCACCGTGCGCATGGTGACGATGAAGGGCTCCGTCTTAGCGGCTTTGGCGGGAGCGGTGGCGGCAGGCTCAGCTGCCGCTGCGACAGGTGCTGCTTGCGGTTTCTCCTCTGCTTTGGCAACCGGTGCTGGGGGCGTGGGCGCCGTTGCATGTTCGTCTGCGGATGGCTTTTCTTCTTTTGTTGTCAGTACCGGCGTCGCTTCATGCGTCGGTACTGCTGCTGCTGGTTCCGCCACCGCTTTGGTGCTCAGCATGGGGTCCGGTGCCGGTGCGGGTTTTTCTGCTGTGGGCTTCGGTGGCGTTACCGGCTTCTCTACTTTTTTCACTGCCACGGCGACGGGCGGCTTCGCTATCGGTTTCTTTTCCACCGGCGTGGACGCGGGGGCAGGGGGCGGCGTGGGCGCTTGCGCCGTTGCATCCTTGGTGAGGTCCTCCGGCGCATTCGTCGTGGTCGCGGCGCCGATAAGGTCGATACCGACGGTCGCCCCGCTGACAAACTGGCGCATCCGGTAGGGCTTGTTCAGCGTCAGCGTCACGGTTTTCTTATCGGCCGAAAGCGCGGCGTTGCTGACATAACCCGGTAGCCCGGCCTTGATGGCGGCGGCCGACCCGCTGACTGGCGCATCGAACACCAGCTCGGCGGTGGTGCCGCTATTGGCCATGCGCAGCTTGGCGGGCTGGTCGAAATTGAAGGTAATGCGCCCATAACCCTTATGCGGCGCGGTCGAAATATTCGCCGCGCAGGCGGGCGATGCCGCCAACAACACACTGGCGACAAGGGCAAACAGCGATGTTTTTTTTCTGTGCAGGGTCATGGCGTTTTTTCAACGCCTATCTTCCCGCAAATTCAACCCATTGCAACTATCTAGAGCGGGTTATGCAGTGAAAAAATCCATGCGCCGCATCGCCTGCCGATCATTTCTGTTGATTGCCGTAGCCGCAAGCCGCTACGTTCGCAGCGAACCACTGCGGATACGAGCATGAACTGGAACGACATACGCCCCATCGCCATCGCGCTGGATGAGGCTCACCCCACCACCGATAACATCAACCTGCGCTACACCGATTTGCGCGAGTGGATACTCGCCATTCCCGGTTTTGTCGGCGCACCGAACGGGTGCAATGAAAAAATCCTGGAGGCCATCCAGATGGCATGGATCGATGAACGTGATTAATCGCGCCGCCGCATGAGCCAGTCATTGCCCATCCCCACGCTTGCGGATTGCGCTGCGCTGGCGCAGGCGCTCGCCGCCCGTTTGCGCGTGGGCGACGTGGTGACGTTGCGCGGCGAGGTGGGGGCGGGCAAGACCACCTTCGCGCAGTTCCTCATCCATGCGCTGTCGCCGGTGCCGGTTGAGGTGACAAGCCCCACCTTCACTATCTTGCAGACCTATCCTGTGATCCTGAGCGATGGCGCGCCGTGCGAGCTATACCATTACGACCTCTACCGCATCGAGCATGAATCGGCGCTGATTGAGCTGGGGCTGGAGGATGCATTGGCCGCAACGACACTCATCGAGTGGCCCGAGCGTCTTGGCGGCTACCGATTGCCCATCGCGCTTGCACTTTCCTTTCACCTCGCCAAGGATGGGGCGCGCAGTGTCACCGCCACAGGTGACGACCCGCGCTGGAAGGATCTACGCCCATGACTACCCCATTGCCCGCCATTCGCCCCGACCGCAGCGCCGATATGGACGATTTCCTGCAGCGCATCGGCTGGCATGGTGCGACCCGGCATTTCCTCGCCGGCGATGCGTCCTTCCGCCGCTATGAGCGCGTGGAAAACGCAGGCACCGTCGCCGTGCTGATGGATGCGCCGCCGCCATGGGAGGATGTGCGCCCCTTCATCGCTGTTACTGACATGCTGGCGGGGTGCGGCGTCACCGTGCCGAGCATCCTCGCGCGTGACGAGGAGGGCGGGTTCCTGCTGCTCGAAGATATGGGCGACCAGTCCTTCACCCGCTTGCTGAAAGCCCACCCCGAGCGCGAGCGGGCGATTTACCTTGCCGCGACCGAGGCGCTGGTGGCCATTCACACCGCCAGCCGTGCCCATGCGGCAACGCTGTCGCAGGTGCTGAAGCCCTACGACACCACCGTCTACCTGCGTGAAGCAGCGTTGCTGGCCGAATGGTTCCTGCCACAAATTTATGGGCTGGAGCGCGCACAGGCCTTGCGCGGCGAATATCTCGACCTCTGGCGCGATTGCCTGCAGCAGGCGCAGCCCAAGCAATCCTGCCTCGTCCACCGCGATTACCATGCCGATAATTTGTTCTGGCTGGAGGATCGCACCGGGCATGGCGCGGTTGGCATGATTGACTATCAGGACGCGCTGTGGGGTGACCCGGCGTATGACCTCGCCTCCCTGCTGGAGGATGCGCGGCGCGACGTGTCGCTCTCGACCATGGCCGATTGTTTCGCCCGGTTCGCGACCGAAACCGGGGAGGAATCGCATGCTTTTGCGGCGCGCTATGCCATCATCGCCGCCCAGCGCAACGCCAAGATCATCGGCATTTTTGCGCGCCTATGCCTGCGCGACGGCAAGGCCCATTACCTCGATTACCTGCCGCGGGTCTGGGCCCATTTTATGCATGATCTCAACCATCCCGCCCTCGCGCCGCTGCGTGGCTTCATCGAGCAGCATGTGCCGCTGGCGTGGCGCGGCAGTTTCACGCCCAACCTTACCATCGGCGGGTTGCCGGCATGAGGCTGGAGCGCGCCATTATCCTCGCCGCAGGCCTTGGCACCCGCATGCGCCCGCTCACCAACAGCATGCCCAAGCCACTGATTCCCGTCGCCGGAAAACCGCTGATTGACTGGTGCCTCGACTGGCTGTGCGATGCCGGGATCGATTCGGTGGTCATCAACACGTCCTACCTCGCCGAGCAGCTCGAAGCCCATCTGGTGGGCGAACCATCCGTGCGGTTTTCGCGCGAGGAGGGCGGGCCGCTCGAAACCGGCGGCGGCATCGCCAAAGCCTTGCCACTGCTGGGCGATGCACCCTTCCTCGCCCTCAACAGCGACGCGATTTTTCCGCCCATGCCCATCCATCCCATCCACACATTGCAACAGGCTTGGCGCGACGATGTGGATTTCCTGATGCTGCTCGTTCCCATCGCCCAGGCCATCGGCTGGGACGGCGCGCGCGGTGATTTCATCATGGATGAGCAGGGACGCATCCGCCGCCCGCGCGACGGCGAAGCCGCGCCCTATATCTTCACCGGGGTCGAAATCATCCACCCGCGCGTGTTCGCCGGTTGCCCGCAAGGGGCATTCTCGCTCTCAACGCTCTGGAAACGTTCGCAAGAGGCCGATGGCTGGCACAGCCGCATCCGCGCCGTGGTGCATGACGGCCCATGGCTCAATGTCGGCGACCTTGCAGGCCTCGAAAAAGCGCAGGCCTATGACGGCGGCTTATCCGCCGGTAAGCGCATATAAGGCGCCAACGGATCCGACGCCATCACCGGCATCGTGGGAATCATGTAGCCCGCGGGCAGGATAATGCTACGCCCCACGCGAATCTGGATGGGCGACAGCTGCAGTGCTGTCGGAATCACAAAGGTCGCGCCCGGGTCGAAGCCCTGGATCTGGCTGCCACCGCTGCTCACCAGCTGGCCACCTTGTTCCATAACCACGGTGAATGTGCTCGGGTTCACTACCGCCGGTGGGCTGGCGATCAGGATCGAGCCGTCCTTCATTTTAATGAAGCCGCCTTCGTTCAGTTTCACTGCCGGTGCGGTTGGGGAAAGGCTGATCGTCGCGTTGGACTGCATGAACAGCGTGCTACCGTCTACAACGGTGGCCATCAGCGCCGTGCGCCCCGTCATCTTATAGAGGGTGGATGTCGTATTGGGTGGGTAATAGAGGTTGGGGCGGTTCAGCACGGCATACTGCTTCTTGCCGTCGCAGACGGTATCGGCAAACGTGCCTTTCGGATAGATGGTCACCACATCGCAGCTGGCATCCGGCGCGGCGGAGGTGGTGCCTGCGGGGCAGGTGCTGGCAACATCCACGCTGGCCAGCGATGTGGGCAGCGATGCTGCGACAAAATCAGCCGTCGAGGGGGCGGCAGGGTCGTTGCAGCCTGCTTCGCTTCCAGTAGTGTCGCGTTGGGCCCAGGAGGAGCATGTCGGCAATGTCGGCGGCCCTTCGCAGCCGGCGCTGGTGGCCGAGTGTAGCGTGATTTCCTGATTGTTCACCGGAACCCGCCACACGCCGCTGGTGTCGCTCGCACAGGACTCACCCGACGTTGTGATAAATTCCTGAGGCACTTCCGGTTTACCGGTTGTCGGGTCGATGGGCAGCACCAGATCGAATACCGGTGCGGAATCGTCGTACGCCGGGATAAAGTCCGCCCGCATGCTCTCGCGCGGCTGCAGGCGGATGTTGATGGTCGTGTGGCTCGCAGTATACGTAATCATCTGTGCGACGGGCGGGGTAAGATCGACGGTTTTTACCCAGTAAATCTTCTGATCGCCATCGCCGACGGTCTCGATGTGCTGTTCAGCGAGGCAGCGCGGCAGCCTGCCTTCGTGGGAGGTGCTGTTAGCATTGCTGCCATTGATGATCCGTGGAAAAATAGTCGTGGATCTCCGATAGACCCACATCGCATAGCCACCGTTCTCGGTGCTTAATATGTAGTCCGGGTTGCGGTTCATCACGAGGTCATAGGTCGTGACTGGCAGCATCCCACCGCACGGGCGTAAGGCGGTGCCGCCGTTTGAGACACTGCGTTTCACGCCGAAAAGCCCGGTGCTATCCGTATCCTCCGGGCAGAGGCCGCCATCGGAAATGGGTATCGACCCGGCGGCATTGCCGTTGCTGTTGTCGCTCAGCTGGTTTTGCAGGAACTTGTAGCAGGATCCGGCTTTGAAGCTTGGGGTGAGTTTCGATGTGATGTTTGAGTTGAGCAGGTCTGTTGCCTTGAGGGAGGTGAGCCCGCCGACAAAGCTTGCATCGAAAATATCGGTTGCTTTGGTGGGCGGAAAATTACAGCTCGCATTCATGGCGCCGCTGCTGATGCTGGCGGTGCCGGTGGTTTTGCCCGGTGGCCTGTCTGGCGCATTCATGCCACCGTAATGATAGCCCTGTCCGGCGGATTTGATGCCACTGCTTTTGCCGCCGTCGGGTTTCAGGCTGGTTGCCGGGTCAAAGCCACGCAGCATGCACTGCTTGGCGTCGGTCGTCTGGATTTTGTAGCTGGTGTTGCCATCGATATTTTTCACAGCGCCGCAATCGACTGTCGCGGCCATGGCCGGGCTTGCGCCAAGCAGTGCCATCACGAGAACCCACGCTCTTGCCATGTTATTCACCTGCACAATTGGCCGCATTTTCTTGAGTACACCCATTGCGGTTATCGTTGCGAATGCGGTAGAGCCGCAGCGACGCCCATGACGACATCTCGCATTGCGAGAATTTCGTTTCTTCGCAATCCTTGGTATAGTTCAGGCGACTGAATTCCTGCTGGGCATCCGTTGGCAGGTTGCCCGGCTTGTAATAGTAGCGCGATTTCATTTCGCCCCATGTATCGGTGGTGCCGCACGCATCCGGCCATTTGCCGTTATCGGGCTCGAGCACCTTCACATAGCAGTTGCCGCGCGTCGCGCAGTCCGAGGTGCCCGGCAGGTTCACTTCGATCACCATCGCCAGCTTAGCCAGACCTGGGCGAATGGGGTTGTTGTTCGGGCCATAGGGCATCAGCACAATATCGCCTTTTTGCGCCTTATCGAGGCCGAACGAATAAGTCGCTGTGTCGCCCAGCACCGAGAGCTGGCCTGCAATGGTGCCTGCCAATTGCTGGTTAGCAAGGTTTGCCGCCTGTGCCATCAGCGTTGCCGTGCCGCCGGTGAGGGCGCTGGTGGCGCTATTGATGCCCGATGTCAGCAGGCCGGATGCCTGCGCCCCGAGTGTCGAGGCGGCGCTGCCGATGGCACCCGTCGCCACGCCCGTGACCGAGCTTGCGATGTTGGCAACCTGCGTGCCTGCGCCGGCCACTGCGTTGTTCAGGCCCGCCACGATGTTTGTGCCAAGCCCGCCGATATTCAGCGTTTGGCTGGCGAAATTGGTGATGCTGGTTCTCAGGCCCGACAGCACCGAGCCGCCGAGGTTACTGATCATGTCGTAAATCGACGACAGGTTGGAAACGGCGCTGAACGCCGACAGGAACCCATCGAACCCGATAAACGAAAGCATGCCGGACATGGCATTGCCGGCAAACCCACTGACAAAGCCGCTGATGCTGCTGGTAATGCTGCCAAGGCCACTGGTCAGGCTCGACAGCGTGCCGGTCAGCCCCGAAAGTGTACTGGTGATACCCGAGAGACTGCCGGTGATGCCGGTAAGTGCCCCGGTCATGCCAGTCAGCGATCCGGTGATCCCGCCGGTGATGCCGGAAATGCCGCTGGTGACACCGGATACGGCACCAGTAACACCGCTTATGCCGTTCGTGACGGTCGATACTGCGCCGCTAACATTGCCTATGCCGTTGGCAACATTGTTCACGGTATTGGTGACGTTATTCACCGTGTTCGTCACGTTATTGACGGTGTTCACCGTATTGTTCACGGTGTTCACCGCACCGTTAACCGTGTTCGTTACGCCATTGATGGTATTGTTCACCCCGTTGATGGTGCCGTTTACCTCGTTGATGGTGCCATTAATCTGACCGGTGACTTCAGTAATCGGCGCGGTGATAGTGTTGACTGCTCCATTCACGGTATTCGTCACGTTTTGTTGCGCGCTGGTGATTTCGCCGATCGCGTTAGTGACAGGCGCGGTGATTGAATTCGTGAACCCGCTAATCGTGCCGGTCAACTGGCCCGTCGCCCCTCGGATATTGCCGACGATCGCCCCGGTCGTTGAATTGACGATCTGGCCCGTGGTGGTCATCACCATCTGGTTGGCCTGGCCGACAGCGCCGTTGACGGTTCCCATCACCGTGCCGGTGGCGGTGTTAATCACTTGGCCCGCGGCGTTCACGGCAACTCTGGTAGCGCCGTTGATGGTCCCGGTTACAGCACCTGTGGCGCTGTTAACGGCTTGGTTCGCGGCGTTGGTCGCCGCGACAGTGGCGGCATTGGATAGCTGGCCTGCCAGTGTCGCGGTAAGGCCGCTCGCGCTGCCGCCCGGTGTGCCCGGCCCGCCGAAATTGGGGAACTGGTTGTCCCACACCGGCGACGCCATATAGCCGCGCCAGCTGTTAGGCCATGCCTGCTTCTCCAGCTGCTTCATGTAGATAGTGCTGTTGTCATTGGCCGGGCTGCCGGAATCCGCATAATCCTTGAGCGACATGTATTGGCAATTCCCGGTCCGGCCGGGCCCGGTGCGTGGGCATTTCGAGATGAGGATCTGCGACCATTCACCGCCTGCGGCCAGCATCAGCATGTTCTCGGCACCGCCGGGTTTGTAAATCTTTTCATAGCGCACAAGGCAGCTCAGCCCCACGCTGCGCAGCGCACGGGTCTGGTAAAGTTTAGTTTCCGTCCAGCTGCTGATCGGGTCGGGCATATAGATCTTCACCCCGCCAAAGCTGGTTGGCACCCCTTTGATAAAGGGCAGGTGGGGGGCAGGGCCGCCCCAGCCGCCGGCAAGGCAGCGCTGGTCGGTGTAGGTTGCTTGCGCCGCCGGAGTGGCAGCCGATTTTGCAGCGGCTTCACGGCCGATACCGACAATGGCAGTATACTGGCCGGTCGTGTCGAGCGGTGGCTGGTCGCCCGAATCCGAGCTGTTGGTTTTTTGCAATGCCGTGCCGGTGTCCCACAGCCGTGGATAGGGCATATGGTTGCCGAAATATTCCTTGAAGCTGAAGCCCTCGGCCACGCCATCTTTCAGCACCACGTTATCGCCATTGGGGTCATTTGCGTCATCGGGGTTGTGGTAGCGCATCTTGAGGCGGTTCATCTGCGTATAGGGCTTGCGCAGGTCGCGGCAGAGCTTATCCATCGCGTATTCGCCCTTGCGTGGTTGCAGCGGGTAGTTGCACAAGGCGGTGCGGCTATAAAGGTTCAGGCCACCGGGAAACAGCCACATTTTGCCATCCGAGCCGAGATAGTTGGTGGTGCATGGCGGGTGCTGGATTTCATCATCCACTTTGCCGAACAGGCCAAAACACGTCCAGCAATCTTCGTATTCAAAGGCGACGTAGGGCGGGTTCCAGATATTGCCCGTCCAGTAGAAATAATAGCAGAACGAAACCGCCGTCGCGGCAAGGCCCACGAAATCATACAGCGTGGGCTTCAGCTCTTTGTGGGCATAGCAGGCAGTGTTGTAAACCGTGCGGCGGAAGAGGCCATTTTCAAACGCTTTGCGGCGGAACTCAAGCACATCCACCGGCACCAGCAGGTCGTTTTTCTTTTTCTGATCGGATTCGCCATCGGCCTTTTTGATGCCAGCGCAGAACACGGCATTATCCGTATTGCTCATATAGGTCTGCATGGCGACGTAATTGGCGATGACCCCCTTGAACGCCGCCGCATCCGCCCAGCTCATGGCGGGTTTGGAATATTCGCGGTCGGTCAGCAAAAAGTCCCAGCGGGGGGAGAAGGGGTGCGTTGGGTCGATAATCTCTTCGTATTTCACCGCCGCGAGGCTCGAAAGCGGCACATCCGGGAATGGATCCGGCGGTGCGATGGGATTGTTGATCGTCACCCCATCGGGCAAATGCGGCTCGCGGTCGCACGGAATGCCTGTCGCCACGCAGGGGATATTCTTAAACACCCCGGTCGTTTTGCGGTAGCCGGGGTCCTGCAGCGTCTTGATCCATGCCACTTTCAGGTAATCCGACGGCGAATATTCATTCGCGGTGACATTGGTCGTGCGCAACGGCTGGCAGCTATCGGCGAGCGAAATGCGTTTGTTCGGGTTCGAGGGATCATCCCCGGCGAGCAGCTGCACGTTTTCCTTCTGGAACGGATACATCGCAGAATTCAGGATATACTGGTTGGTGCAGTTATCGAGCTGCAGGCGTGCCAGTTTGGCGTCTTCCGTCGGGTTGCCGGTCGTTGGGTTTGGCACCGTGATCTGGGCCGTGCAGGAGGCCAGGCGTGTCGCCCCATCCGCCGAGTTGCCAAACAGCTGGTAGTTGCTGTTCGCATCCCCTTGCGTGCCAATACCGAACGCGCCGGAATAGGGCTTGTTCGCATCATCCGGATCGCGCGGATAGGCGAACAGATAGGGCGAATAATCCGAGATATACGACGAGGCCGTGGTCTGGATCATCGGCATCGGTTTGCGCGGACAGGAAGGGCCGGTACCGGCGATATCGCCAGGGTTGTTGCCGGTGCAGGCGACGACCGTGTCGCGGTAGGTCATGTCGCAATCGAGATTGGCGGTGCCGCTGGAATTGGTGGGGTTAGCTTCCTTGCAAACCTGTGCATAGGCCGCACCAGCGGAAATCAACAGCAAAGTGGCGGCAATTATGCTTTTGTATTTCGGAATCCCCAACTGCCCACACCGATCTGCTTGTTATTGTGATTGTTGTTTACATTATCATATTGACCATTAAGCTGCACTCGAAATTGTAAGTATTTTAGAGATTGATGTCAAATGGATGACGAAGCACAAAAAATCTCGGAAATGATGCGCAAAGGCACCTATTTCGATGAAGCGCGTGCCTGGTATCAGGCAGTCTATATTGGCCCCATTTCCGAGCGGAGTTTCTTCCTGCTTATTGCCGCCCTTTCGGTGGTGGTCGCCATCGCCAGCCTGATTGCTGTTAATTCTATGCTGCCACTGGTCAGTCGTCCGGGCCTGCTCATCCGCAGCGGCCCGCGGATCGATGATATTATCCCCCGCCTTGAAGTGCTGAAAGAGCCGGAGAAATCCCTCACCAGCTCGCTATTGCGGTTTTTTATCGTCCATTACGTTGCTGCCCGTGAGGGCTACAGCGTGAGCACCTATGGCAGTGGCGCCGCCTTCGTGCGCGCTCAGTCGAACGATGCGGTGTATGGCGCGTTCAGCAAGGCCTTCACCGCCACTAACCCGACCAGCCCCGCCGCCACCCTTGGTGCGACGGGTGCCCGCAACATCACCGTCACCGCAATCCAGATCAACACCAATACCAGCCCCATGAGCGCAGAAGTTGATTTCACCGCCGAAACCACCGGTAGCAGCGCCCCTGTGAAAACGCGATGGACGGCCCGGATGCAATACACCTATACTGATCTCGCCGTCGTCGACCCGCAAGGCGAGAGCAGCGACGAGGTTGAATTCCAGGATCCACATTTTCAGGTAATTAGTTATGAAAGCAATGAACTTAAGTAAGGCTGTCTGCCTGATGCTTGGCCTGCTGGCGGTGGCGCCAGCGCTGGCGCTGCAGACCCCGCGCGCGATCGCCACCGATAGTCGTATCCGCACCGTGCGCTACAGCCCCAACGAGGTTTACCAGTTCATTGGCCATTACAGCTACCAGTCCGCCATCGAGCTGGAGGAGGGCGAGAAAATCCAGACCGTTTCCATCGGCGATTCGACGGCATGGCTCATCAATCCATCGGGCAACCGGCTGTTTCTTAAGCCAATCGAGCAAAATGCGATGACCAACATGACGGTCATCACCGACAAGCGCTCCTACCTGTTCGAGCTGCATGCCGAGGAAACGCAGGACATCCGCGACAAAAACATGGTTTTCTCCTACCGTTTCGTTTATCCGCAGGCCGACACTTCGGCGATTGATTACGGCAACGAGTTCGAGGAATTCCCGGACATCGAAAAGCACCCCGAGAAGTTCAATTTCAATTACTCCATCCGTGGTTCGAGCGTGATCGAGCCGATCCGCATTTTCGATAACGGCGAATTCACCTATTTTGAATTCCGCGACAAAAACGCCGATGTTCCGGCCTTTTTCCGCGTTGATTCCGCTGGGAATGAGGAACTGATCAACTTCCGTAAACGGGGCAACTACATCGTGGTCGAGCGTGTGACGTCGCGCTTCACCCTACGCCGTGGCCCGGACATCATCTGCGTCTATAACGAGTCGATGCCGATGCCGGTTATCCCGGTCGTCGAGAAGTCCTTACTGCAGCGCCTGCGTGAGTATGATCCGCTTTAGGCGTAATTTTCACTGGATTTGACGCCAAAACGCATTATATCACTGCGCAGTCAGACGAGGAGCAGCTATGTTTTCAAAACGCGTAAGCATCGAGCAGGTGGAAGAGGGGCATGAGCTCGCCCCCAAATTCGACGCGGAAGGGTTGATCCCCTGCGTCACCACCGCGGCGGGCAGCGGCGAGGTGCTGATGCTGGGGTATATGAACGCCCAAGCGCTTGAAAAAACGATTGAAACCGGCGAGGCGCATTACTACAGCCGCAGCCGTAAAGTGCTCTGGCACAAGGGCGCCACCTCCGGCCTCGTTCAAAAAGTCACCGATATGCGTATCGATGACGATCAGGACGCCATCTGGATCGCGGTCGAAATCCCCGGCGATGCGAGCTGCCATGTTGGCTACCGCTCCTGCTTCTACCGCGCTATTCCCACCGGCAAGCAGGTTGGTGCGCCGCTGGAATTCCGCGAGTCCGAAAAGCTCTTCGACCCCCAAAAAGTCTACGGCGACGCCCCGAATCCGACGATTTTGTAGGTTTATCCGCCTCCGCATCCGCCAGTTGTCACCCCGTCGCATGACGGGGTCCACCTGTGCCCGTGACTAAGATGGACCCCGTCATGCGACGGGGTGACAGGGTGTGATCATCGGCACGACGAGAGGAATATTCCAGCAAACAGGCAAAAAAATGGGCCGTTCTTGCGAACGACCCAGTTAGGATGGTGTGTTTGTGTGTCCGTGATGTCGGGAGAAACTGGTTGCTTGCCGAGCGCTTGACCGCGCTTTTTGCAGTTCTTTCCGAGGGAGGACTTAAGAGGCGATAAACCCACGCTGTTGCGCGTTTTGGCTGTTGAAAAGCATGATCGAGCGGATCGCATCCGAATAGGTGGCTTCGTTGCGCTTTTCGCCGGTGTAAAGATTGATGATTTCTTCGGGGTTCATTTTGTAACGATTCTTGAGGAACAGAACTTGCTCTTCTGCCATCGACTGGATCGTTGCGTTCACTTCGCGTTGTTGTTGGGTCATGTGCACCTCCTGTTGTTGCGCTCTGTCAGCGCTTGCTAAAGGATATGCAACGACCGTGCCAAGATGGGGATGATATGGATAAGCTGCTGTATTTCAACAAATGCCAATTTTTTGAAATTTCAGCGGATTTTATGCATTTCTTCTATAGATGGGCAATAATTTCCTATCATAGGTAATTATTTGCCTTAATGGGCAATAAATGCCGCATTGAGATATTCCCATCCTTAATGCTTGTCATGCCGGGTTTATCCCGGCATCCGGCCCAGCTGCACGGCGGGACCCCGGGACAGGCCCGGGGTGACAAAGGGGGAGTGATTACGCGAATACAAGTCACCAGCCCCGCCTAAATCAGCTCCGGATCGATATAGGGATATAGCTCCTCGTCATGCGGCCGCGGTTCGGCGTCGAAGACGGCGATATGGTAAATTCCGTCGCCTTCGTTGGCCAGCGGCAGGATAGAATTGCCGATGATGATACCATCCGTCGGCGAGAGGATCGCGTATTCGTAATCGCCGAACGGGTTGGTGATGAAGCCCAGCTTGTCGCCTTTGACCACTCGCTCGCCGAGCTTCTTGCGCGTCACGAAAATGCCGCTGATCGGCGCGCGCACCCATTGGCTGGACTTGGCGATAAACGGTTTGGGTGTTGGCGTCACCAGTTTTGCTTCGGGCAGCATGCCAATGGCGCGCATGACATTGAGGATGCCTTCGACCCCCATCAGCGCCGCCCGCTTATCGAAACGCAGCGCGGTGCCCGCTTCGTAAAGCAGCATCGGAATCTTTTGCCCATCGACCATTTCGCGCAGGCTGCCGTCGCGCGGCGAGGCGTTGAGGATCACCGGCGCGCCGAAGGCCTTCGCCAGCATGAGATTGGCCGGGCGCGACAGGTCGGCGCGGATCTGCGGCAGGTTGCGCCGGTGGATGGCGCCGGTGTGCAAATCAATCCCATGGGTCGATTGGCTGACGATCTCGGTGCGAAACATATAGGCGATCTGGCTTGCCAGCGAGCCATGCTCCGCGCCCGGGAACGAGCGGTTCAGGTCGCGCCGATCCGGCAGGTAGCGCGATTTGTCGTTGAAGCCGAACACATTGACGATCGGAATCGCGATCAGCGTGCCGTGGATGCTTTTCAGCGCGCGGTGCTTGAGCAGCCGCCGTACAATGTCCACCCCGTTGATCTCGTCGCCATGGATGGCGGCGGAAATGAACAGGGTCGGCCCGGCGGTCAGCCCGCGCACCACCTCGACCGGGATTTTCATATCCGTGAAATCATAGAGCTTGGCAACCGTCAGCGCCAGTTGGCGGCGCTCACCCAGTAGGATTTCCTCGCCGCCGATATTCAGAATGCTCATGCGGTTGGCCCTTCCGGTGCGGCGGGGACAGGGGCGGCGGCGTTTAGGAAGCGCACTTCTTGCTGCGGATACGGAATCACGATGCCGTGTGCCTTGAAGCTCTTCAGGATCGCCTGCATCACCTCGCTGCGCGGCTCCTGCCGTCCATCGGTGACATCGATAATCCAGAAATAGAGTCGCAGCTCGACCCCGCTATTGCCAAAGGCGGTCAGGCTACAAATCGGTTCGCGGTCGTTTTTGCGTTTCGGATGGGCGTTCGCGGCATCAATCATCAGCTGGCGCACCTGTTCCATGTCGCTGTCATAGGCCACGCTGATGATGATCTCGACCCGCGCGCGCTTGTCGCTATGGGTCCATGTCACCACGCGCTGGCTGATGAATTCCTCGTTGGGGATGAGCACCTCGCGCCCATCGGGTGCTTCCAGCAGCGTATAGCGCGCATTGGTCTGGCGGATAAAGCCAGTCGTGCCATCCGCCAGCTCGATCAAATCGCCGACCTCGATGGATTTCTCGAACAGCAGGATAATGCCGCTGATGAAGTTGGAGGCGATTTTCTGCAAGCCAAACCCAAGCCCAACCCCGAGCGCTCCGCCGAATACGCTCAGCGCCGTGAGGCTGATACCCAATAGCTGCATGCCGAACACAAACACGAAGCAATAGAGCGCAATCTGGCAGATTTTGAGGATCAGCAGGCGGTTGCTCGCCCGCATATCGCGGATGCGCCGCAGCCGGTTATCCACCATCCGGATCGAAAAGCTCGCCAGCCATTGCAGCACAAAAATCGCCGCAATGCCTTTCAGGATAAGGTAAACATTGAGCGTCACCGTGCCGATGGAAAAGCTGAGCGCGCTGAGCGTCTCGAGCGTGATATCCCACAGCCCGAACAAATGCAGCATGGTGATCGGGATCACGATGCAGACAATCAGCCACCCGGCCGATTGGCGCGAGCTCATCAACACCACAATGCGCACCGCCAGCCAGGCGACAGTCAGCTTCAGCACAAACGGCAGCACATGGGTGGCCGTTTCCATGTATTTAAACGTCATCAGCGCGCCAAAGCACATGGCAATCGCCAGCAGCGGGCTCACCAGCGGCGCGGTGAAATCAATGATCTTGAGGCCGAGCGTCGTATGCGGCCGGCGGTCGATGAAGCGGTTGACATGCAGCCCGATCAGCATCGCCAACAGCGGAATCGCCAGCGCGCACACAAGCTCCAGCAGCGACGACGCATCCAGCCGCGTATGCGCATCCTGCAGCGCGGTGCTGATCGTAACATTCTCTAAAAGCGACGGTTCCATAGTGACACCATACGACCACCGCACGGGTTGTAAAGTACTGTGCGTGATTTTAGTTGCAGCGCAATAATTTCTGCGCTTATGTGTCGTCATGTTCTTGCAGGAACAGCAAAACGGGCGGGGCACACCCCGCTCACGGATGGGAAAATCCCGTTCACCTGAATTAACGTCCATCAAGGGAGTTCCTGCTATGAGCCTGTTCAAACGTTTATTGATTCCCGCGTTGGCGGTGGCCGCAATGGCCAGCCCCGCGCTTGCCGAAGAGGCGCAGAAAGTCGATACCGGCAACACCACCTGGTTGCTGATGAGCGCCGCGCTCGTCATGCTGATGACGCCGGGCCTCGCCTTTTTCTATGGCGGCATGGTGCACCGTAAAAACGTTGTTTCGACCCTGCTGCAGAACTATGTGGCGCTCGCCATTGTCGGCATTGTCTGGGTGGTGATTGGTTACAGCCTTGTGTTCACCGAGGGCGGCGCGCTGATCGGCGGCACCACGGCGACCATGCTGAAGGGTCTCGAAACCTCGCTCTACATGGCGACCGGCATCCCAACGCTGGCCTTCGTCGCTTTCCAGATGATGTTTGCCATCATCACCCCCGCCCTCATCACCGGCGCGTTTGCCGAGCGGGTGAATTTCAAGGCGTGGCTGGTGATCATGCTACTGTGGAATCTGTTTATTTACGTGCCGGTCGCGCATTGGGTCTGGGGCCCGGGCGGCTGGATTGCGGCCAAAGGCGGGCTTGATTTCGCCGGTGGCCTTGTCGTGCACATCACCGCCGGGTTCTCGGCGTTGGCCTGCGGGTTCCTGTTTGGCCGCCGCGATGTGGATGCCGCCCCAACCCCGAATGACGTGCCGATGATCATGCTCGGCGCGGCGCTGCTGTGGTTTGGCTGGTTCGGCTTCAACGCCGGTTCCGCTATCACCTCGGGTTCGCTTGCTTCGTATGCGTTCATGAACACCTTCCTCGCCGCTGCCGCTGCTTTCCTGACATGGATGTTCCTCGATTGGGCCATCCACGGTAAGCCAACGGCGGTTGGTTCCTCGATCGGGATCGTGGTCGGCCTTGTCGCCATCACCCCGGCGGCGGGTTTCGTGAGCCTGAGCTCGGCGCTCATCATCGGGTTTGTCTCGACGGTGATCTGCTTCTTCGTGGCCCGCGCCGTGAAGAAAATCACCCATCTGGATGATTCGCTCGATGTATTTGCCTGCCACGGTGTGGGCGGTGTCTGCGGTGCCATCCTGACCGGGCTGTATGCCAGCAAAGCCGTCAACCCGGATACGGTGACGGTGGAAGGCCTGTTCGTCTCCGGCGAAACCGGCCTGTTCATGGCGAACGTCATCGGCGTGGTTGCCGTTGCAGCGTTCTCCTTCATCGGCACCATCGTGATTGTGAAGCTCGTCGGCCTGTTCATCCCGATCCGGGTGGGCATGGACGCCGAGGGCCATGGCCTCGATTCCTCCCAACACGGCGAAAACGCCCGTATCGATCAAGTGGTCGCCAAACCAGTCCTCTAACAACAGCCCAAGCGACCTCGCACAAAGCCCATCCGGGAAACCGGGTGGGTTTTCTTTTTTTTGGATGTTTCCAAGGCCTCTAGCTGTCACCCCGTCGGATGACGGGGTCCATCTGTACCCGTTGCCAAGATGGATGCCGTCATGCGACGGCATGACGGGTGAGGGGATGTGGAGAAATTAGGTGGAGCCGAAAGAAGTGGGCTTTATCCCCGCGGCGGCAACATACCTTCGAACACCTGCGCCACAGCTTCGGGGATCAGTTGCGCCATGTCGTTATCCGGCGCGCGCAGGGCTTTGGCGGTGTTGCCCCATGGCTGGTAAACATCCGCCGGGGTGGGGCCGAACAGGCCAAGGGTGGGAATGCCTGCCGCAGCGGCCATATGCATCAGCCCGGAATCATTGCCGATGAAGCCATGCGCCCGCTCCATACAGGCATAAATCGTCAGCAGCGGCGCGTCGCCGTTCGTCAGGTCGAGCGGGTCGTAGGCGGCGAGGGCGTCGAGCAGGGGCTGCGCCCGCTCGCGCTCGTGGCCCGCGCAGATAATCACCGGACGATAGCCCGCGCAGGCACCGTTCAGCAGCAGTTCCGCCAATGCGATGAACGCGGTGATCGGCCATTCCTTCGGCGCCCAATTGGCGATTGGCGCGAGGATGAGATAGTTTACCTTGTCCGCCATCAGTGCCGTGGCGGCTTGCGTATCGGCAGCGGTCGGCCACAGGACCGGCGGCGGCAGCGACGGAAGACCGAAGGCTTTTTGATATTGAACTACTTTGGGCGCAATTTCCTTTGGCGGCACGTAAGTGTGGCGCAAGCGGCGGCTGACGACATAGCTGATGATCGACCCGCGCATGTCCCACACCGCGTCCCAACGTGTGCCGACCGTGTATTTCCACACTTCCAGCCAGTGCTTGTTATAGGGCTTTTTAACGATGGGAATAATGCGGTCCAGCTGCGGGTAACCCGCATAAAGCGGTGCGGCGAGGGCGCTGGTGACAATGGTGACTTTAGCATCCGGCTGCGTTTGCTGAATATGGCGCAGCAAACTCGCAGCAAGCACAGCGTCGCCAATGCGGGTCGGCGCGATGAACAGGATGGGTTTCCTTGGCATAGCCGCAGCCATAGCCTGTTAGCGGCCTAAAGGGAAGCACCATTCATGCAAGCGGGTGACAGTCGTGCGCCGATCATGCGCAAACACGCGATTTTTTCGCCGTAACCACTATACTAACGCCGTTATTGGCCGTATGGTTGGGGAAACCAACAAGGTAACGCATGCGATGATCCGTTTCGACAATCATGCCTTCAAGGGGATGGACGAATCCCTCAAGCAGCTATTCGCCCTGCTCACCGCGATGGGGGAGGGCGCGCAAGCACTCATCGCCCTGCTGCCGGATGCGCTGGAAGTAGCGGATCCCGAGTCCTTCGCCCGCGCCAAAGCGATCGATAAAACCATCAACGAAGATGAGCTGCGGGTGGATTCTACCGTCGCCGCCATCATCAATAAATTCACCGTAATGGGCGAGGACCTGCGCTTCACGCTCGCCGCCGTTAAAATCGCCGGGACGCTGGAGCGCGCGGCGGATAAAATCAAAAACTGCGCCAAGCGCCTCAGCCGCGTCGCCCATCCGCTCGATGGTGCGGTCAAGGCCGAACTGGCCACCGCCATCGCTTCGCTCAGCGCGATGCTGCCGCTCAGCCTTGCCCAGGTGCTTGATTACGCACCGGAAGCAACTGAGAAACTGCTGAAGCACGGCGCCACTGTCCAGCAGTCCTACCGCGCGATCCTGCTGCATCTGCACGCCCACCATTCCTCGGCGGATGATGAGACGCATATTCTGCTGGTCGCCAAAAACCTTGAGCAAATCGCCGATATGGCGGTCGAGATTATGAAGACCAGTCACTTCATCCATTTTGCCACCAAGTTCGATAAGCGCGCGGCCGCGGCGAATGGCTGAGTGCGCGCTGATCCCGGTCATCCTCGCCGGTGGTGTCGGGGAGCGCCTCTGGCCGCTTTCGAAAGTCGATTATCCAAAGCAATTTCTGTGTCTCGATGATAGCGGGTTGAGCTTATTTCAGGCCACGCTGGCGCGCGTTGCGGACCGCGCCCGTTTCGCGGCTCCCATCATCCTGTGCAGCGCGGATCACCGCTTCCTCGTCAGCGAGCAGCTCGCGGCCATAGGCTGTGCGGATGCAACTATTCTGGTTGAGCCCGTCGCCCGCAACACCGCGCCTGCCGTGCTGCTGGCGGCATTCCACATCACCTCCACCCGCGCGCCCAACGCCGTGATGGTGGTCATGCCCTCCGATCACCAGATCACGCAGCCCGCGGCATTGTTGCGCGCAGTCGAAACCGCCGCCACCGCCGCGCAGGATGGTTGGCTCGTCACCTTCGCTATCACGCCGGATGCGCCGGAAACGGCCTATGGTTACATCAAGCTCGGTGCGCCGCTCGCCGGCCATGCGGGGCTGCACAGCATCGGCCGCTTTATCGAGAAGCCCAATGCCGACGCCGCGCACGCCTATCTTGCCGAGGGTGGCTATGGCTGGAATAGCGGCATGTTCGTCATGGAAGCGGCGACCGCTCTTGCCGAATGCGCCACCCATGCCCCGGCCATGTTCGATATCATCAAGCGCATCCATGATTCACAATCCAGTGGTCATACGTTCATTCATTTTGATGAAGCTTTGATGGGCGAATGCCAAAGCATATCCTTTGACTATGCCGTCATGGAACATACCAGTCATGGTGCAGCGATGCCTGTGGATATGGGCTGGAGCGACCTTGGCTCATGGGTTGCGCTCGATGCCGCGTCGCCCAAGGATGTGCATGGCAATGCCTGCATCGGCCGTGCCATCACCCATGATGTGAGCGGCTGCTATATCCGCAGCGGCGATGCACTGGTCGCCGCCATTGGCCTGCGCGATATGGTCGTCATCGCGGCGGATAACGCCGTCATGGTTGGCCCGAAAGAGCGCATGCAAGAGGTAAAAACCCTGCTTGCCGCCATGCGCGCTTCGGCGCTACCGGACACGCACCTGACCTCCTTTGCCCACCGCCCGTGGGGTGGGTATGTCACCATCGACCGCAGCGCGGATCATCAGGTGAAAAAGCTGCGCATCATCCCCGGCGGAAAAATTTCCATGCAGTCGCACCAGCACCGCTGCGAACATTGGGTGGTGGTCAAAGGCCGCGCCACCGTCACGCGTGATGGTGATGTGGTAGTGCTGGGCAAGAACGAATCCGCCCACATTCCCGCCGGCACCACCCATCGCCTCGAAAACCGCGAAGCGGAGGATTTAATCGTCATCGAAGTCCAAACCGGCGATTATCTCGGTGAGGACGACATCCAGCGCTTCGAGGACGCGTATCAGCGGATTTAGACGGGTGGCGCTTTGGTTGGTGTGGCCTTATGCAGATTGTTTCATATCGGGTATTTAACCGATCAGATGGTTACTTCTTCAAAAGGCACAAGGAAAGAAAAGCCATGAAAGTGCATGGTTTTTAGTCGGACCATAGTGCCGGGCGCATACTTCCAGTGATGGTCTACTCGGTAATGTGGTGTTGGCAAAATTGTGTATAGCCCATCGCCGAGATGAAGCGCATTCGTCCGATGTATCCAAAAAATGCTTTCTGAAGTGCCTTCGACATGAATGCGTATGGCATTGGGGTCGGGATGACGGACAAGCAATCCTTTCGTTCCATCGTCTAATGTTATTTCCTCTAATGCGACGATAGATTCAGGAAGAAATGCCCATGATTCGTCTTCAGCATCATACGTTAGGGGTTTTTGTAGTCGGTACAATCCATTGTCTAGAGGCGTGAGGTCTACCTCACGCAAAGTGCCGGTACCTTCATCTAATAACTCGACATGCGCTTTTATTATATTGCTCATCGACATCCTAATGAACCGAACGATTTGCTGTCAGATTGCATTGCTCTAACTAAGTTTTTCTACGGCGATGAGCATAGGAATAGGCCACCCTTCATGCTGTAACTCGCACCGCACGATGTCACCTGGTGCAAATTCCCATTTTTCGTCTTCCGGGTCATAATCTGCAGGAAGCAAGATTTTGTATGCATCATTACCAAGAACCAGTGCTTGCGCACGCTTCGCGGTTTCAAATCCCTCATCGAGCAATTTAATGTGAATAGTTACCATATTCTGAGTCATAGTTTTACCTGGGGGGCATCTTGGGAGTAAAAACCTTTTCACTAAGTTGTAAATGTTTCCTGTGCGATCCATGCGTGACAGCTCATGTGCCGGGAAGGTGTATGTATCCGGTGGCCAAAGCCCCCTCCGGCGCCTCTAGACGGTAATCCCCGCGCGGGCGAAGACCTGCTTCAGTTCCTCCGCCATGGTGGCGGTGATTTCCTTGCGGTCGAGCGCGTAGGCGACGTTGGCGGCGACAAACCCAACCAGCGAGCCGCAATCGTAGCGCACGCCGTCGAAGCGGTAGCCGAACACATCGTCCTTGCCGATCATTTTGGCGATGGCATCGGTCAGCTGAATTTCGCCGCCGGCGCCGGGTTTTTGTTTATCGAGAATCGCGAAAATCTCCGGCTGCAAAATATAGCGGCCGATGATGGAAAGAGTCGACGGCGCATCCTTCGGCGCCGGCTTTTCAACCAGCCCCTTGGCCGCCACCAGCCGCTTATCCGGCGTTTTGGCGGTCGTATCGATATCGACAATCCCGTAGCTCGATGTTTTGGCGCGCGGCACATCCATCACGCCGAGAATATTGCCGCGGGCTTTGTCATAGGCCTTCACCATCTGGGCGAGGCAGGGCGTGGGCGCATGCACCATGTCATCGGCGAGGATCACCGCGAACGGCTCGTCGCCGATCAGGTGGCGGGCGCACCACACGGCGTGGCCCAGCCCGCGCGGCTCCTGCTGGCGGGTGAAGCAGACATTGCCGGGCTCGGGCAGCCAGTTGCTGGTTTGCTCCAGCTCATGCGCTTTGTTTTTCTTGCTGAGATGGTTTTGCAGCTCATACATATGGTCGAAATGGTCTTCGATCGCGTGTTTGTTGCGGCCGGTGACGAAAATAAACTGCTCGATGCCCGCCGCGCGCGCTTCCTCGAATGCGTAGTGAATCAGCGGCTTATCGACCACCGGCAGCATTTCCTTGGGCATGGATTTGGTCGCCGGTAAAAACCGCGTGCCCAGCCCGCCAACGGGGAAAACAGCTTTGCGTACTTTAGGGAATGATGTGGTCGCCACTACAAGATCCTTCTCAGTGTGATACATTGATACGAGATTCATTCCCAGAGCTTGTCATGCCGGGCTTGTCCCGGCATCCAGCCCAGCCACACGGCCAGACCCCGGGACAGGCCCGGGGTGACAATGCGGGGGTGTTGAAACGCAAATCGACTCTAATCCCGAACGGCTATAACAGGGATGCACGTTGCTGTGCACCACTATTTTTGACGTCGCCCAACCAAGTGCTTCACATAAAGCGCCATGCCGTGCAGGTTGCCCACGAACGCGTCGCGGTAGGTGAGGCCAAGGGGCGGATACATCAGCGGCCCGCCGAAGATTTCGCGCACCATCTGGCGCGAACTCCAGATGAAATGGCGCAGCAGGTTCAGCCGCGTGATATTCTTCGCAAACAGCGCGCCGTTGCCGATATGGTAGCCGTAATTCAGCTTTTTGATGGTCGCGATGTCGCTGCGGCCATGGAAATGGTGAACAATAATCTCGGGCGTATATTCCACCACAAACCCGGCGAGGAACGCGCGGTAGAGATAATCCGCATCTTCCGCCGCCGGAAAAATCGCGCCGCCGCCATAGCGTTCGTCGAAATAGCCGATGCGATCGACGATGGTGCGGGTGACGGCCATGTTGGCGCCCATCAGGAACCCGCCGGGGAAGCTGCGCCCGTCCATCCGCACCGTTTCGTCGAGGGTTTTGATGCTGAAGGCGATGTCGTCGCTGGTGCCCAGATCCACCCGGCCGCCGCGTAGCACGGGGGTGGTATCGGCAGCATAGCAGCGCGCCATGGCGCTGAAGAAATCCGGGTTCAGGTGGCAGTCATCGTCGCTGAAGGCGAAAATATCACCGGTCGCGGCGCGCATGCCCGCATTGCGCCCGCAGGAAACGCCCGGCCGCATTTCGCGGATGACAATCACCGGAAACGTCACCCGCGCTTTCCACGCGGCGAGCAGTTGGGGCGTGGCGTCGGTTGAGCCATTATCCACCAGGATGATTTCAACCGGCACTTGCGGCGATGCGGCGACCGCCGCTTCAATGGTCGGCAGCGATTTTTCCAGCGACGCGGCGCGGTTGAAGGTCGAAATAATGAGTGAAATACGGGTCAAAGCAGGGCTTTCTGAATAAGGGGCACGCCCGTTCCTACAACCGAAACGTACTTATTTCCATAGGGATTTGCGTAGCAGGCATGCCCAGGCAGGGGAGTGCTACATATCTAGTGATTGATACTTGCCCCCATCGCCGCTATATCGCAACGAACCCCGCGCGCGGCTATCCGCCTGCGTTTCACCCATGCAAGGCGCACCGATGACCCTTCCGGCGACCATGTCCGCACTGCGCCGCATCGCCAATCGGGTGGCGGGCGGGAAGGGGTGCCATGTCGCTGCGTAAGATCGTGATGGGCACGGTGACCATGTCCTCGGTCAGCATGCTGCGGCTGCTGACGCA
This sequence comes from Pseudomonadota bacterium, assembly GCA_040384265.1. Taxonomy (GTDB): domain Bacteria; phylum Pseudomonadota; class Alphaproteobacteria; order Rickettsiales; family UBA3002; genus QFOX01. The sequence goes on along the minus strand of JAZKJM010000001.1, from coordinate 200,987 downwards.
ATTTTTTGCCATTCCCATCCTCTCGCGCTTGTTATCGGTCGAGGATTACGGCCTCATCGGCATCGCTATGCCGTTCATCGCGCTGGCGATGACATTGGCCGATGCGGGGATCGGCATGTCGCTCGTGCGTACGCCACTGAGCGAGAAAAAAATCTGGTCGACCTATTTCTGGTTATCCGCGGGCCTTGGCCTGCTGCTGATGGTGCTGCTGGCACTCAGCGCGCCGCTGGTTGCCATGCTGTTTGGCGAGCCGCACCTGACGACGATCATTGCTTCGCTCTCGCTGGTGATCTGGCTGCAAGCGCTGCTCTGCATTCCCAGCGCCGCGCTCCAGCAGAGCCAGCGATTCAAAACCATCGCAGCTATCGAGATTACGGCTATTTTCTTCAGCATCGGCGCAGCGTTGCTGATGGCGATGCATGGTGCCGGGGTGTGGGCGCTGGTGGTGCAGCAACTGCTCTTCTTCCTCGTGCGACTGGTGATGAGTTATCTGCTCTCGCCCTTTCGCGTTGCCGCCCAGTTCGACCTCTCGGGCGTAAAGCAGCATGTGCGTTTCGGCCGCGATGTGCTGAGCGTGAACCTCTTCAGCTTCCTCAGCCGCTCGTCGGATAATCTCATCGTCGGCAAAATTATCGATACGGTGGCGGTGGGGATTTATTCCATGGCATTCCAGTTCGTGCGCCTGCCGATCATGCTGGTCGGCGGGCCGCTGCAATATGTGCTTTATGCCCAGCTGACCAGCCTGCGCGACGATAAGCCGCTCATCGGCCGCACCTTTCTCATCCTGACGCGGTTGCTGGCCACCATCATTTTTCCCGCCATCGGCATGATCGCCGTGGCGCATACCCCGATCTTCACCATCCTGCTTTCCGCGAAATGGTATATGGCGGGCCATGTGTTCATGCTGGCGGCGCTGGGCAGCGCGGTGCAGGCGGTAACGGGGCTGTGCGGCACGGTGCGCCTCGTTATGGGGCGCACAGAGCTTGAGCTGCGCAGCACGGTGGAATTTGGGCTGCTGTGGCTGACGGCATTGTTTGTCGCCAGCTGGTTCGGGTTAGCGGCGGTGGCGGTGTCGTTCAGCGTGGCGATGCTGCTTTACACCCCGCGCAGCATGCGGCTGGTGCTGCCGCTGATCGGCTGCCGCTCGCGCGATTACCTCGCGACTTTTGTGCTGCCGGTCATCACTACCGCCATCTGCATCGGCCTGTATGCGTTGGTGGATGCGAGTCATGCGCTCTCCAATTATGAACAGGTGTTCATGGCGATGCTGCTGGCGATGCTTGGCATCGGCATCAGCGGGTGGATGCAGCGCCGCTTTATCCGCGAGGAAATTGCCTTTTGGCGCACCAACCCGCGATAACCTGCGTCACCACCCCTGCATGCAAGGTGCCGCGTAGCAGCCAGTGTATCATGCGTGCCGGGCTGAATGCATGGGCGAGGGCGATCCCTGCACAGGCGCAGGCTTTAGCCAATGCGGTTGCGCCGAGTTTCAGCCCGCCGCCCAGCAGCATTGCATGGGTCTGGCCGGAGCGGAACCGGCGTTTCAGCAGCCACCCCAGCCGTGCGTGATCGGTCGTCACCGGCTCCTCAGCAATGCCATCGGGCGCATAAGCAATAGTGCCGCCGCGCGTCACTAGGGTGCCCAGAAACATCGTGTCTTCGCCACCGCTGGTTCCAAGTTCCAGCACGAACGGAAGGCCCTGCAGCGCCGGGTGGGCAAGGTTGAGCAGCACGTTACCGGTGTAGCCGGTACGGATGGTGCCATCCACCCAGACGGGCCGTGTGGAGTGAAAATCCCCACGCCGCATCCATACCGGGCAGGTGGGGGGGTAAATGGCGTTCACCGGCCCAAGCACCGCCGCCGCTTGCGTGCGCTCCTGCTGTGCCAGCATGGCGCTGAGCCAGCCCGGCTGCACGGTTTCATCATCATCGATAAATGCCAGCAGCGGCGTGCGCGTGTGCGCAAGGCAGGCATTGCGGGCGAGGGAAATATTGCGCGCCGGGGCATGCAGGTAGCGGGCAGGGAAGGGCAGCGCGGCGAAGGCCTGCTCCACCAGCGTTTGGGCGCTTGGCGTATCGTCATTATCGACCACCAGCACCTCGATGCTTGATTGTGCGGGCACCGCCAGCAGCGCCAGCGAGCCCAGCGTCTGCGCGATATGGGCGCGCCGGAAAGTGCAAATGGCAATCGTGACCGCGCTCATCGTTGATGCTCCATCAGCGCCTGCCAGAAACCGAGCGACCAGGCCGCATGCATCACCATCGCCGCCGGGCCGGAAAGCACGATCAGCGGCCGCCGTGCGCGCATGGCGAGCAGCAGGCCATAGCCCATGCACAGCAGCGCCCATAGCAGCAGCGGCAGCAGCCCGCCGAGCGGCGCAAGCACAAGGCATGGCGCAATGGCGACCGGCAGCAACTGCCGCAAACGTGGCCGTGCGCGGTGTTTCAGCAAGGTGCGCGCCCGCCCGCGGCCATAGTTGCGGTATTGGCGAAACAGCCCACCCACCGTGCCGCGCGGGTGATAATCGAGCGATGTTTTTCCCGTCAGCCACAGGCGGAAACCCGCTTTGCGCAGCCGCATATCCAGCTCCGCATCCTCGTTATGGCTGAAGCTCTCGTCATACCCACCGACCGTGCGGAAGGCGGCCACCCGCATCAACGCATGGTGCCCGTGATCGACAAACTGGCCATCACCCGGGCGTGAGCGGTGGGCCGAGCCGCCATTGCCCAGTGGCGAATTCTGCGCCGCGGCGACCGCTGCGGCAAACCCGCTTGGCGCCACCGTACGCATGGCCACCACCACGCTATCGGCCCCGGTCAGCACTGCTTCATCCACCAAATCCCGGCAGAAACCGGGCGGGTAATCGGCATGCGCGTCGATGCGCAGCAGGTAATCCGCATCCTGCCCATAGAGCGCCACCGCCGCATTCACCGCCGCACTTTGGATGCGTTTGGGGTTGGGCAGATAGGTCACGCAAGGGTGCACCGCCGCCAGCCGTTGCACAATCTCCACCGTACCATCCGTGCTGCCGCCATCGCTGACGACGATGCGCATCGCGCAGCGCGCGCGTTCGCCAAGCAAATAGGTGATGAGCCGCTCCATCGTCGCGGCCTCGTTCAGGCAGGGAATGATGGTGAGCAGCTGGGCCATCACGCGGCTCCGTGCGGGTTGTGCAAAGCGGCGAGGGCGGCCACCAGCGCCATGCAATCCGCCGTGCTGCAAGCCCAGGCATCTCGCCCAACCGCGGCCACCTGCGCTTGCAACGCGTGGTAATCGGCGGCGTTCAGCTGCGTGAAATAGGTTTTCAGGAACGCATCCTTGGGCTCATCCAGCGTCACGCCGATGCCCAGTTGCTGGATAAACCGGCTCGTTTCCACCCCGTGCGCAGCCAGCGGCACCGCGCCATACAGCCCGCCTTCATAGACTCGGTTGGGCAGCAGCCAGGCCGAATTCAACCCTTCCTCGAACATATCGATCGCCCAGGTGAAATGCACATCGCCATATGTTTCCGCGAGATCCTGCGGGCTTTGGTATGGGCCGTGGAACGTCACCCCCGGCGTCTGGGCGACGATTTCATTAAAATCCGGCAGCTGGTCATAGGCGGGCCGCCCGCGGATCACCACCTCCACTAGCCCCGGGCAGGCGCGGGCAAGGCCGCACAGCAGTGCCAAGCTTTTCGCGCAGCGGATCACGCCAAACCAGCCAATGCGCCATGGCGGCCCGGCGACGCGCGCCAACGGCAGCGGCGCATCATCCGTATAGACCTTGTTTTCCAGCAGCTTCAGCGGCGCGGCGATCCGCCCCGTGAAATATTCCCGGATAAAAGCAGGTGAACTAGTCAACACCATCGCCGCCCGTCTGCATAGCCAGCGTTCCAGCCCGCGCAACGCCTTGCTGATTAGGCCTGTGCCCAGCATCAGCCGGTGAATGTCGAGGCATTCATAGACCAGCACGGGTTTTGCGCTAAACGCCCGGCCACGCACGCCCAGCGCCAGCATTTCAAGGTTGCGGGCGAGGATCATATCCGCCTGTGCAAACAGTGCGCGGTGGCGGTGAAGCAGCACCAGCGCCCGCAGCACCGCCAGCACCCGCTGGGCAAACCGCCCATTATGGGTGCGGCCAAAATCCGTCACTTCGCTGCCGTTTATCATCTGAATTGGCGCGTCCCCCCGCCGAAAACCGGCAATCTGCACGCTCGCCCCGCCGGCGCGCAGCATTTGCACGCGCCGCGCCGTCATCGCATCGCCAAGGTCATGGGTGAGGTAGAGGATACGCATGGCCGGTTATCCGCGCTTCAGCATTGAAATAACGTGCATATTCAGTCCCCGGCCGGTTCACTTCCACCCGCCATTCCATAAACGATGGGCCGCCGCGACGCTACTGGTTAAATCGATTTTGGCTCCCGGCAGGCCGATTACTTGGCGGCGATCCTCTTTTTCTTCAAATTATTGTGGCTGCACTGCAGCATTTCAGGTATGAGCGGTGCGGTCTGCGCCCCTCGTGAAGCGTAGTATCGCAACCTTCGGAGTGGAAGCCTATGGGGCCGCAGCCCAAATCGCATGCCAATAGCGAGGCCCTGGATTCGGCGTCGCTCACCCCCATTCAGGGCGCGCCGCGTCGGCGTTTCAACCATGTGCTGCGCGGCTATCTGGCGACAGATATGCTGGCGCTGCTGGCCGGCTTCCTCTGCTCGTGGAGCATGGCGGCCCTCATCAACAGCCTCTATTACGGCCGCGAAATGGCAAGCCCCTTTTATGGCATGACCTCGATGCGCGCCATCGGCCTGCTCAGCGTTGCCGCGATCACGCTGGTCTGGTTCCAGCACAAGGGCCACTACCGCGTGCGCATGAATTTCTGGCTGGAGCTGAAAAACGTCATCACCGCACTCACCATCGCCATGCTGGTGGATGGCTTCCTGCAATTCGCCGCGAAGAACGAATTTTCACGCCTGTGGCTGATGTCCGGGTGGATGTTTGCCTGCGTCGGCATCCTCGCCATGCGCGGGCTTTACCGTGCGCTGCTGCGCCGCAGCGGCCATTGGCGGGTCGCCACCATGCTTGTCGGCAACGGGCAAACGGCCGCTGACACCAGCGCCGCCTTGCAATCGGAAACCGGGCTTGGCTACGACATCACCGCCCGCATCGCCAACCTGCCGGAAGCCTTCCTGATGGCGGGCCGTTCGTGGGAGCGGCTGTGTGCCGAGCATGAGGTCGATTACGTCGTCATCGCGCTGGATGGCACGGAATTCGATCAGGCCACCCAGCCCATCGCCCAGCTGACGCGCGATTCGGTGCCGTTTTCCATCTCGCCGCCGCGCCGCCATTTGCCGGTGCTCGACATGGTGCCGCAATATTTCTTCAGCCACGACGTGAAATTGCTGACCTATAGCAGCGGCCTCGAACAGCCGTTGCCGCGGCTGGTGAAGCGCCTGTTCGATATTACCGTTTCGGGCACCTTGCTGCTGCTCATCAGCCCGCTGATGCTGGCACTTGCCGTGCTCACCAAGCGCGATGGCGGGCCGGTGTTCTTCGGCCATGCCCGCATCGGCAAAAAAGGCGCGGTGTTCCAGTGCCTCAAATTCCGCTCGATGGTGCATAACGCGCAGGCTATTCTCGCCCAGCATCTGGCCGAAAACCCGACCGCCCGCGCCGAGTGGGAGGCCGATCACAAGCTGAAGAACGATCCGCGCATCACCGGCTTTGGTGCGTTCCTGCGTCGCTCCAGCCTCGATGAATTGCCGCAATTGTTCAACGTGCTGAAAGGCGAGATGAGTCTCGTCGGCCCGCGCCCGATCGTTGCCGGTGAAGTGGCGAAATATGCCCACGACATCGCCCATTATTACCGCGTCAGCCCCGGCATCACGGGCCTGTGGCAGGTCAGCGGCCGCAACGATGTGACCTACGACCAGCGCGTGCAGATGGATAGCTGGTATGTGCGCAACTGGTCGCTCTGGCACGATGTGGCGATCATGTGCAAAACCGTGCCCGCGCTGCTCAAGCGCCGTGGCGCTTACTAGCCGCATGGCACAGGCAATCCTCGTCGCCGGTGGCGCTGGCTATATCGGCGCCCATGTCTGCAAAGCGCTGGCGGCGGCCGGTTACACCCCCGTCACGCTGGATGATCTTTCCGCCGGCCATGCCGATTTCGTGCGTTTTGGCCCGCTGGTGCGCGCCTGCGTGTCGGATGGTGAGGCCGTCGCGCGCACCATCGCGGAGTATGGCATCGTCGCTGTTATCGACCTTGCCGGTTCCATCGAAGTCGGCGCTTCCGTGAGTGATCCGCTGCATTACTACGACAATAACCTTGCCAAAAAAATCCGCTTCCTGCGCACCCTTGCCATCGGCGGTGTGCGCGCGTTCGTGTTTTCCTCAACGGCGGCGGTCTACGGCGAGCCGCAGGCGGTGCCGATCCATGAATCCCATCCCTGCCAGCCGAAAAACCCCTATGGCTGGTCGAAGCTGATGTTCGAGCAGCTGCTGCGCGATTTCGCCGCCGCCGGTGGCCCAAACTTTATGGCCTTGCGTTATTTCAATGCCGCCGGGGCCTCGCCGGATGGCGACATCGGCGAAGCGCATGACCCGGAAACGCACCTGATTCCGCGCGCCTGCCTTGCCAGCCTTGGCCGCATTGCGCCGCTGGAAATTTTCGGCAATGATTACGACACGCCCGACGGCACCGCCATCCGCGATTATATCCATGTCAGCGACCTGGCTGCGGCCCATGTGCGCGCGGTGGAAGCGTTGCTCCGCGGCGCGCCATCCGCGGCCTATAATCTCGGCAACGGCATCGGCACCTCGATTGGCGATATCCTGCAGTGTTTCGCGCGCATCGGCCATCCCGTGCCGCACCGGTTTGCGCCGCGCCGGGCGGGCGACCCCACCCGTTTGGTGGCAGACGCCAGCGCCGCGCGCGCCGCGCTCGGTTGGGCGCCTGCGCACACCGATATTGAAATGATCGTCCGTTCCGCCTACCAGTGGCACCAATCGAACCCATCGCAGGCGGCCTAAGTGACCCACGGACTCTACACCCAAACCATCGACACCGCCTTCGAGGACGCCGTCGGCGTGCATGGCGCGAACCGTGGGCGGTATGATTTCTGGCGCGCATCGCTTGCCGCCGCGCAGCCCGGGCTGCTCGCCAACCCACCACGCGAAGCTGCACCCATCCTCGCACTGCCGACCCGCAGCGATGACCTTGCCGAGATTGACGCCATCGCCGCCCATATCGCTGGCCGCTTCAGCACGCTGGTGGTGGTTGGCATGGGCGGCTCCAGCCTCAGCGGCGAGGCGCTTGCCAGCATCCGCGCGCCGGGGCTACTTACGCTGCGGTTTGTCGATAACATCGACCCGCATAGCTTCACTGCATTGCTCGATAGCCTCGTCTGGCGCGACACGGCGTTTCTCGTCATCAGCAAATCCGGTAACACGGTTGAAACCCTGGCGGCGTTGGGCGTTTTCCTTGCCCATGCACGCCGCGCGGTGGCGGATTATGCGGCGCATTTCTTCGTCATCACCATTCCCAATGACAACCCGCTGCATCGCCTTGCCACCACTCACGGCTTCCGCCTGTTGGCGCATGATGTGGATCTCGGCGGGCGTTTTTCCATCCTTTCCGCCGTTGGCCTTATTCCAGCCGCCGCCATTGGCCTCGATATCCGCGCGCTGCGCGCCGGTGCCGCTGCCGTGCGTGCGCAGGATGCGGCCGAGAGCGCCGCGCTCCACCTCGCGCTCAGCGAAAAGCAGGTCAGCATTCAGGTGCTGATGCATTATTGCGACCGCCTCGGCGGGTTTGCGGGCTGGTTCCGCCAGTGCTGGGGCGAGAGCCTGGGCAAATGCGACCGCGCCAGCACGCTCGTGCCCAGCCGCGGCGTCACCGACCAGCACAGCCAGCTGCAGCTTTATCTCGATGGGCCCAAGGACAAGCTCTTCACCGCCCTCATCGTCGAGGAGAGCAAAGGGCAGGGGCCCGTCATCGAGTTTCCGGGCGAGACGGATGCGCGGCTGGCCTATCTCGTCGGCCATACGCTGGGCGATTTGCTGATGGCTGAGCAGCTTGCCACCAATACCACCCTCATTCAAAGCGGCGCCCCGCTGCGCAGCTTTGCGATCCCTAAGCTCAACGAAATGACGCTCGGGGCATTGCTCATGCACGGCTCGCTCGAAATTATGTTCACGGCGCATCTTTTAGGCATCAATGCCTTCGACCAGCCCGCCGTGGAAGCCAGTAAACTCCTGGCGTTGGCCCATCTGCGCGCCGCGCGTTAGCCGCTTAAAACTTATTTAACCCTTCCGCGATAGAATGGCCTCATAGGCATTCTAACGATTGGGTAGTTTTATGTTACGGCACTCCTCTAAATTCGCCACCTTCGCGCGCGGCTTCGTTGCCATTGCAGCGCTTGCCATTGTCGCCACGCAATATGCGGTCGCCGGCGACGATGCCGATACCACCAGCGCCTATCTCGCCCAGTCGCTCAAGCAACCAAGCGTCACCATCGCCGATACTACTATCCGCACCGAGGCGTTGCGTGAGGTGTATAGCGCGAACGGCAACCAGCTGCTGTGGGTGGATTCCTCCGGCCTGACCCGCCGCGCCCGTAAGGCGTTGGATGTCATCACCGCTGCCAGCGAGCAGGGGTTGGATGCGAACCTGTTCGCCGCCCGCACCATCCGCACGCTGCACAGCATGCCGCGCGGCACGGCGGAGCAAGCCACCGCGCGCCGCGTTGGGCTGGATATGCTGATGAGCAACGCCGTGCTGCGTTACGCCACGACCATGAATCGCGGCACTGTGCGCCCGCAAGCCAACACCGGCATCGCCGCGCTTTCCACTGCTGAACAGGCCGCCATGCTCACCGCCGCCGCCGCGACGCGCGACACGGCGGGCTACCTCGCCAGCCTGACCCCGCAAGCCGCGCCCTATGCGACCATGAAAACCATGCTCGCCGATTACCAGACAATCGCCAAAAACGGCGGCTGGCCGGAATTTACCGTCGGCAAGCCCATCAAGCCCGGCATGAGCGATGCCCGCGTGGCCTCCCTGCGCGAGATGCTCACCATCACCGGTGACATGAAAAAAACCAGCACCGACAGCCTGACCTATGACGAAGCGATTGTCGAAGGCGTCAAACAATTCCAGCAGCGCCACGGCATCGAGGCGGATGGGGTGCTTGGCGCCAGCACGCAGGCCGCGCTTGCCGTGCCAGTCAGCAAACGCATCGAGCAAATCGCCATGACCATGGAGCGCATGCGCTGGATGCCGCGTGACCTCGGCGACCGTTATGTGCTCGTCAACATCCCCAGCTACCAGCTCACCGCCGTCGCCGGTGGCAAGCAGATGGAGATGAATGTCGTCGTTGGCAAAACCGCGAGCCCGACGCCTATGTTCAGCAAAGCCATCACGGATGTGGTGTTCAACCCAAGCTGGGGCGTGCCCGCCAAAATCGCGGTGAACGAAATGCTGCCGAAAATCCGCAAAAACCCTGGCTATTTGGCCAGCGCCGGTTTCACCGTCGTCAGCAATGGCGAAGCGGTGGACCCGACCGCGGTTGATTGGGAATCCGTCGGCCATGGCAATTTCAACTACGCCATCCGCCAGAATCCCGGCAGTGGCAACGCACTTGGAAAAGTGAAATTCACGATTCCGGATTCGGATAATATCTACCTGCACGATACCTCCAACCGCGGCGTATTCACCCGCAGTGATCGCGACCTCAGCCATGGCTGCGTGCGTTTGGGCGATCCCAGGGCGTTCACCCAGTTCCTGCTGCAAAGCGAAGGTTGGTCGGAAGCAAAAATCGATGCGTCTTACGATAGCGCTACGTCAAAAACCGTGAAAATCACGCCGATGCCGGTGCATCTGGTCTATTGGACGAGCTGGGTCGATAGCAGCGGCCGCCCGCACTTCACCCGCGACATTTACGGCAAAGACAAAGCCCTGCTCGCCGCCATGGCCACCCCGCAACCGCGTTCGTCGGATAGCGTTAAACTGGCGATGAATTAAGCCCCGCTCCAGCGCCGCACGCGGCCGGTATCGACATGCACAAAATCGGAGCTGGGGTAATACCCCACCCCGCCAAGCCCCATTGCGACTGAGGTTGCATGCACCGCGGTGAGTGCCCGGTCGGCGACGCGTAAATCCATCGCTTTGCCTTCCATATGCAGGCTTTTGCCCGCCACGCCGGAGGATTGCGCATGCATCGCCGCGTTGCTGGCCGGGGAGCGGTAACCGGAAATCACCTCGAACGGCTGGCGTGTTTCGAGCCGCTGATGCAGCGCCGCCAGCAAATCCATCAGCGCCGGGTCGATGGGGTGGGTCTCGTTCGTGCGGTGGTCGCGCAGCACGCGGTTGATGGTCGCCATGGCTTCAGGCAGGTAATCGCCATCCTCCCAGTAGGTCAGCGCGCATGTCTCGCCGGTATGCAGGTTGTTTAGCGCAATGCGGCGGGCAGGGGAGTGCAGCAGTGCCGCCTGCGCGGTGCTGATGAAGTGGGGTGCCGCCATCAAGAGCGCCGCCCCGCCAAGTCCCTTGGCAATAAACGCGCGGCGGCTCATGCGCGCATCAAGCAGCGCCTGCGGGTCACGTTTCAGCAAAGGGGTCGCAGTCATCCGGTGGCAATCTGTGGGTGGGGGTGAACAGGCCCGATTCATACCAAGCACGTCTGCCGTCATCAAGAAAAATTAATGATTTGTTAACCCTTTGGGTATGCTTGCGTCACTCCGCCGAAAGCCCCGTCATCAGCCCGGCCAGCCGGTCGATGCAGGGTTGCCGGGCGCTGGTTTTGCGCCAGGCGAGGCCGATGGTGCGCGAGACCGTGGGGCTGCTGAAGGGAATATAGGCAATCCCGTCGTTTTTCTTCATCGCCAGCTCGGGGATGAGGGTGATGCCGACGCCGCTGGCCACCATCTGGCGCAGGGTCTCAAGGCTGGTGGCGCGGAAATCCTGATGCTCCGATGCGCCGATCAGGCTGCACACGGCGAGCGCCTGGTTGCGCAGGCAGTGGCCGTCCTCCAGCAACAGCAGCGGCTCATCCTCGATGTCATGCTGGCGGATGGTGCGGCGCTTGGCGAGCGCATGGCCAAGCGGCACGGCGAGCAGAAACGGGTCATCGAACAGCGGTGCGGTGGTGAGTGTGTCGCTCTCCACCGGCAGCGCCACCAGCGCCGCATCCAGCGTGCCTGCCTGCAGCCGCTCCAGCAGCTGCGCGGTTTTCTCCTCGATCAACAGCAGCTTCAGCTTGGGCAGCTTCTTGCGGATGAGCGGTGCAATGCGCGGCAGAAAATACGGCGCCAGTGTCGGGAATGCACCCAGCCGAAAATCGCCGCTATAGGGGTCCTGCGCGGCTTTGGCGACCTGTTCAATCGCGTGCGCTTCCTGCATCATCCGTCGCGCCCGCTCGACGACGATTTTGCCAATTGGCGTCACCATCACCTTTTTGTTGCTGCGCTCCAGCAGCTGCACGCCGAGATAGTCTTCCAGCTTCTTCAGCTGCATGCTCAGGGTGGGCTGGCTAACATGGCAGGCCTGCGCCGCCTTGCTGAAATGCTGGTGGTCTGCCACCGCAACCAGATACTGCAAATCGCGCAAATTCATGGTTCCTGCCTCGTCAGCGCCAACCGCGGCAGGATGCTGTAAAACAGCAGCACGCCCAGCCCAAACGGTCCGCCCGCATCCACCTCGACCAGCGCACGCACGGCGAACATCACCGCAAAGCCAACCAGCAGCGCCGCTTCCGGCGCCATATCCTGCCGCAGCGCGAGGCGTAACGTGCCATAGAGATTCAGGACGATCAGCAGCGCCGTCACCGCCAGCCCCGCTGCGCCCAGATCCACAAAGCTCTGCACGAAGCTGCTATGGAAGTGAAACCCGCCCCGGCTGGCGATGTGGAATTCGCGCCAGTAGCGCTCTGCCTGCGGTTGGCCCTGCACCCAGAACGCGCCATAACCATGGCCGAGCAGGGGGCGCTCCAGGCCGATCTGCATACCCTCCTGCCACAGATAGGTGCGCCCGGTCAGCGTTGCATCCTTGCCCAGCGCTTTCAACAGTGCATCCTGCCCGCCCAGCTGCGTGCCCAGCACCAGCATCGCGGCCATGAGAAGCCCAGCCCAGCGAATCGCCGCCCACCGACGCGCCGGCTTTATGCGCACCAGCGCGTAAAGCGCCAGCATAGCGCCCATCACAACCGCCAGCGATACGAGCGAACTGCTGGAACGGCTGGCATAAAGGCAGCCTGCACTAAACAGCAGCGGCACCAGCCCCAGCAGGCAGCGCCGCACCCAACCGTGGCTGGAAATGAGCAGCACCATGCTGGTGATCACCCCAACTTGCGCGACAAACCCTACCGTGTTTTTGGAGCCGAAATACCCAATCAGGGCCACCGTGCCGCTGGTGAAATCCACATCGTAAATATTGGCATAGAGCGTGATGAGCAGCGTGGCGACACAGCCCAGCACCAGCCCCTGCGCCAGCGCCGCAAACCGTACCGTGCGCGCGATGATGAGCACGCACAGCATCATCCCCATGAACGCCGCGCCAAGGTAGAGCGTTCGGCCCGGATAGTCCGACCACAGGCTGGAGAGCATGCTGAGCGCGGGCAGCGCCATCACCCACAGCGTGGCGCGAGTGGGGCGAAGCAGCTGCGGCCCTTTCACCAGCAGCAGCGACAGCCACAGCACCAGAAAAACAAGGATCGGCACCACCGGAAACAATGCCGAATAGGCCATGATAAGCACTGTCAACGCCACATATCCCACCGCCACCGGGTGGCTCAGCGCGTCATCGCGCGTGGCGTGCATGGCCGCGAAGGCCCGGGCGAGGTTCATGATCGTGCATCCGTTGCGTGAGAGGCGATGTGCCGTATGTAGCCGCCCAGGGCGATTTTCACAACGGTTTAAAGGCGGCCATCCCACGCCGTAATCGTTTTCCGATGGGCTGGCGCAGATGCCGCAGCGCGCTTGGGCAGGCCAGCACTGCCTGCGCCGCCATCCGCGGCGAACGGGCCTTCAGCGCCATAATCAGCCGGGTATAGGCATGCGTCTCGCGCAGCAAAAAGCTGCGCATGGTTTGCGCCCGTTGCGCCACCGCATCCAGCCGGTGGCGCGCCATAAACTGCTGGTCGAGCGTCTGCATCCGCTCCACGCTCGCAAGGTCGAGCCGGTGCGAAATCGACCCCGCTCGCACCGTATATTGATAGCCAACTGACGGCTCCACCGCACACACCCCGCCAAGCGCCAGCGCATCTGCGAGCAAAAAATAATCCTCGCCGATGCGGATGCTGGTGTCATAGGCCAACCCGTGACGCTTCAGGAACGCCGCCGAAAAAACGGGTTTGAGATAGCCCAGCGAATGCCCGCCAAACACCGATAACGTGCCGCGAATGAAGCGCGCCAGCGTCAGCTTGCCCAGCCGCGCGAAGGGTTGCGGCGCAAACATCGGCGCATCGGCCTGCCCATCTTCGTTATGCCGCATCAGGTTATCGACCACCATATCCGCGTGGCTGGCCCGCGCGCAGGCGAGGCAGCGCTCCAGCCGCCCGGGCAGCAGTGCATCATCCCCATCCAGCACCGCAATCCACGCGCCCGTTGCCGCCGCGAACCCCATGTTGCGCGCCGCACCGGGGCCCCCATTTTCCGGCATCCGCAGCCGGGTGATGCGCGGGTCATCCATCGCACCAAGCCGCTCCCATGTCCCATCGGTCGAGCCGTCATCGACCACAATCACCTCCACCCGCACCCCCGCCTGCACCAACGCACTACGCACCGCCCGCTCAATATAGCGCTCGACATTGTAGCTCGTGATGATGATGGAAACGTCGATGGTCATGGTAGAATTCCTAGCGGTGGCCGATGAACAATCACCGCAGACGCCACAGGTTAAAGATGCTAATGATGGTATCCCAGAAATCCACCCGCATTTCTACTCGCGGGTGACGCGGATTGCGATAATAGTCCTTCTTCATAAATTGTACATAGACCGCCATAAAATCATGATCTAAAATAGAGGCTCCCATGCCATTCTACAAACCGTCCGCGCAGCGTGCTTTACAGGTGCCCCATGAGTAACATCCGCCGTGTTAATCCTGCATCTGGCAGCGCTTTCTCGCTTGTTGAATTAAGTATCGTGCTGGTGATCCTCGGGTTGCTGGTAGGCGGCATTCTTACCGGAAAAAGCCTGATCCGCGCCGCGGAATTGCGTGCTGCAATCACTGAGTCCAATCGTTTGCGCACAAGCGTCTATACCTTCCGTGACAAATATTTCGCGTTACCCGGCGATTTGGCGAACGCCACCAGCTTTTGGTCTCAGGATGCGGGCGGTTGCCCGGGCAACAATGTTTCCAGCACGGGGCCACACAGCACAACATGCGATGGTAACGGCGATGGGATGATTAACTACAACGCCTCCGTTTCACACGAACCTTACCGCGCATGGCAGCATCTTGCCAATGCAGGGCTCATTGAAGGCAGCTATACCGGTGTCTCGAATTCCGTTACTGTCAATTCATACAATAGTTCGCTTACCACACCCAACTCCCCCGCTTCGAAAGTGAATGGCGGATTTTGGATTATTCAATATCAAGGAACAGCGCCTATTGCGAGCACCCTGCTTTTTGATGGTGATTATGGTAATGTTCTTCTGCTTCCCAACATCAGCAGCCCAACGAACGGCGTGGGTGCATTATTAAAACCCGAAGAGGCATGGAATATCGACACCAAGCTGGATGATGGAAAGCCTGGCACCGGACGCGTCACGAGCGCAAAATCTGCCGCACAGGCCAATGCCAGCACTGGTTGTAGTAATGTTGCTTACACGACCGCTGCTTCGATTGCCGCGAGTTCTGAATACTTGCTTAGCAACGACCAAATTGCGTGCTCCCTGATATTCAAGCTTGGAGTATAAACGCTCGCAAACCACGCCCCCACTGGCCGATAGCGGGAAAGAATTAAAGAGAGGCAAATAACCTATTTAGGTATATAGATTATTTGGCTGTCTATGGCGGCAGGGAGGCCGACTAACAACCGCCTGAACGCCTTATTCGCCGCTGTTTAGCGTGTCTCGCTATAAAAATCTACTCGCATTCCTACTCACCTATAACACGGCTGTACTCATATGCTATTGGCTGCAGTTGGAAGTCAGCTGATCCATATCTCGGGTAGTGTCTCAGTTTCAATTTATGATTTGCGGCGATGAGGCTTGGCATGTTCAGGCGTTCTAGCCCCGCTCAAGTAAAGATCAGACCCGCAATGGTGGCAAGCCAAAACCCTGTGCATGCCCGGAACGCGGGACTCACCCTGCAAGATAGATTTCTTTCCACTATCGAAGCAATTAGCACAAAGCTTATGCACATTTTCGGGGGTGCTCGCCTTATCTTTTTCAATATAAGCGTAAACTGTCGTCATTCTGCCGGAATTGGGCAGCAAATCGGTGAGTACATATTTCTCTTTCTCAGCTTCCCATGTTTTAAGATCAGCCACTTCTTTTTTAAGATTGCGTACCTCGTCCAACAACGTCAGTTGGTCAGATTGGGCATCAAGTGCACTGCCTTGGGCGGCGAGGATTACTCCCTGCAATTCGATAACCTTAGTTTGAATCATCGCACCGTCGCGGAGTCCCACAAGGCCCTTAGCGATTTCGCCCGCAGTCTTGAGAGACGAAACGGCAACTGAGATTGTTCCTATATCCATACCACCTCCTATTTTACTAAAGCTGCGATTTCCTCTAGCGACCACACATGGTCAGCGACACCCGCTTGCATAGCAGGGGTAACACGCAGGGTCTTATGAATACTCCCGAAATTGTAATACATGAAGTGCAAAGCGATTGCGTGTGCGTGAGCATGATTTTCAATTTTCTTGCTGAAAGCATTGGTAAGGCGTGTGAAGCGGCGGTTGCTCATGCGCATGGTGAGATTCTGGCGCTCGACATATGAGGTGCTTACATCCGCTTTATCTGGCTTGCCTTCATACTTGAGCGGTCTTGCATTGCAAATACATAATAGCAAGCATTTTATTCTTTTCCTTCTATGCTTGTTGTTATATAATGTCAAGCACAAACCACAAAGGAGCAAGCATGAATCAATTATCAGATAAGCCTAAAAATGGAGGAATAGCCCGTGATAAGGCGCTTTCGCCCGAGAAAAAATCTGAGATAGCGAAACAGGGGGCCGATGCCAGATGGAAGGGGGACATTCCAGAAGTCTTGTGCGAGGGTATGCTCGATTTGGGCATAATCTCCATTCCCTGCTATGTTACCCATGATGGTCAGCGCCTAATATCAGGACGTGGAATGCAAGAGGCGCTTCGACTAGTGGACGAAGGTTTGCCTGAAAGCGGTCAAAAACCTGGATCCAGAATGACCAGATTATTGAACAATAAAAACCTTAGAGAATTGATATTTAAGAACAAAAGCGCGGACCACTTTTTGCCAATAAGGGTGCGATGGAAGGGAATAAGAATAAACGGATATAACGCTGAAATGCTCGCAGATATTTGTGAGGGAATGCTAGAAGCGCGCAATAAGATGGCGGATAAGTTGAGCCCCCGCCATGCGATTGTAGCGGCTCAGTGTGAACTTTTACTTAGAGCTTTTGCCCGCGTTGGTATTACCGCCCTAGTTGATGAAGCTACCGGCTATCAAAAATTACGACCCGCCGATGGCCTGAAAAGCTATTTTGATTTAATATTGCGCAAGGAGCTTGCTGCGTGGTTCAAGCGATTTCCTGATGAATACTACGAGAATATCTATCGCCTTCGCGGGTGGGAATGGCCCGGCATGCAAAAAAATAGATACAGCGTGGTAAGCAAATACACCAACGACCTAATGTATGAAAGAATGATGCCTGGTCTTCCTGCTGAATTTAAGCAGCGTAATCCCAGAATAGACGGAAAGAAAAAAGGCAAAGACCATATGCTTTTGGATGAGAATGGCGAAAAATTATTTGCACAGCAGATGTTCACTGTTATCGCATTGCAAAGAGCCTGCCTCAACAAGACCGGCAACAAATGGGACAAATTTATGCGCATGATGGATGACATATTGCCAAAAAAAGGTAAGGGCGTGCAGCTAAATTTGCCTAATCTTTCTGATGATTCTTCCAACGGGTAGTCGCAGCCTTTTTTGCAATCGCTTTTCTTTTTGCGGCGGCAAGGCTCTCTGCGCGGGCCTTGCCGCCCTTTTGACCACCTAAGCGCCCTAACGCTACAGCAGCGGGGTTCTTACCATCGTCGGCAATAGGAGCTTCACCCGTGGCAATATTCAACTGTTTCGTGATGCGTTTGTAGCGATATGAAATACTGCCTATCTTATCAGTAGGGATAAGATAGTTGTTTCGGAAATTCTGAAAATCCTCTGCTACGCCCATAATGCCCGACTTGAATAATCAAGCCATTACTAGTGCATTGAGTGTATTTGCAACTTAGAGATTAATTTTATGGAGCAGCAATATTATTTCTTTTGCTTAGTGGACTTTAAAAATTCAATCGGATCAGCTTTCAATGCATCGGCAAGTTGTCCAATAATTTTTAGGCTGGCATGAAATTTCCCTTTTTCGAGCTGACTCAGATAGCTCCGGCTAATTTCCGCCTCATATGCCAAATTATCCTGCGACATAGCCCGGTCATTCCGCAAGCGGCGAAGGTTGGTTGCAAATGTGTCCCGTAAATCCATACGGGCAGGTCACACCATTTGTTTTATATGCGCACCTCGATATATTGAACAAAACAATTATTGTGTTATAGTGGTCGCCGCCCGATGGCCTTACAGGAGCTTCAATGACACCTTTACGCAAACTGATGATTGGCGGCTTTTTACTTATTGGTTCGGTTTATGCTTTGGGTGCATGGAATGGCTCCAGTAATGCAGAATGGATCGACACCAGCAAAGTCCCTGCTGATAACATTGGCAATTACCCCAGAGGCACAACTATTCGCTCTGCCTACGATCAGTGCTTATTCAATTCTGTGCAAAGCGGCGATCACTGGCAGGTAACACAAAAGAAATGCGATTCTTCACTCGGTCAGGATTTGTGTATTCAGCAAGGATTGCCTGCTGGACGTGCATATGCGCTGCATATGACTCAGGTCGGTTCAGAGAATGAGAAATTAGACGCCCGCTGTTTTGACGTTCTTGGCCAAAAATATGCAGAGAAAATCGAAAAATATGGCACCAAAGCTCAAAAGGAATCGCTACGAATAGCCAGCCAAAAACCAGAAGCCGTCGACACAGTGAAAAAAAATGAGGCTGCGGATATAACTGAGGCCGCGCGCAAAGCATTTAAAACGGCAGAAGCTTCCAATTCCCCCACACCCAATTGCCAGCAGGCACAGATGAATGGGCAGACCGTCCAAGCTTGTCGTGATTCTAATGGGAGATATAAAATATCACCACTAGATGGGCATGACGCAGTGAACGTTACAATCGCCCCAGAAGATAAACTAGCAATCGCCAGCCAATGCTACAAACGCTCTCTGCCGGGTGATATTCTGTCTTCTGCGCTTGGGTCGCCTTCGTGCTATATTGCGGATGACTCCAATACATCCTGCTTTCATAGCCAAGAAGCCTGCGATTCGGACCAAAGGCTGAAAGTTATAAATGCTCGCAATGCCAAAGCTAGGGCCGAGCAAAAGCCACCGTCGGTAGAACACAAACGCTTATTGGGTGATTATTATCGTTGCCTCTACCGCTCGTTTGGTCGCGGAGAATTCGACCATACCCCATTTCAGAGCTGCCTAGATTCCGCGATCACTTTGTGTAATGGCGATGGGATGCCTACCTCAAGAAATTACCGAATATCTTCAGTTACGGGCCGGGTCGCTTTGGACAACAATCAATGCAGCATGATGCTGGAAGGCTATTACAGCACTGCGCAACGAAACTTTGCCGAGGAGTATGAGCTTTACTCACGTTCTGAAGACATGGGAGTTCCCTATACCCCCCAATGGCTAGATATCAGGCAGTATATTGGGCGCGGTTACTAGCTGTCAGAGGCTGCTTAGTGTGCTCTGATATTGACGTAGTAATTTTCTCAATTCGCGCCGCATAGAAATTGCTGCCGCAGTGTAATGGCCGTGCTTCAAAGCATTCTTATTCCCTATCGGGGCACCAGTAGACAGGCCGCCATGCATCCGGCATCTACCGTTCGGCATTGCGGGGGATTGGCAAAGTTTCCCGCGTCGTGTCTGGGATAGGCATCGCTGGCTCTGGTGCATGGTCAATTTGCTTTGCATGGGGTTGTTCCTCCGTTTTCTTCGATGCCCCACCCCCCTCAGGATGGGTAACATTGCCAACTATAGCCTGCCCGCCTGCATGTACGTGAACGTGTTCTACGGTAACTTTTTGCTGACCTTTTCCCCGGTAACGCTGCAAGGCTTCCATCTGCATAGTAAAAGTCCGCAACAGCTTGATGGCCAGATTGCCATTGGAATCCTGCTGGTAAATATTTTCTGATTTCTTCGCCGCCCCCATTAGCCTCATAGCCATAAAGTGGGTGGCAACCATTTGAGAAGCCAACATACCCTCGATTTCATCACGGGGATTAATACCCTGCATGGCTGCTACGATCGCGTCCAGCTGCTGTGCTGCAAATGGGTGGTTAGCGCCACCCCGCAAAGTAGCATCCATCAATTCCACCATGGCATGGTTCTGAAATGCTGGAGAGCTGGTTCCAAACGCCTCCATAAGCCCTAACAGGGTAATGAGATCATCTTTGCCATCATAGGCAATACACGGGCCAGCATTGGGCTTTTGTGCTATTTTAAGACCAGGCGTGCTGGGCTTGCCCGCTGTTCTCCTCTGATGACGCCGCATCAATGCCAAATCGGCTACATTCCGCTTTGCATCCGCCGCGATTGGTTTTTCAGCTGCATCGGGTTGTTTGGTTGTCATACGTGCTCCTTATAAATACTGTCACAGAGAGGGGAAAATCCGTAACAACGCCACAAAGCAACATAGGCGCGGGTTTCCAGGTTTCTTATTGGCTGTTTGTGCCACCGTAAAATGCTGTATCCGCCACGGGAAAACCGTTGATATCGTTCACTTGTGGCGCTGTTTCGCTAATGGCAGGTGACAGGTAGCGAGTGAATGCGTCCGCAAATTGCGCGATATCGAATCCTTTGAGGGTATCATAACCAATGCGAACCGTTTTGCTGTGAATGCCATATTCGCCAAGCCGCTTAGCTAACTGCCGAGGTGTCATTGGCTGCCCCCGGTTATACGTTGCCCATGGTTTTTCGGTATCGTCGCATAGCGCCCGAAGCAAATCTGCCGTAGAGATTCGAGGCACTCTTTTTAGATCAAAAGCTTCTTGAATATCCGTTAGTAATTCGGCAGATAACGAAACACTTTCGTGCTCTGCACCAGAAAGAGAAAGGGCCGTATTACGGGCAATTTCTGGCCATTCACCTCCGACAAAATCAGCGATCGCTAAAAGTGGCTCCCAATTATCCTGCGCCCGATCGTTCAGGGCTTCGGGCAATAATGGTCTGGCTTGTCCAATGGCCTCACCAGTATCATCAGCAAATCGTGCCAGTTTTGATGACAGTTCTTCAAACAGCCCCGGATCGGCGTGACGCAGGCGCCGGGTAGTTTCGCCTGACAATTTGCGACGTAGAGTTAGAACAATAGCCCGATCCATCAGCGTATCGGATAGCGTGCCAATGCCGGATATCGCCTTTGCACCCCATGTAGAAAATTGTGTAGGCTCATGATTATCACCCACGTTGCGAATGACATAAGCTGATTGCCGGGTATGACCTGAATTAATAATCCCACGTAATTCCTCATTATCTTTAAAAAACGTATCGGCCTCATCAATCAGTAAAGTGGGATGGTATGCTTCAACCACTCGGAAGGTGGCTGAAGGTGATATATTGGAAGCCACAAGCGCCTTGCGAACGAGCTTCCCCATGAGAATTAACAGCAAGGACTTGCCACAGCGTTTTTCAGGCGCAGTAATAATAGCCAGAGGTGCAACTTGTACGTAATCCACTATCCATGTGAACGCGCACCATAGTGCTGTAGCGACAGCTGTTTCTTTGCTGCAGACGATAAATTGCTGAATTGTGCTAACCAGCTCATACAATAACAGGGAGCCGTCGACGGGCTGGTGCCACACAACCACCTCAACAAACATTTTATGTCCGTCAGCTTGTGATGGGCTTTTGTCCCGCAGTGCCTCGACTTCTTTGTCGAGTATTCCTACACGAAAGCCTAGACGTTTTGCCTCAGAATCGCGCATGGTTTCGTACTCCAGCGGCGACAATGCAGCCAGCCTTGCGATAGCTTCAATTGTATTCTCAATAGGAGTTTTTAAGGCCGCTGTTTCCACCGCATTTAATAAACGGCGTAAATCATCGGTCGTTATATTTTTCGGCATCGTGTCTGCCAAATCCCACTTTGCCGGGAACGATTTTGGCACTGATACCACCGAAAATGATGTGGCTCCTGCTGCCATGGCCAGCCGTGCTATGGTATTTGCGTAATTGGCTCCTTCTTCGTCATTATCCGGCCAGATGACTATCCTTCTGCCAGAAAGAGGCGAGCAATCAGCCTTGGTTGCTGCCTTTGCTCCATTGGGACTGGTTGTGACAACATACTCAGGAAATAAGATCGAGGCCGCGTCTGCAGCTTTTTCACCTTCGCAAATCATGACCGGAGCATCTGGCCGAGCTGCCAATTGATCCTGATTGTAGATTGGCCGGGGCGCTTTCATAGCCTGCCAGCGCCATCCACGCCTGCCATCCGTATGCTGACAAAAAGTCAGGGGGAATATCTGCTTTTCACTGTTCGGAAGGTCGAACCGAAAAATCCAATATAGCAAATGCCCATTTGCGTCCCGATACGCCCATTTATTACTGGGATTTCCTAAGCTATGTTTGGGTGGCGGCCCAGCATCATCGGGCACTGGTATGGGGTGCCATTCTGCTGTTGTCACTGCTTCAGGTGTTGTCCCATCTTCTGTGCCAGCAACCAGTGGTGCAAACATTGAGGTAGTGGAAGTCATAATGCACCTCCCATACCAAGCATTAGGGCCAACTGGCGGGCAGCTTCTCCTTGTTGAATTTTGCCCAGATACGCTGCCAATGATACCACATCGCCACCGGCATCGCCCGTGGCAAAGTCTGCCCAGCGCCCAGTATGCATGTTGATTTTGAATGACCCCGCGTGTTGGTCGGCCCTGCGCGGATTACGTGCAATCCATTCATGGCCACAACATTTTCCATCCGGCAGCCAGCGCAATAACAGGGCAGGCAATCGCGTAAGTGCTGTGCGATTTATAATTTGAAAATCAATGGCATTTTGGGTATCATTGCTTTGTGATTTTTGAATGGCCGTCAGGTTCCCGCCTGCGGCTTTTTCTTTTCGGGAATTATACATTTTAACCCCGCATTTCTGCACGCTGCTCAATCCATGCAGTCACTTCGTCAGATTTCCAACCAACAGCCCTTTCGCCAATTTTGACCGATTCGGGAAATAACCCCTTCTGAATAAACGCATAGATGGATGAACGAGAAAGCCCGGTGGCTTCCATCACGCTAGGTAGTCTTAGAATTTTAGTCATTGAATGCTCCATCAGGCGGAATGCCTGTTGAAGCCATTAAAGCCCAATGAGGTCTATGCAGGGGGTGGTGTTCTAGAATCGGTCACTTTTTTTAATTGCCGCAGATATTTCTGAATGGAATGTTCCGAAGGAACTGGAACCTTGGGGTCCTTCTGCGCATCTAAATTATCGGCGCTTTCCAGATTCTTTTCTTTGAGTAGCTGCTTGTGAATTTTTGCCGCTAGCCGTGTAGCAGGTAATTTTAAATGCTGGTGCTCTACGTATTTATCCTGGACCTGTTTCCGCCAACCTTTTCCTTTGCCACTACCACCTTCACCTTTGGCAGACCGATAACCAAGGAGCAGACCCGCATACCGCTTTATTTCCCGCGGCAGCTTGTCGAATAGTTTGTCGTTATCAAAATTCTCTGCCGCATAAGAAACCTTCAGATTGATGATGGGCAGTTTCGCATAAAGTAACGCAGGCAACGATAGAGGTGATTTTTTGTCATGCACTGCCTTTACAAGCACCTCAATTAGCTTCTCTGCAGCCAATACAGCATCACCGTCTTTAACAGCAGTAACGTAGGCATTTAAGGAATGCTCAGGCTGACGCTGCGCCTTCTGTATTTCTTCACTCAATATTTGAGCAGCATAGCCACCTAATCCGCCTGCAGCTTTCCGGCCTTCTGTTGCACTCAATGCCTTCTTTTCTTCCATGCTATTTGCGCCTCTTAAGAGTGAGTATTTTTGTGTCGTCTTCCGAGCGCGCTGCATCTAGGAAATCCGCATATTCCTGCATCATCTTTTTGCGCTCCAGCAGATACTCAGCGCGATTGTAGGCTGACCGCACCTTATCGCTGTCCTCATGGGCAAGCTGCCGCTCAATGACATCAGGCGAATAGCCTTTCTCATTTAGGATCGTGCTGGCAAGAGTGCGGAACCCGTGGCCTGTCATTCGCCCCCGGTAGCCCATACGCCGAAGTGCCATTAGCACTGCGCCATTGCTTATATGCTTGTGCTTGCTCGCCGCGCTGAAAAATATGTGGGTGTTGCTGGTTTTACGTTTTTTCAATTCCTTGAGTATGCTTAGGGCTTGAGTCGAAAGCGGCACGACATGGGGGCGCTTCATCTTCATGCGTTCTTTGGGGATATGCCATTCCTCCCGCGTCCAGTCGATTTCATCCCACCGTGCGCCAATTAGTTCTCCGGTTCGGACGAAGGTCAGTGCGAGGAGCTGCATCGCGTATTTTCCTAGATCGGGTTCACGGGCATCAATGGCCCGCAAAAGATCCGGTAACTCACTGGCATGAATGCAGGCGTGATGCCTTTCGACTTTTGAGGGAAGGATGTCTCGAAGGTCAGCGGCAGGATTGTGAAGGCATAGGCCTCGCTGAGCAGCATAGCGGAAGGTTTGGCTAATAAGCTGCTTCATGCGCTTGGCAGTCTCGAATGTGCCCCGCTTGCCGATTTTCTCGACCGTGCGCACCACATCGGGTACAGTAATCTCGGTGATGGGCAGGGCACCGATCACGGGAAAAACATGCTGTGTCATGCGTGCAAGGCATTGCGTGCGGTATTTTTCATTCATGCCGCTCTGTTTTAGCTCCATCCAGTCGCGGGCGACGCGTTCGAAGGTGTTGCTGCCCTCATAGGCTTTGCGCAGCTTATGCAGCTCTCTTTCGCGGGTGAGGTGCTTGCCCTCATTCACTTGTGTTTTCATTTCATCGCGCTTCCGGCGCGCTTCTGCCAAACTGATCGCGGGGTATTTGCCAAGCGAGATCATCTGGCCCTTGCCCTTATGGCGGTAGCGCAAGCGCCATAGCTTGCTGCCAGAAGGGGAGACCTCAAGCGTCAGCCCTTCGCCATCGGCAATGCGATAAAGCTTGTCCTTGGGCTTTAAATTCTTAACTGCAAGTTCAGTTAGTGCCATTTATCCCTCTTGTGAGCATCAAATCTACTCACGAATCTACTCGCATTTTGTCTGGCTTTCTGCAGATTGCATTGATGTGCATTGGACGCTAAAGGCCAGTTTATCTGCTGATTCTATAGGGTATTTTGGATTTTATTGGAAGCCCTAAAACAGGGTCTATGGCGGACAGGGAGGGATTCGAACCCTCGATAGAGTTGCCCCTATGCCAGTTTTCGAGACTGGTACCTTCAACCGCTCGGTCACCTGTCCACGCCATGATTGCGCGGGGCTTGGCCTGCGCGCGGGGCGGATATAGCAATCTTTGGGCGGCGGGTCGAGAATTATATCGTGCCCGTGGGCAGATAGGCTAACTGCGCCACTGCAAGGTTTTCTCGCGCAGCGGGTTTTCGAAGGGGCGGGCATCCGCCGTGGCGGCCGCGGCTTCTTTTTTCAGGCGGTAGTACCACAGCGCCTGCGCGTCGGCGTCGCCCATCAGCAGCAGGGCCGGGTGGCCGGGCTTCAGGCCCTCCTGCTGCTTCTTCACAATGTCGAGATCCTGCGCGATGAAGGCTTTGCCGAAGGGCTTCAGCAGTGGCGTCAGCAGGCGCAGCAGCGGGATGCTGGTATACATGAACTGGTGCAGCACGGTGTTGGTTTCATCCACCGGCGTCAGCGCGGTCAGCAGCACCACATGGTGGCGGCCGATGGTGATATGCTCCGTGCGCAGGCCGGGCAGCTGGAAGGCAATTTCCGTGGTGCGGTCGCCGCCGAGGATTTTATAGGCGCGACTGTTGGACGAGGGCCGGTGGCTGACCATTTTAAAGCCCCATGGCGCGGGCGCGAACTGCTTGGTTTTCGCGTGCATCGAGCGCTTGGTGCGCCACCACCACGAGCGGTGGACATACGGCCCATGCGCCGGGTCCATCAGGCCGATGACGGCATGGTCGATCGGGCAGGGGAAATGGCTCGACACCACATGGGTGAAGCCGCCGGTGATTGCGGTCGGCATAGCGGGCGGCGTGGTGGCGGGTGTTTCGGCGCTGCCGGGCGCGGGCAGGTAGACCCAGATCAGCCCGTCCTGCTCCACGCAGGCATAGTTGCCGGTGCGGATTTTGCGGATGTCGGTTTTTTCCTCCACCATCGAGGGGATGGCGGTGCAGCTGCCTTGCATATCGAAGCGCCAGCCGTGATAGCAGCACTCCACCTCGCAGCCATCGAAGCGGCCATGGCGCAGCGGCATGCCGCGATGCGGGCAGAAATCGCGCAATGCATGGGGAATGCCCTGGGCGTCGCGCATCAGCAGGATTTCGTCGCCCAGCAGCGTCACCGGCTTCATCGCCCCACGGGCGAGCGTGGCGGCTGGGGCCGCGACATACCAGAAATTGCGAAGAAGGCTGAGGTCATGCTGCATCCGCCTGATTTATCGCGGGCGGGCGGGGCTGTCTATGGGGGATTTTTAAACCCCTGCCGCGATCTGCTGCGGCGCATTGATGGCCTGCTCGTAATTCACCTGCGAGATGCGGTTTTGCGGGCCATCCGCCGCGGTGGCGAGCAGGGGCACATCATCGCGCAGGGGCGGGTGCCCGGCGATGTGCTCCTGCTTGCGCTCCAGCTTTTCATCGCGCCGGGTGGCGAACATTTTCGAGGAGGCGTAAAACAGGATGGTGAGGGTGGTGCTGAGGGTGAGCAACCAGCCCGCATTGGCGAACAGTTTATGGGTGCCTACGCGCTTTTCCGGAGCGACTTTCAGCACATCCACCAGCTTGCCCGCGACGGTGTCGGCGGCGCGCTCAAGGCTGGCATATTTCTGGTACGTGGCGTTGTTTTTGAACATTTTTGTGGTCAGCGCGTCCGGCCAGCCGAAGCTGAAATCCGCGAGGGCGGCGAAAATCACCGTGGTCACACGGCCTTTCCACAGCGAGCCCCAGCTTTGCTTGGGTGCGTCGTCCATCTCGCGGTGGGCTTCCAGCAATTGCGGATCGTTATCGACTTTCGCATCGCCGTGATGCGAGCGGTCGAGCGCACGCACAATACTGCCTTTGCGGTCTTCCAACGCCTTGACGAACGGCACCATGAACATGCCGCCAAGCGTTGCCACCAGCAGATAGGGCAGGCGCGGCGCTTTGGCAGCTGTGCCGATCACATATTCCGGCAAGCGGGCTGCGCCGCTGCTGTTGGTGAAGCGCTTGAGGCCGCTGAACAGGCTCTCGAAGTGTTTATAGGGCGCATGGGCGACGCGGCCTTCCTTCACCGCCTCGGTGATACCAAAGGAGGCGACTTCGTTGCCCAGCATCGCCACACCGCCATAGGTGCCGAAGTTAAATACCTTTTCGCCCCAGCTTTGGTGCCGTTTCACCGGCTCCAGCTGGATCAACGGCTGTGTCACGGGCAGGGCCAGCGTATCCGTGCTCTGGCCGAGCGGCGGCATGCCTGCAACGGGCGCGAGGTCGGGCGCGGCGGCTTCGTCCGGGTTGTTAGGGCTGACTGTAACGGGCTGGGTCATCCGTCCTTTCAGGCAATCTGTGGTTGGGGCCGCCCGACAAGGGTCGATTGGCTTTCGATATGCGATACTTTTGCGCGCGGCGTTTCGCGTGTTGCCAGCTCATCCGCATCGAGGTTGTCGGTTTTTATGTCGGCCAGCGGGTTGGTGGGCACCCTGATGCGCTCGCCATCGAACGTGGCCGAATTGGCGGGCACCTTGGGTTGATAGGTCATGCCCGGCACATGGCGCAGCAGGCTCAGCAGCGGGCGAATGGCGAGGGCGGTGATGAGCGTATAGACCGTATCCGCCGCAATAAAGCGGCCGAGATCCTGTGTCGCGGTGGTGTATGACCCAAGCGTGGTGCCGGTTTTGGCGGCTTCCTTGAGCTGGTTGTTCGACCAGCTCATGCCTTTGCGCTGCGCGAAGCGGTTATAGCGCTCCTGCAGGCCTTGCGGCACCACACCGCCTAGCGAACTGCCAATTTTTTCCGTCACCGGGTCGATGGCGAATTTGCCCAGCGTTTTGTTGCCGTGTTTCTCGCCCCATTTGTTGATGAGGTTGTTATCGCTACCAACGGATTGCGCGGCGATCTGCACCGCAAGCACCGTGCCCAGCCGTGCCACTAATGTGCCAAGCAAGGTGGGCCGCGCCTCGGCGGCGATGGCCTGGTGGCGGGCTTGCAGGGAGGGGTCATCCATCGCTTCGTCGCCATAATGATGGCGGTTCAGCGTTTCGACGAACCATGGCTTAATTTTGGCGCCTAGCCACACGCTTGGGATCATCACCGCAAAGCCGGGGGTGAGCAGGGTGAGGCTGCGCGCGCGGGCCATGCTGCGCTCGCTGACGATTTTCTCGGCGACCGCCAGCCCGTCGCTGGCCAGCTTGTCGTTGAACAGCCGCTTCATGAACGGGTCTTTTTTGGCGAGCCAGTCGGCGAGGTTGCTTTGCAATTGGCGCGGGCTGGCTTTTTCGAGGAAGGGCAGTTTGATGGGCCGCGTCGCATGTTCCGCCCATTGCGAGAACCCGGCGGAAGCGAGCAGGTTCGTCCAGTAATTCAGGCCCCAATCGAACACGCCGCTATACGCGCGCTCGCCATAGGTTTTATCCTGGGCAAGCGGTGAAATCACGGGCGTCTCGCGGTCGTTTTCCTGTGCCTTCTGGTTCATTTTTTCTCATGGTTACAGGGATAATAGAGTTTCCCATGCTGCTAATTTACCATAATGGCGCTGTGCATTTTATGAAGGTTTGATGACAATCTTGGCGTTCGCTCAAGCGCCGCTGGGGATGTGCGGGTATTTTTGAGCATCAAAAATACCCGCACATCATGGAAGCCTTGCCTTGTTCGAGCCGAGTATATCGAGGCGACAAACAAGGCTTAGGCGAACATGCAGGGCCGCACTGGCCGTGTCGGCATGCGCTGCCTGGCGGCGCATGCCTTCGCTGGGTACGGGCGGCTTAATCCCCCGCTTGTCACCCCGTCGAACGACGGCATGACACATGGGGGGCGAGACAAACAAAAAAGGGCGGCAATTGCTTGCCGCCCTTGATGTTGGTGATGGAGGTTGGGGACTAGAAATCCATGTCGCCCATGCCACCCATACCGCCCATGCCGCCACCGCTGGTGCCGGACTTTTTGTCCTCCGGCTCGTCGGCGATGAGGGCTTCGGTGGTGATCATCAGACCGGCGATGGAAGCTGCATCCTGCAGGGCGCAACGTACCACTTTGGTCGGATCGATGATCCCGGCTTTAATCATGTCCACATACTCAAGGCTTTGCGCATCGAAGCCGTAGTTGGTGTCTTGCGACTCCAGCAGCTTGCCTGCAACAACCGCACCATCGAGACCGGCATTTTCCACGATCTGACGGATCGGGGCTTGCAGGGCGCGTTTGATGATGTTGATACCAGCGCGTTCGTCGTCGTTGGTGGCTTTCACTTTGTCGAGCGCACGGGTCGCGTAGAGCAAGGTGACGCCGCCGCCGGGGACGATGCCTTCTTCCACCGCCGCACGGGTCGCGTGCAGGGCGTCATCGACGCGGTCTTTGCGTTCTTTGACTTCGGTTTCGGTTGCGCCGCCGACTTTGAGCACGGCAACACCGCCCGACAGCTTGGCCAGACGCTCTTGCAGCTTCTCTTTATCGTAGTCGGAGCTGGTTTCTTCAATCTGGGCCTTGATCTGCGCGCAACGTGCGGTGATCTCTTTCTTGTCGCCTGCACCGTCCACGATGGTCGTGTCTTCTTTGGTGATGGTGACGCGTTTGGCTTTACCCAGCATGCTGAGGTTCACGGTTTCCAGCTTGATGCCGAGGTCTTCCGAGATGACCTGACCCTGGGTCAGGATCGCGAGATCTTCCAGCATCGACTTGCGGCGATCGCCAAAGCCCGGAGCTTTTACCGCAGCCACTTTCAGGCCGCCACGCAGCTTGTTGACCACCAGGGTTGCCAGCGCTTCGCCTTCCACATCCTCAGCAATGATGAGCAGTGGGCGTTGCGATTGAACAACTGCTTCCAGCACCGGCAGCAGTGGCTGCAGCGAGGAGAGTTTTTTCTCGAAGATGAGGATCAGCGGGTTTTCCAGCTCAACCGTCATTTTCTCGGCGTTGGTGACGAAATACGGGCTCAGGTAGCCGCGGTCGAAGTTCATGCCTTCCACCACTTCGAGGTCGAAGTCGAAGCCTTTGCCTTCTTCCACGGTGATGACGCCTTCTTTACCGACGCGTTCCATCGCTTCAGCGATTTTCTCGCCGATGCTGCGGTCGCCGTTAGCCGAAATCGTGCCCACTTGAGCAATTTCTTCCTGCGACTTGATAGGCTTCGAAACTTTCTTCACCGCTTCGATGATGGCGGTTACGGCTTTATCGATACCGCGTTTGAGGTCCATCGGGTTCAGGCCGGCGGCAACGGCTTTGCTGCCTTCGCTGAAGATCGATTGGGCCAGAACAGTAGCAGTGGTGGTGCCATCGCCAGCCAGATCGTTGGTTTTGGAAGCGACTTCACGCAGCATTTGCGCGCCCATGTTCTGGAATTTGTTGCTCAGCGAAATTTCCTTGGCAACCGAAACACCGTCTTTGGTGATGCGCGGTGCGCCGTAGGATTTTTCCATCACCACGTTGCGGCCTTTAGGCCCGAGGGTGACTTTCACTGCGTCTGCAAGAATGTTCGCACCGATCAGGATCTGATCGCGCGCCGAGGTGCCGAAGCGAATTTGTTTAGCCATTGGGTAGTCTCCTAAAATAACATTTATCTATGTGTCGTCGTGTTAAGCGGCTTTTTTCTTCGAAGCCGATTTATCAACGATGCCGATGATGTCGGTTTCTTTGAGGACCAGCAGGTCTTCGCCATCGATTTTGATTTCGGTGCCGCCCCATTTGGTGAACAGCACGATGTCGCCCACTTTTACTTCCATGGCGATCGGCTTGCCGGAATCGTCACGCGCGCCTGGGCCAACGGCGATCACTTCGGCCTGGATCGGCTTTTCTTTCGCGGTGTCTGGGATGATGATCCCGCCAGCGGTTTTTTCTTCACCTTCAAGGCGACGCGCGATCACGCGGTCGTGCAGTGGGCGAACAGTAGTCATAGGAACCTCCAAAAAGTTACAATCAGTCGAATGTCATTATCCCGAAATGCAACCACCGCGAAGGCTAAAAACGCCTAGGTTTTCTGCGGCTGCGAACGGAAAGCGTGAGGGCATATAAGCCCCTACAGGAGGGGTGTCAAGGAGGTGGGGTTACATATTTTTAATTTTCATGCTTATAGGCTGCTCCCAATGTGTCATCCATTCTCAATTTTCCATCCGTCATTGCGAGCGAAGCGCGGCAATCCAGTGCGCAACGCGCAAGCAAGAACTGAATTGGCAAGGGCCTCTCTTCGAGTGCCGCGTCGCTGCGCTCCTTGCAATGACGACGGGTGAGGGTGATAGCGCTGTCTAGCGAGCTTTCTCATTGAACTTCGTGCCCCCCTCATTTACACCCATTCCCATGTTCACCCCGCCGCCTGCCGATTGCCCGTTATGCCCGCGTCTTGTCGCCTTCCGCGAGGCGAATAAGGCTTCATTCCCAGCGTTTTACAACGGCGCGGTGCCGCCTTTTGGGTCGCTGGATGCGCAGTTGCTGGTGGTTGGCCTCGCGCCCGGCCTCAAGGGCGCAAATGCCAGCGGGCGGCCCTTCACGGGGGATTATGCCGGGCTGGTGCTTTACGAAGGCCTGCAGAAAAACGGTTTCGCCCGCGGCGATTACAAAGCCAAAGCGGATGACGGGTTCGAGCTGGTGGATGCCCGCGTCACCAACGCCGTGCGCTGCGTGCCGCCGGAAAACAAGCCCACCCCGGCGGAAGAAAAAACCTGCAATCCCTTTCTCACCCGCGAACTGGCGGCAATGCCACGGCTCAAGGTCATCCTCTCGCTGGGGCTCACCTCGCATCAGGCCGTGCTGCGCACCTTCGGGCTGAAGCAGAAGGATTATAAATTCACCCATGGCGGCATCCATGCCATCAACACCCCCGCATGGCGTGGCACGCTGATCGAGAGCTACCACACCTCGCGCTACAATATCAGCACCGGCCGCCTGACCCAGGCGATGTTCGATGAGGTGGTAAAACAGGCGCGCGTGCTGTTGTCTTAGGCTATCCCACCGCTGTCACCCCGTCGCATGACGGGGTCCATCTGCGCCCGTTGCCAAGATGGATGCCGTCATGCGACGGCATGACAGGTGAGAAAACCATGTATTCAGAGCATTTTAGCAGCCCTTAACCCATTGTTAACGTTCGGCGTGCTACATTCCACAAAACGAGGATGACCATGGCAAACGCCCCGCGCGATACGGTGATGATCACCACCCCCCACGGCCACGAGGTGCTGGCGGAGCTGGATTACGAGCATTTCGAAGTACGCCGCGCCAAGGTTATCCATAGCCATACCGGTGTCATGCAACTGCTGGATGATGCAACGACTGCCACGCTGGAGCGCGCCCTCAAAGCCAAAAAAGTCTATGATCAGGCGATGGCCGAAACCCAAACCGTTGAACAGACGTTAAAACGATTCGGCAGCATCGCCGAGGCGCTGGGCAACCAGCATCCGGCGCTGGAGCCGTATTGGCGCGAAGCCGCCCAGCATAAAACTATCGCGCAGGATATGCGTGATCGCGCGCGTCACTTCCATGACGACGCCATGGCCGCCATCGACAAGCTCGCCGGCGACTAGCCTCGTTTAAAAAAGACTCTTGATAGATTTGGTAAGCCCCTGCAGCATGCCGCCAGAGGAGCGGTTGCCAAGCCCGCAGGCCTGGGTGGCATTGGGTTTCAGCTTGCACCATGTGCCCGGGCCGCTGACGCAGGCGGTGCCGGTAATGGTCTGCTGCACGCGGTGCACTTTCAGCGTTTCGGTAAAGGCGCGGCAGTTCTCCCCGCTATTATTCTTGAAAATGCTGGTCGGTGTCAGCGTGCCGCCGATATTGCCGTTGCTCCAGACATAGGGAGTGCCGGTAGGCTGGTGGCTCATCGTGCTATAAAACACATTGCTATAGGTGGCCCGTTCAGGGTCGGTCATGGTGTTGTAAACATCCGTGGCAAAGGCGCTGTCGCCATCTTCGTATTTCGATACCGGCTCGATGAGGATGGGCGCGCCTTGCTGGGGGGCGCTGGCCTGACGGTCCTGCTGCGGCGCAGGTTTTAGGACGGTGGGGTCTTTTTTGATGGCCAAATAAAGGATCACCCCGGCGGCGACAATGAGGCACAGCACGGTGTTACGCGCAAAAAACTTGAGCGGGAAAAGCAGCAGCGCCGTCGAAATGCCAAACAGCCCGAACAGCATGCGCAGCAACGTGAACGGCAGGAAAATAATGGCAAAGAGGAGATGGAACATGGCTCATCCGTAGCAAGAGAATGCGCGGCAGGCTAGTGCAAAGGTCAGATATCCATCACGCGATCGGGCGCCTTTTGGGGTGGTGCGGGTGGCGTGGGGAGGGGGATAACAACCAGGCCGCCGAAATGAACAAAGATGAGTGGCATATCGCCGGGCTCGATTTTGATGCCGTTGGGAAAGGTTTTTGCGAACGTTGTGGCAAAGTCTTTACGGCTTTGCGCATCGGCCTTGGCGAAGGCGATCTCTTCTTTTGAGAGGCCTTTGGGCAGCGTAGCGGTGGCGTTGGGTTTGCGAACAACTTCCTTGAGCGCCTGCGTCAGCAGATTAGCGGCGTCGTTGTATTCGTTGCCATTATAACGGTCTTGTTGCATGAGGGTGGTGCGTACGTCGCTTGCTAATTGGGGGGTATCGCACTCAACCAGCAAGCCGTGCGCGCGGGCTTTTTCCGGAGTGTCCTGCAGCGTTTTCCACTCAAGCGTGAGCTGCGCGGCGATGTCTTCGCCATCGAGCATGCCATTGCCATTACTATCGGGGATAGGAGGCGTCATGGGTGTTGGGGGTGTGCGCTTTGGTTTGCCCATGGAAATCCTCGGTGGTTATCTGACGTGAGTGGCATATCCGTTGGGAACGGCCATCATCGCCACTATACCCCACCGTGGCAGCCAGCTGTGTGACGGTTGTGTGAAGAATTTCTGGTTAAACGTTCAGAAATCCGATGCGCTTCATCGTTTCCGCAAGGATGGGGGCGGCGATGGCGCGGGCTTTGCCAGCGCCGGCTTTGAGTATAGCATCCAGCGCGGTGGTGTCATCCATCAGCTCGCGCATGCGGGTGGTGATGGGGCTAAGTTTATCCACCGCGACATCGACCAATGCGGACTTGAAGGCAGAGGTCTGGGCGCTCGCAAACTGGGAGGCGACGGCGTCAGGCGTGGTGCCGGTGAGGGCGGCGTAGATGGTGAGCAGGTTCGCCACTTCCGGCCGGGTTTCCGGCTCATAAGTAACGCCCTCGATCGAGTCCGACGTCGCCTTGCGCAGCTTCTTGGCGATGGTGTCGGCATCATCCGTCAGGGTGATGCGGGCATAGTCCGAGGGGTCGGATTTGCTCATTTTCTTGCTCCCATCGCGCAGGCTCATAATGCGCGCGGCGGTGGGCAGGATGATGGGTTCCGGCAGCGGGAAAAACTCCACGCCATAGGCGCGGTTAAACGCACCGGCAATGTCGCGGGCGAGTTCGAGATGCTGTTTCTGATCCTCGCCGACGGGCACATGGGTGGCGTGATAACCTATGATGTCAGCGGCCATGAGCACGGGGTATGAGTAAAGGCCGAGCTTTGCATCATTTGTATTTTTCTGAACCAAAAAATCATCTTTTGAAAAAATAACTTTAACTTCAACCTCTTTCATTACCTTTTCAATTAACTTTCGCTGCTCTTCATTTTTATAATTAAATTTTACTGCTACCTGACCTTTATCCTTAAACTGCGTCATCCGGTTCAGCCAGCCCAGCGGGGCGTGGCAGCTGAGGATCCAGGCCAGTTCCGCATGCATGCTGACCGCCGATTGCGGGAAGATCACGGATTTCTCGGGGTCGATGCCGCAGGCGATGTAGGCGGCGGCAGTTTCGCGCGTGTTGCGGGTGAGGGCAGCGGGGTCCTGTGGCACGGTGATCGCATGCAAATCCGCCAGCATAAACAGGCATTCGTGACTGTCCTGCAGCCCCACCCAGTTACGGATCGCGCCGAGGTAATTGCCCAAATGCAAGTTGCCGGTCGGCTGAACGCCCGAAAGAACGCGTGGTTTGGTCATGGAAATCTCCCTCATCCCGCGCGTTGTAGCGCAAGGCGCGGGCGGTTGTCACGCCTTCTTGCTAGAAGGACAGTTCGAACGTAATGGCCCCGGCGCCT
Organism: Pseudomonadota bacterium; assembly: GCA_040384265.1. Lineage (GTDB taxonomy): Bacteria > Pseudomonadota > Alphaproteobacteria > Rickettsiales > UBA3002 > QFOX01. Next base: position 166,305 of record JAZKJM010000001.1, on the reverse strand, counting down.
TTGGGGTAGAGCGGTGAAACGCCAATACCCGCGCAGATGCCACCGCTGACGCCATGTTTTTTTAGCGCCTCGCCCACCTCGATGCAGCCGGAAGTACCGAGCGTAGGCCTCAGTTTTGTGATGTTGCGCTGGTGTTGGGCGGCGATCTGGGATTTTACGTCCTTGCTTTTCTCCAGCTCGGTGACGACAAGATGCGTTGCGAGCATCTCAACCCCATTGATAAGCCGCACGCCCACGGCACTCTCTGCGGTATCCAGGGCATTTTGGGCGATCTTCCTGAGGCTTGCGCCATCGTTGATGGCGGCGACGGTTTCTGCGCTCTGGCGGGCGGCGTCTTTCAGCAGCGGAGCGCGCGCCTGATCTGCCAACGCGCCGATGCGTTTGACGGCGGAGTCCGGCAGGAGCGGGTGGTTAGCTGGGATGGGTTGCAGCGCTCGTGTCAGGCGCACGGCGGCCGCCGCAACGTCGGGGACGGTGGAGAGATCGCTTGGAAGGGCTGGCGGTTCGGTCGGATCCATGATGCTATTCTATCACGCAAAGTCTTAAAAAAGTGTTACCTACGGCAGAAACCCTTGCGTCGATGGGGGTGGAGGCGATGCTGCGACGCACAAATTCCTGAACAAATTCATGCAACTGTCACATTTCTTTTTGCCCGGCCATGGTATTTCTAAGGGTAGGGAAAACTATGACCACACCGATCGAACATCCTTCTGAAGAAAGTACCGCCCGCGCGCCGTTGACGCCAGGGCCGGAAGATGTCGTGGCCGGGGTGGCGCATCCGGGCCCATCGCACGAGGCGACCGGCGACCCGCTGAACCCGCCCGGGGCGATTGCCAAATCTGTCGCCCATTGGGTGCATCAACATCCGCAGGCGCATAAACATGGGGCCGGGGTGCTGGTCTACCAGTTCGTGCGTTCTGCCGTGGCGGCGGTGCCGTATGGCCTGTCGATGGCGGCAACCCTTGCGGGCATCACCAAAATGGATCGTGTCGGCGAGGCGATGGTTGCCAAGCCCGGCGCCACGGCCATGGCGCAGCGGGTCGGGCGCACCCTCAGCAACTTTGCAAAATTCCCCCCGGCAAAATGGGGCTTGTTGATCGGCACCAGCTTCACCTTCTACCGCGGCACCAGCAAGCTGGGCAAGTGGATGACGGAATACCTGTTCAATCCCAAGGACAGCGAGGCGCGTACGGCCGAGAAGGTTGATGACCTGCCGCAGGAAGCATGGCGCAAAATCAAGGAAATCGCCCCGGCGGAGGTGAGCTCCACCCCAGTGGCGGCGGTGGTGCTGGGCTTCATCATCAGCGCCTTCACCAAGCCTTCGGCGGAAGCGCTAACGGTCGAGGTGAACGGCGTCAAACGGTCCATCGACTGGACGGCGGCGAACCTTAAAACCGTCGAGGGCTGGGGCAATAAATTACGGGTGATGGGCAGTGCCATTGCGCACCCGAGCGCTAAGTTTATCCCGCAGGCGGCGATCAACTCTTTCGGCTATGCGCTGTTTTTCGAAATGGGCGATCGCCTGTTCAAGGACACGCAGATTCGCCGCGGCGTGTGGCCTGGCGAGCATCACAGCATCAAGGCGCTGAAAGCGGCGCCGGATGAATACGAGCAAGGCATCAAGGACGGCAACGAGAACAACAATAATAAGCCCAAATACGCCGATTCTGCGCTGCAGGCGGTGTCGGAGCAGCGGCATTACGGCTTCTTCACCAACGAGCCGGGGCTGGGTCGCTTCATCTTCCGCCGGTTGCTGCCCACTGCTGTTGGCATCACCGCCTATACCGGGGTGAAAATGCGCTGGGCGAGCATGTTGGGGAATCATTTTGACTATGGAAAAGGGCCGTTGGGCAAGCAATTCATTGGTAAAGCACTCGGCGAGGGGGCGGCGACCAGCCTGTTCTTCCTGATCCCGATTGTCAGCGAGCCGTGGGAGAAAATGTACGACACTTTCTTCGCCGCCAAAGAGAAAAAGGCGCAGATGCGCGACCATCCCGAAATCGCGACGAAGGTGCTGACGGCGCATCAGGAACAGAAATACGACGAGCTGCTGACGCGGGTGACCGCCAAAGAGCGCGAAGCCGCCAACGATGGTAAGTACCAGCAACGCGCGTGACTTTTGCACGGCCGCACGTTAAAACGCGCCCCATGAACCCGACATTCGACATTCCCAACCGCCCGCGCCGCCTGCGCAAAACCGCATGGATGCGGTCGCTGGTGCGTGAGCACACGCTGCGCACCGCCGACCTGATCTGGCCGCTGTTCGTGCAGGAAGGCGCAGGGCTCACCACCCCCATCGATGGCCTTCCGGGCGTGAGCCGGCTGAGCATCGACCGGCTGGTGGAGGCGGCGCGCGAGGCGCAGGCGCTCGGCATTCCCGCCATCGCCCTGTTCCCGGTGACACCGCCCGAACGCAAAGACGCCAGCGGCCGCGAGGCGCTGAACCCGGATAACCTGATCTGCCGCGCCATCCGCGCGGTCAAAGCGGCGGTGCCGGATATCGGCATCATCGGCGATGTCGCGCTCGACCCCTACACCACCCACGGCCATGACGGGCTGCTCGGCGCCGATGGCGATGTCAGCAACGACGCCACCGTCGCCATGCTGTGCGAGCAGGCGCTGGTGCTGGCCGCCGCAGGCTGTGACATCGTCGCGCCGTCGGATATGATGGATGGGCGCGTCGGCGAAATCCGCCGCGCGCTCGATGCGGCCGGGCGCACCGACACGGTGATTCTCGCCTATGCCGCGAAATATGCCTCGGCGTTCTACGGCCCGTTCCGCGCTGCTGTTGGCTCCAAAACCAACCTCGGCAAGGCGGATAAGCGCAGCTATCAAATGGATCCCGCCAACGCCATCGAAGCGCTGCGCGAAGTCGCGCTCGATATCGCGCAAGGTGCCGATATGGTGATGGTGAAGCCCGCCAGCCTTTATCTCGACATCCTCCGCCAGGTAAAAGACGCCTGCGATGTGCCCGTTTTCGCCTACCATGTCAGCGGCGAATACGCGATGCTCAAAGCCGCCGCCAGCGCCGGGATGCTCGATGAAAAAGCGGCGACGCTCGAAACCCTGCTCGCCATCAAACGCAGCGGCGCGGATGCCATCCTCACCTACGCCGCCCGCGATGTGGCGCTGTGGCTGGGTGAAGCGGATTAGTCTCCGCGTCGCATGACGGGGCCCATCTGTGCCCCCACCCTAACCACGTCATCCTGAACTTGTTTCAGGATCCATCGCGCGAATGCGCCAGCAAATACCACCATCCCACACCGGGAGTCCTCTCCCACCACTGTCACCCCGTCGAACGACGGGGTCCCGCTTCATCAATGGTAGTATTGCCTGCGCTCCCGCGCGATGGATGCCAGCCTTCGCTGGCATGACAATGGAGAGGGTGGAAGTACAAGAGAGCAGGTGAGGGGGAACGGCGCGCCTACTTCGGCGTATACTGCTCCACCGTGATTTTCCCGCTGATGATCTTATCCTTCGCGGTGGCGACTTCTTCGATCAGCTTCTCGGAAATAAGTGAGCGGTTGTTCTGGTCGACCGCGTAATCAAGTGCGCCTTCCTTGATGCCGAGATATTTGATGCCCGGGTTCCAGCTGCCTTCGACACTGTTTTTCAGTGAATCATACACCGCAATATCCACTCGCTTGACGAGGGATGTCAGCACATGGCCGGGATACAGGCCGTTCTGGTTCGTATCCACCCCAATGGCCAGCTTGCCCATCTCATCAGCGGCTTTCAGCACACCGATACTGGAGCCACCGGCGGCGGCAAAAATGACATCCGCGCCCTCGCGGTATTGAGTGAGGGCGATGCTGCGCGCCTGCTCCGGGTTGCTCCAGGCATCTGGCGTGGTGCCGGTCATCTGCACATGTACCGCGACATCGGCGTTGGCGTATTTCACCCCTTGCGTATAGCCCTGCGCGAAGTTGCGGATGATGGGCAGGTCCATGCCCCCAACGAAGCCGACGAAGTCGGTCTTGGTGGTTTTTCCCGCGATCAGCCCGATCAAAAACGCGCCTTCATGATCCTTGAACAGGATCGATTGCACGTTCGGGTAAAGCGGCGGCACGAGCCCGTCGATGACAGTGAAATTGGTGCGCGGATAGCGTTCCGCAAGGTTCAGCACCGGCGCCACATACTGGTTGCCCAGCGCAATGATCGGGCTCGCGCCCGAATCCGCCACGCGTTTGATGACCGCGCTAATATCCTCCGCCGCGCTCATGCGGGTGACGGTGACGGGCACATGGAACTCATTCTGCGCCTTCTCGATGCCGATGCGGGCGGAGTTGATGAACGCGCTGTCGGTGTCCTCGCCGGAATAAAGGTAAATCAGGGCGGGCTTGTATTTGGGTTTTTGTGTTTCCGCCTGCGCGCGCTCAGCAACGCTCAGGCTCGCCAGCGCGAGGAGTATCACCGTCAACCATCCCGAAGCGATATATGTGCGCATTCAACCTACTTGTGCAGTGCGGGTGTTTATGAAACATTACCATAAGCGTTCACATTTACAGAAGCAATTGGCATTCATGTCTTATTCAGCGATACGGTCGAATCTCGAAAAAGCCATTCAAACGGCAAAACTTTCCCTCTATCTCGTGCCGATGGTGGATGAGTTCCAGGGTGAATATATTCCGGCCTATGCCGCGCGGCTGCCGCATGTCAGCGGCTTCACCGGCTCGGCGGGCATGGGCGCATTCTGGGCGGAACCGTCTGCCACCCGCACTCACACCCTGTTTGTGGATGGGCGCTACACAATACAAGCCGCCCGCGAGGCGGAAGGCCTTGCCGTGCTCAATAGCGGCGATGTATCGCTCACCGAGTGGATCAATGCACAGGCCAATGCCGGTGACCGCATCGGCTTCGACCCATGGCTGGTCAGCGAGCAGCAGCTGGAGCAATGGCAAAAAGCGACCGCGGCGAAAAAAATCGAATGGGTTGCCCATCGGGGTAATCTGGTGGATGGGATTTGGGATGCGCAGGAAGTGCCGCCCGCAGGCGATGTGGTGTTGCAGCCGCTCGATCTGGCCGGTGTGGATTATGCCACCAAACGCACGGCGCTGCTCAGCACCCTCAGCAAGCATGGTGCAGATGGCGTGCTGCTCACCCAGCCGGATGGCATTAACTGGCTGCTCAACATCCGTGGCAGCGATGTACCGTTTAACCCGCTGCTGCTCGCCCATATGCTGCTGCGGGCGGATGGCAGTGCGGTGCTGTTCACCTTCGCGCACACGCTCAGCGCGGCGGTGACGGACTATCTCGCGCAGCATCAGGTGCGCGTCGCACCGCTGGCATCGGTGTTCGATGGCTCGCTCGATGCGTTGAAAAAAGGCGAAACGCTGCTGATGGATGCTTCTGCCACGGCCCATGGCTGGTTCACCCTCGCGGCAAGCGCAGGCTGCAACGTGGTGAAAGCGGAAGACCCGACCGTGCTGCCCAAAGCGATCAAAAACTCCGTCGAGCTGCAAGGCATTCGTGCCGCCCACGCCCGTGACGGCTTGGCGCTGAGCCGCCTACTGCACTGGTTCGATGCGCGCAGCAGCGCCGGCAACAGCCCCGATGAGCTGATGGTCGTTTCCGCACTCGAAGATTTCCGCGCGAAGGACGCGAGCTACCGCGGTGCAAGCTTTGCCACCATCGCGGGCTGTGGCCCCAATGGCGCCATTGTCCATTACCGTGCCGATGCCGCGAGCAATCGCAAATCCCGCCCCGGCGATATTTTCCTGCTCGATTCCGGCGGCCAATATCCCGACGGCACGACGGATGTGACGCGCACATTGTTTGTTTCCTCCCCCGCAGGCGGCTCGCCCGCCCCAGCGGTGAAGGAGCACTTCACCCGCGTACTCAAAGGCCATATCGCGCTTGCGGGCGCAAAATTCCCGGCGGGAACCTCGGGCATCCAGCTGGATGTGCTGGCGCGCCAGTATTTGTGGAGCGCAGGCCTCGATTACGACCATGGCACCGGCCATGGTGTGGGCGCGTTCTTGTGCGTCCATGAAGGGCCGCAGCGCATCAGCAAACGCGGCAGCCTTGTGCCGCTGGTGCCGGGCATGATCGTCTCCAACGAGCCGGGATATTATGCCGCTAACCAGTATGGCATCCGCATCGAGAGCCTGATTGCGGTGATCGAAACCGGCGTCGCGGCGGATGGTAAAAAGCTGCTCGGCTTCGAGACGCTGACGCTCGCGCCGATCGATGCGCGGTTGATCGAGGTGGCCTTGCTGAGTGCGGATGAACGCAACTGGCTCAACGCCTATCACCGCCGGGTGTATGAAGCCCATGCACCGTCGCTGGATGACAAAGCGCGCCAATGGCTAACCCAGGCCACGCGGGCGATTTAGTTTCATCAGGGCCAATTCCATGCGAGTGGCAGCGGGATGCCTTCGTCACGTTCCATTCTAATACCTAAAATTTGTCATGCCGGGCTTGTCCCGGCATCCAGCCAAGCCGCACGGCCAGACCCCGGGACAGGCCCGGGGTGACACGCATGGAATGTGGAATATAGCCATTCCAACACCTGTGGCTGTGCGGTTAAATCAACCCGCCACTTCCACATATTCGGCGAGGATTTTCTTCACCCCCGCATGCTTGAACGCGATTTGCAGGTGGTCGCCTTCGACGGTGAGGATCACCCCGTTGCCGAATTTCTGGTGGAACACCCGCACACCCTTGCGGAATGTGGCGACCGGGGCAGGGGAGAGCGAAGGCGACGGCGCAACGCGCGTGCCTAGAATGGACTCGACCTCTCTTTGGAACATGGCCGGGCCACTGGCGCGGTTCATATAGGGCCCACCATCAAGGAACTCGACCGAATCCGCCGGAATTTCACTCAGGAACCGTGATGGCAGCGAGGACTGCCACTGGTTATAAATGCGCCGGTTGGCCGCATGGGTGATGGTGAGGTGGAACCGCGCGCGGGTGATGCCGACATAGGCAAGGCGGCGCTCCTCCTCAAGCCCGGCGAGGCCGGACTCATCGAGCGTGCGCTGGCTCGGGAAAATCCCTTCCTCCCAACCGGTGAGGAACACGGCATCAAATTCTAGCCCCTTGGCGGCGTGCAGGCTCATGATGTTGACCATATCGCCATCGTTTTTCGCCGCACCCTCGGTGACAAGGCCGACATGGTCGAGGAACTCGGCAAGGCTGCCAAAATCGCCCAGCGCGCGCACCAGTTCGCGCAAGTTATCCAGCCGTCCGGCGGCTTCGGGCGATTTATCCGCCTGCCACATCGGCCGGTAGCCGGATTCTTCCAACACTAAATCCGTCAGCTCGGCCAGGCTCAGATCCGATGGATCCGGCGCGGGAATAATATCGAGCGGGTCTTCATAGTGCGGCGCATAGGGCACCAGGGGGTTTTCACCAAACATATCGGTGATGGGGCCGGGCGTCGGTGGCAAGCCGATGCGGATGCCGCCGCGCTCGCGCCATGACGCGAATTGCTTCAGCAAATTATCCAGCGTCACCGCGGTTTTGCCCTTAAGCTGGCCAGTGTCGAGCAAATGCTCGATCGCGCTGTAAAGCGAGCCATTGCGCTGGCGCGCGGTCACGTGCAGCTGCTCCATCGTCGCTTTGCCGAGGCCGCGCTTGGGGGTGTTGATGACGCGCTCTAGCGCCAAATCATCATGCGGTTGGTTGATGATGCGCAGATACGCAATCGCGTCGCGGATTTCCATTCGCTCATAAAATCGCAATCCGCCGACAACTTTATAGGGGATGGCAAGCGTCAGGAACCGTTCCTCGAATCCGCGTGTTTGATAGCCCGCGCGCACCAGCACCGCCATCTGCTTCAGCCCCACGCCATTGCGCTGGAAGGCCTCGATCTCCTCGCCGACAAACCGCGCTTCCTCGTTATCATCCCAGATTGATTTAATCCGCACCGGCGCGCTATCGGTATCTTCCGTCCACAGCGTTTTACCAAGCCGGGTTTCGTTATTGGCAATCAGGCCGGATGCAGCTTTGAGGATCGCGCTCGTCGAGCGGTAGTTGCGCTCAAGCCGTATAGTTTTTGCGCCCGGATAATCCACCTCGAACTTGAGGATGTTGCCCACCTCCGCGCCGCGCCAGCCATAGATGGACTGGTCGTCATCGCCCACGCAGCAGAGGTTTTTGTGATAAGCCGCAAGCAACCGCAGCCACAGATACTGGGCGACGTTGGTATCCTGATACTCATCCACGAGAATATAGCGGAAGCGCTCGGCATAGCTGCGTAGCACATCCGGGTAGGATTGGAAAATCGTCAGCACATGCAGCAGCAAATCGCCAAAATCGCAGCAGTTCAGGCTCTTCAGGCGGTTTTGGTAAATCGGGTAAATCTTCGCCGCCACTTGCGGCAGGGTGTAGTTGCCGGGCTGTTCCGGGCAGCGGTCATAGGTGACGCCGCGGTCCTTCCAACCCTGAATGACGCCCAGCACCGCGCGGGTGGGAAAGCGTGTGTGGTCGATATTATTATCTGCCAGCATGGCTTTAATCAGCCGCTGCTGGTCGTCATCATCCAGAATCGTGAATTGCGGGGTGAGGTGCACCAGCTCCGCATGCCGCCGCAAAATTTTCGCGCCGATGGAGTGGAACGTGCCCAGCCACAGCGAGGCCGCATCCTTGGCCTCCGCCGTTTCGCCAAACAGCAGATGGGCAACACGCAGGCGCATTTCCGCCGCGGCTTTATTGGTGAAGGTCACTGCAAGAATCTGCCCGGCAAAGGCCCGCTTGCTGTTGATGAGATGGGCAATGCGGCTTGTCAGCACCTTGGTTTTGCCCGTGCCTGCGCCCGAGAGCACCAGCAGTGCGCCTTCGGTCGTCTCCACCGCAAGCCGCTGCTCGGGGTTAAGGCCGCTCAGGTACGCCGGTGCGGTATCGCTTGGGATGGGATTCATTGCTTGCATGGTTGCTTTCTCGTGGTCATCACTTAAGTCTCTATGAGGCCAATCGCAAGGAGAGACTGTTGTCCACACACGATGAAATACGCGACGCGGTCGTGGGCGATGCGGTTGCCATCGCGCAACTGCTCAGCGAGCTAAACCGGGATGAAGCTATCGACATCGTCGCCTCGCCCGAAGCAATCGCGCACGCGCTGTTCGCCAGCAACCGCGCGGTGAACCTGCGTGCGCTGGTGGCAGTGGCGCAGGGCGCCCCATGCGGCGTGCTGCTTTACTATCCGGGGTATGACACGCTTTCGGCAACTGAGGGCTATCACCTTGCGGATATGGTGGTGACGCATGCGCACCGCCGCAGCGGCATCGGCCGGGCGCTGTTTACGGCGCTTGCAGAACGCGCCTGTGCAGATGACAAGCACTGGGTCTCGCTCACCGCCCTGCGCGGCAACGCTGCGGCGCGCGCCTTCTATCTCTCGCTTGGTATGACGCCGGTGGATGTCGATTTTTATGCCATCGGCAGCCGCGCATTGCAGGCACTTTAGCGCTGCCTGTTAATGGTCGTACTATAACGCTTGCGACATCATCGTCGTTTGTTACAAGCAACGAACCTTGCACCTACGAGAGAGTTTTTTCGTTGTTCCAAAACCGCATATTCGCCTCGATTCTGGCCGTGTTCTGCATTCTCGTGATGCTGGCGCCGGATGCGCAGGCGGCCAAGCGCCGCCATAGCGGCAATCGCGGTAAAGCGGTCGCGGCAGCAGGCGGTACGGGCGATCCGCGCTACGCGGCCTTCATGGTCAACCCGGCGACGGGCGAAGTCTACCACCAGCAAAATGCGGATGCGCGGCGCTACCCCGCATCGCTCACCAAAATGATGACGCTCTATTTGCTGTTCGAAGCGTTGGAGCAACGCAAAACCAGCCTCGATGCGCGGATGGATGTGTCCGAATATGCCGCCTCGATGCCGCAGACGAACCTCTCGCTGACGGCGGGGGAATCCATCCCGGTCGAAACCGCGATCAAGGCGCTGGTGGTGCGTTCCGCGAACGATGTATCCGTGGTGGTGGCCGAAGCGCTGGGTGACGATGTCGAGGGCTTCGGACGGATGATGACTGCCAAAGCCCGCCAGCTGGGCATGAATGGCACCGTGTTCAAAAACCCCAACGGCCTGCCCAACAGCGGGCAATACACCACCGCGCGCGATATGGCCAAACTCGGCATCGCCCTGAAGCGCGATTTCCCGAAATATTACCCCTATTTCAGCACGCTGCAATTCAGCTACGATGGCGTGACCTATTACACCCATAACCGCGTGATGCTGCGCTATGCCGGGGTGGATGGCATTAAAACCGGCTTCACCGGCGCGGCGGGCTTCAACCTTGTCACCTCCGCCGTGCGTGGCGGACGGCCGATTGTCGGCGTGGTGTTGGGCGGCGGCAGCGGCAGCTGGCGCGATAACCGCATGATCCAGCTGCTCGACCAGAGCTATGCGCTGGTCGCCAGCCGTGGCGCCGCGAAGGGCAAGCCGAACCCCGCGAATTTACCGCTCTCCCGTCTGGGCAAAAAAGCGGCCGGTGTCGCGCCCGGTGCGTTGACGGATGAGACCAACCCCGCACCGCGCGCGCCTGTGCCGGATGCGCCCGAGGCTGAAGATGGCGCACCGCCCGATATGCTGCCGCCGGATGCCGAGCCCCAAGAACGCGGCGCCAGCCGTACCGCGCCCATTCCAGCGCCTGCTGCCGCACCGGTTGCGCCCGTCCACCAGCCATCCCCATTCGATGGGGTGCATGCGGCACCGGCTGCAGCTCCCGCTGCTGCACCCGCCATTAAACTCGCGCCCGATCGGCCCGCCCACCCAGCGCCCGCTGCGCCGCAAGTGGTTACCCCCTCGCGCGTGCAGGTAACGGTGGTGCCAAGCCAGGCGGTGGGAACTTCGCCGTTTAGCTATGCGAATCCGCAGGTCACGGCCGCGCCGCAGCAGGCTCCGGCCAGTGCGGCCGCCCCCGTGCAGCTCGCCAACCCACCCAAAACGGGGGATGCGGGCTGGGGCATTCAGGTCGGCGCGTTCTCGACCCATGCGCTGGCCGAGCAAGCGGCGCAGTCCGCCATCCAGCACGCCCCGCTGCCGCTGAAGGGGGCCACCGTGTCGGTTGTCGGCCCGGCAGTCTCAGGCGCCGCCGTCCACCGCGCGCGGTTGGAGGCGCTCTCCCAGGCCCAAGCCAAAAAAGCCTGCGAAGCGCTGATTTCAAGCAATTCGCCGTGCTTTATCTATAAGAGCACGGATGTGCGGTAGGTTTGGGTTTCAGGTTTTAGGTCTTAGCTATTCTGGCTCTGGCCATCCATCAAACTCCGTCATCCTGCGACTCGATCGCAGGATCTCAGGCAACATCCCCACTGTCATCCCGGCCTTGTGCCGGGATCCGGCCAGCCAACAATTCGGTGCCTGTGGCAAGGCCGGATCCCGGGATAAACCCGGGATGACACCGTCTTTTTTATGTTGCTTAATAAGTTATGGATGCCATTAAAACCCCGCCATTGCCCGGAAAACCCCGATTGTCACAAAACTGTCATAATTCTGTTAACGAATTCTTAGGGAATTATGGTATAGTCTGATGGTATATAGGAGAAGTCCCGATGGCTTTTAACTACGTTAATCCAGAGAGTTTCGATAACTCCCCCTTGTTTCAGGCATTGAAAGCAGGGGTGAAAGCGCTTCCTAAAGGCATTTTAGACGGGCTGGCTGGTGTTGTGGAGATGACTTCAGAAGCTGCGGGTGGTGTTGTAACTGGTGCTGGTCGTGCTTACGATGGTGTGAAAACTACTGTAGGCGCATTGCATTCGATTCCTGCAGCAGAACCAGAAAAGGCTCAAGTGCGCGCGCCTGAAATTGGACTTGCTGGTCCGACGAGCCGAAACGACAGGCATTCTTGTACTTTGGATGATGTAGTGTGTCAGGCCACTCCTGTGGTTAATCGTGATGGTCCTTCTGCAGCTGTTGCTCTCAGGTAACGTTTACCAAACCCAATAACAACAGAAACGCGGCTCTTCGGGGTCGCGTTTTTTTATGGGCGTTAAACTAAACATTTGTTACCCCGGGCGTGCCCCGGGGGGGCCGCCGTGTGGCTGGGCTGGATGCGCAGGATAAACCTGGCATGACGCTATGTGGAGGGCAGGGGCTGCCCGATTAAAACGGCGACAATATCTCCACCGCCTGGCTACCCCAGCGTGGTTGTTCGAGGTCGCTGACCTGGCCGCGGCCGCTATAGACGATGCGGGCCTGCGCGATCTGGCTGGAATCGACCGAGTTATCCGACGTAATATCCTGCGGGCGGATCACGCCGCGCACCGATACTTCACGGATTTCATAGTTCACCAGAATCTCCTGCGTGCCCTCGATCACCAGGTTGCCATTGGCCAGCACCTGCGTGACCAGCGTAGCGATCTGCGTTTTAATGGTCTCCTTGCGGTCGATTTTACCGGTGGAGTTGTTCTGGGTGTTGCCGCTCATATCGAGCAGGTTCAGCGGGTCGGTCGGTGTGCCGCTTAAGGGCACGAGGCTGGCGATTTTGGTTTCAAGCCCAAACAGCGCGCCCACCGAGGATTTATCCGCCGTGGTGCGGCCGACATTGGTGGTGTTATCGAACTTCGCATTATCCGCGATGGAGACGTTGACGCGAAGGATATCGCCGACCCGGGTGGCGCGCTGGTCGCGGAAGAAGCCGCGTGCGCCCGGCTGCCACAGCGAGTTCGCGGTGTGGGTGGAGGTGGCCTCTGGGTCGGGCAGTGGCCATGACAGGGGTTTATAATCCGGCCGCATCTGCGGGTTTTCCACCTTGGTCAGCGGCGGCTGGTCGCCGATCTGGTCGAGTTTGCGTAAGGTGTTGCCGCACCCGCTGACAGTGAGCGCGGTGGCCGCGAGCAGGACGATGCTAAGGCGATGCATAACGGCTCCTAGAGTGAGGTGTTGACTTCGACATGCCCGGCGGACTGAACCTGCCCGCTGACAGCTTTTTCGGATTTATCATTCTTCACGCGGATCAGCGCGCCTTTGGAGCCATCCTCCAGCGCGACGCCGGTGGTTTTGATGCTCATATAGGGGCTGGTATAGGTCATCTGCACCGGTTGGCCTTTTTTGATGACGATCGGCTGGCTGATTTCCGTGAGGCGGATCGGACGGTTGGCCGAAATCATGGCGCGTGGCGATTGGCCGAGGATGGATTTAGGATCCGTCACCGTGTCCTTGCGCAGCAACCGCTCGGAGATGGTGCGGGTAGAGAGGTCGCTCGCCTCGATAATATCCGTGCGGCCCAGCTGGCGGGTCAGCACCGGCACATCGAACAGCGCGCCATAGACACCACTGATGGGCTTCACCACCTCGGTTTTTCCGCCCGCCACCATATAGGCCTGCGCCTGCCAGCGCTTCGATTGCGGATCGATCTGCAGCGCGTGGATGACGATCTGCACCGGGTGGTTGGCGCTGTGGTACACATTTGGCGACCCGGCGCTGAGGCTGGCTTCCACTTTCTCGGCAACCGCCTGCATCTGCATTTGCTGGGCGACGGCCTTGCCGATATCGGCCGCGGTAATCTGGTAATAGGGATCGCTCACCGTCGTGGTGATGCCCGGGGCAGGCGGCGTGCCCTGCGCGGCGGCGATTTCCTGGGTCGATGCGCCCGGGGTGGTCCATGCGGCGCAGGCACTGCCGGCAACAAGTGCCGAAAGCAGGAAAAAACAGAGCTGTTTCATAGGCGTCATGGGTCGTGCTCCTTGGTAGTGCGACCAGTCTCTTAGGCGGACTGGTTCAGCGATTGCAGCATTTTATCGACGGCGGTGAGAACCTTGGTGTTCATCTCATAGGCGCGCTGGGCGACGATGAGGCTGGTGATCTCGGTGACGGGGTTCACGTTGGAGTTTTCAAGATAGCCCTGCAGCAGCGTGCCGGTGCCATCCAGCCCCGGGTTGTTGGTGAGCGGGGTGCCCGAAGCGGCAGTTTCCGTGAATAAGTTATCGCCGAGTGCTTCAAGCCCGTTGGGGTTGACGAAGGTGGAGAGCTGCAGCTGGCCCAGCTGGGTCGCCGTGGTCTGGCCTTGGAGCATCACTTCGACTTCGCCGGATTGGTTAATGCTGATGGATTGCGCGTTGTTGGGCACGGTGATGGCAGGCTGCACCACATAGCCCGCGCTGGTGACGATGGTGCCATCCGGCGAGAGTTTGAACGTTCCGTCGCGGGTGTAGGTGTTGGTGCCATCCGCCAGCTGCACCTGGAAATAACCACGGCCCTGCACGGCGATATCCAGCGAGTTCTCGGTCGCTTTCATGGTGCCCTGGCCGGTATTGCGCGAAATCGCCCCGGTTTTTACCCCAAGGCCGATTTGAATCCCCACTGGCAGCACCGTGCCCGAATCGGTCGAGTTATTCCCGGCGCGGCGCAGATCCTGATAGAGCAGATCCTGGAATTCCGGACGCTCCGCCTTAAAGCCCGTCGTGGTCGAGTTCGCCAAGTTCTGCGAGATCGTATCGACGTTGGTCTGCTGGGCGGTGAGGCCGGTGGAAGCAATATCAAGTGCGCGCATGGGGTACTCCTTGTTCCTTTTTTTCTATTTTTAGGCGGATGTTTTGGCGTAGACGGACGACACTTTGCGTTGCAGGTCGTACATGCTTTCGATAAATTTGGCGGTGCTGCTGACCGAGCGCGAAATCTCCTGCACGCGCACCAGTTCGGCGACGGCGTTGACGTTGGAGCCTTCCAGCGCGCCTTGCACCACGCGCGACGTGTCCGAAGGGGTTGGCTGTTCCTGTGCGGAATAGAGCGTGTCGCCGGCGCGTTTCATCGCCTGTTCGTTCTTGAACTCGACCACGCCGAGCTGGCCGATATCCGTGCCATCCGCCGTGATCTGGCCGGTGCCGTTGATGGTCACGCGCCGTGCCGTATCGGGGATGGTGATGCGGCCCGCATCGTTGCCCAGCACAGGGTAGCCCTGGGCGGTCATCAGGGTGCCTTCGGCATCCACCTGGAAATTACCGGTTTTCGTGTAGCGCGTGCCGGAAGGCGTTTCCACCTGGAAATAGCCGGTGCCCTGGATCGCGGCATCCAACGGGTTATCCGTCATTTTAAGCGGGCCCTTGGCGGTGTCGCGGTAGGTGCTGATATCGTTGGCGTACGCATCCTTGGTTTTGTTGTCTTTCACGAGGTAATCGCTGAACAGGAGCTTCTGCGCATTATATCCCGGCGTCGCCGCGTTGGCGATGTTGCCTGACGAGACTTCGAGATCGCGGAACAAGGCGTTCTGGCGCGAGAGGGTGATATAAATACTGTTATCCATCGCATTGCTCCGTGGCGGCTGGCCTGTGATATGGCTAAGTTAAGCATGAACTGTGCCAAACGTTAAAAAACGGCGGATTGTATAGGTTCGCACTGCTGCGCCGCTCGCCTGTTGACTTGTGCTATGGCGTCGCTACAAGTGAGGAAACACTGACGAGGGACGCGTATGTCGAAAAAGAGCAACAAGGACGCGGGCGGTGAATCGCACGACGAATCCGAGAAAAAACCGGCTGATGGCGAGCATGGCGACGCTGCCGAAGGCGAAGGCCAGAAGAAAGGCAAGAAGAAGCTGATTTTCATCGTCGGTGGCGTGGTTGCGTTGCTGGCGATTGGTGGCGGGCTGTTCTTTTCGGGCGTGCTCGGTGGTGGTGGCGAACATAAAGATTCGCCCGAAGAAACCGCCGCGAAAGAAGCTGCCGCAGCGGAAGCGGCCAAGCCTGTGTATTACGAATTGCCGCAGTTCCTTGTTAACCTGAACTCGACCACGTCGCGCGTCAGCTTCCTCAAAATGTCGGTGACGCTGCAGCTGCGCGACCAGGCCGCCGTGCTGGTGATGGATGCGAACAAACCGCGTATTCAGGATACCTTCAACACCTACCTGCGCGAATTGCGTCCGGCGGATATTCAGGGATCGGCGGGGATTTATCACCTGCGCACCGAGCTGATTTCACGCCTGAACGGCACCATCGAAGAGGGGCTAGTGAAGGATATACTTTTCGGTGAGATTATCGTACAATAGCAACGACGTTAGAATGCGGTTCACGCATCGACCTCAACCGACATGGTGTGCTCTGGCAGGATAATTGCAGTTATTAAGGTGGAACCCCAGGGAACCGCACGGATGGCTGATACCAGAGTTTAGGGGCATAACCAAATGGCAGAACCAAGCGAAGAAGAAGCCGCCGCCGCTGAGTGGGAGCGCGCCATGGCCGCCGAGGCCAGCGGTGCGGTGGAAGCGCAAACAAAAGCAGATGAGCCCGCCCGCGTCCTGAACCAGGACGAGATCGACCTGTTGCTGGGTTTCGATAACGCCGCCAACGAGGTGGATCGCAATTCCGGCATCTACGCCATTCTCGACCGTTCGATGATGGCCTACGAAAAACTGCCAATGTTGGAGGTGGTGTTCGACCGCCTCGTGCGCATGCTGTCCTCGTCCTTCCGCAATTTCACGTCCGATAACGTCGATGTGTCGATTGATTCCATGGTCTCGATGCGGTTCGATGATTACCTGAATTCCATTCCGTTGCCCGCGCTGCTGGTGGTTTACCGCGCGGTGGAATGGGAGAATTTCGGCATCATCACGATTGATTCAGCGCAGATTTATTCGACGGTGGATATTCTTCTGGGTGGCCGCCGCACCGCCAAGCCCACCCGCGTCGAGGGCCGCCCCTACACCACCATCGAGCAGGATATCGTCAAAAAAATGGCGGATATCGTGCTTGCGGATATGAGTTCCTCGTTCGACCCGCTCAGCCCCGTGTCGTTCCACTTCGACCGGATCGAGAGCAACCCGCGTTTCGCGCAGATCACCCGGCCCAACAGCCCGGTGCTGCTGGTGCGCCTGCGGGTGGATATGGAAGAGCGCGGCGGCATCATCGAAATCCTGATGCCGCACGCGACGCTGGAGCCCATCCGTGACTTGCTGGTGCAGCTGTTTATGGGCGAAAAATTCGGCCAGGATTCGGTATGGGAGCGCCATCTCGGCCACGAGGTGGGGCAGGCGGAGATCGAGCTGGAAGTGGTGCTGGATGAACGCAAAATCTCGCTCGGCGAAGTGGTCGATCTCAAAATCGGTTCCACCATTTTGCTCGATGTGTCGCCGGAAGATCCGGTGCAAATCAAATGCGGCGGCATTCCGGTCACCACCGGGCAGGTCGGCCGTGTCGGCGATAAAATCGCCATCGCGATCAACGAAGACATCCGCGAGTTCAAGGAATTGCTGCGCGAACAAGGAGCGTTCTGATGCAAAACGAAATCCTCTCTCTCATTTTGAACGCGATGATGGCCGGGCTGTTGCTCGCCACCATTATCTATTGCCTCAAGCTCAACAGCCGCATCCGCGTGCTGCAGGACAGTAAATCCGAGCTCGCGCGCATCATCCGCGAGTTTGATGAATCAACCACGCGGGCGACGCAGAGCATCACCGAAATCCACGCTGCGACCAACCGCATCAGCGAAAATATCCAGCACAAGATCGACCGCGCGAACTATCTCGCGGATGACCTGCAATACATGATCGAAAAAGGCAACAAGCTCACCGGCAAGGTGGATAGCACGCCCGCCCGTCCGGCGCGTTCGGAGCCGGTGGCTGCTGCCCAGCCCCAGCCAGCACGCGCGCACGCAGAACCGGCACAACCGCGCAGCGCCGCTGCGCCGCAGCAGACCGCGCAAATCACCGACATCACGGATAACGCGACCACCAGCGGCCGCCGGCCACTGCGCATGCGCTCGCGGGCGGAGCAGGAGCTTATCACCATGCTCGGCAACAAGAACTCAGGCGAATAGGGCAGGGACGCACCATGGCACAACGCACGCAACGCCGCCGCACGTTCCGGCTTCTCCCGATCACGGTGACGATGCTGTCGCTGCTGTTCGTCATCAAGGTGAACGAGCTGTATCTGGGCAGCCGCCACCTGCGCGAGATTTACGGCATCAGCGACGCGCAGGCCGAAGATAAAAAAGAACCCGCCCATGGTGACGCCGCCAAGGATGCCCCCAAAGACGCGGCAAAACCCGCTGAAAAAGCGGCGGATGCCAAGCCCGTCGAAGAAAAAATCAGCGAAGCCGTGAAGCATCAAGGCGACGCCGCCAAAGAGGATGGGGCCGCCAAAGAGGGCGGTGGTCACGGCGATGCCGGCGCCAAGCCGCCCAAGGAAGAAACCACCTTCGGCACCGGAAAAACCACCGTCAAAGAAATCGAGGCGATGAAGGCGAAGGATTCCCAGCCCGTCTACACGCAGACCGAGCTGGATTTGCTGCAGAACCTCGCCAAACGCCGCGACGAGCTGGACCAGCGCGACAAGGAAATCGACCTCAAAGCCAAGGTGCTGGAGGCGACCGAAAAGCGCATCAACGACAAAATCGGCGAAATGAAATCGCTCGAAACCGAGCTTGGCAAAGTGGTCGCGCAATATAACGAGAAGCAGGATGTGCAGATTAAGAGCCTCGTCAAAATCTATGAAAGCATGAAGCCTGACGAAGCCGCCGCCATTTTCAACGAGCTGGATATGCCGATTCTGCTGGAGGTCATCGCCAAGATGTCCGAGCGCAAAGTGGCACCGGTGCTCGCCAATATGAGTCCCAAACGCGCCCGGGATGTGACCCAGGAACTGGCCGAGCGCCGCAAAAAATCGGCCCTCAGCCCGAACGCCCCGTCAGCACTCAGCCCCGCACCGGCACCCACAAAATAAGCCCCATGCCGATTCTTTTTTAGCGCATGTGCGGAATTTTGTGTAAGCAAACCGGATGAAACTCCTTCCCCATACGGCGTTATTGCTGGTGTTTTTGCTGGCATCGGCCGCGCAGGCGACCGATCTTCCCGCCCCCGGTGTGATCACGCAGGCCAGCCCAGGCGAGCCCGCCCAACCCGTTGCGCCTGAGGAAGACGACGAGCTGAACATCGTCATCCCCACGGTCGAAGCTGCGCCGGTGGATGACCCATGGGAAGGTTTTAACCGCCCCGTCTTCGGTTTCAACAAAGCGGCCGATAGCTACGTGCTCAAGCCCGTCGCCAGCGGGTATCACTGGATTTTTCCTGAAACCGTGCGCGAGGGTGTCGGGAATTTTTTCCAGAATCTCGGCGAGCCGGTGAACTTCATCAACGGCGTCCTCCAGCTCGATCCGCAGAAGGCGTTTTCCTCCTTCTGGCGATTCCTCATCAACTCCACCTTCGGCGTCGCGGGCCTCTATGATTTCGCGGGCCATGTCGCCCATTTGCCGCCGCATAAAAACTCCTTCGGCGACACGCTGGATAGCTATGGCGTGGAAAGCGGGCCCTACCTCATGGTGCCGCTGCTGGGCCCCTCCAACCCGCGCGACGCGGTGGGTGGCGTGGTCGATTTCGCGATGAACCCGTTCACCTACATCACCCTGACGCCGATCGATACCGAGCTGACCGTGCTCGAAGTCATCGATTTGCGTGACCAAAATGCCGTGCTGCTGGATGAAATGTATGGTAATGCCCTCGAACCCTATATTGCTATGCGCAGCGCCTATTTACAGAATAAGACCTTCACCTCGCGCGACGGAACCACTAAAAAACTCGACGAATAATATAACCCCAAGGAGACGACCGATGACATTACGCACTACCGCTTTAACGCTCGCTTTCACCGCCCTGCTGCAACTATCGGGCACCGCCAGCTTTGCGGCGGATGCTGCTCCTGCCGCCCAAGTCGCGCCAGCTGCCAGCAGCAAAGAAGCCTTCATCGAAGGCATGGGCACCCGCGTTTTAGCCGTGCTGAAAGACGATAAAAAGCCCTTCGCCGCCCGCCAGGCCGCGCTGCGCAGCCTGTTTGTCGAAGTGGTGGATACCGACTGGATTGCCAAATTCGTGCTCGGCACCGCGTGGAAAACCGCGACGCCGGAGCAGAAAGCTAAATACACCGAGCTCTACCGCACCTACCTGACCGAAACCTACATCTCGAAATTCGATGAGGATTCGGGCACGCTGGTGAAGGAAATCAAAATCACCGGCGTCAAGGATGGCACGGATGGCACTGTCACCGCGCAGACTCTCATCGTACAAAGCGGCACCGAGCCGGCGGTGAAAGTGAACTACCTGCTGCGCCCCAAAGGCGACCAGTATAAGATCATCGACATCAACATCGAAGGCGTCAGCCTGCTCGCCACGCACCGTCAGGAATTCAACGCCCTGGCCAGCAAAAACGGCATCGACGGCGTCATCGCCAAACTGACCGAACTGACCACCCACAAATAGCCGCTAAACGCAAAAGCCCTGACGTGCCGAAAAACGGTGCGTCAGGGCTTTTTTTGTGGGTGGGCTTCAAGAAAAGGTGGTGCACCAGCGCGGAGAGACTTTGAACCGGGTTTTGGAGTTTATGGAGATAATTCAAAAGTGGGGCGCGATATTTAAAAAAGCCGCTTAAGCAATCGAGAGATTTTGCGAATTTGTACGTTGCTGCTCAATCATTTGTGTGAAATTGCGACTTTTTTCTGAGGTTTGCTCAGGAGCTTCCGACGAAGTGTAATTTGACTCACGTGTGACGGGCTTGCCTTGGCCTAACAACTGTTCAACCGATTGGCCAGATTGTATGGCTTGTTGGGCAATTTCTTTGGCTTCCGCACTTTCTCTGCGTAGTTGTTGATCGCCAAATCCTGATACAATAGCTTTATTGGTCAAAACTTCTACCAACGGATTAACCACGTTCATTGATAGCAAAGCAGCGGCACTGCTAGCCACCGTACCTAAACCAGGTAAGAAAGCGTTTGTAACTCCACCGACCACTCCTCCAACCAATCCAATTCCTAGATAATGTCCAAACTTCCCCAGATTGCCTTTATGAGAATCATGCAAATCTGAAAATATACTTTCGTTGACGGCGCGGTTGATGCCTCCTGAAACTAGTCCAATTGCCGCTGCTGCTACACCCGCAACAACTAACCCAACTGGTCCAGCGACTAGGCTACTGACTGCCGTAAACGTTGCTAATCCTCCGACAAGTGTAGAAGCCAGGGGACCCAACGTTTTTGCCAGTTTCGACCAAAAGCCATCCCGCGCTTCAAAAGCAAATAGATTGCCCATTGCTCCTTTTTCACGAGTTTCGTAGCTCACAATTTTTTCAGCAAGCTTTTTTGTATCCTCACTAAACCCGGATTTTGCGACATCTGGCACCATAAATTTCCCCTATGCCGCTCAATATATCATGTAACTCACTATTTTTGTGTGACAATTGCATGAAGGTTTATGTTTGTCTATTGATGGGAGGTTATGCGTTGTTTTAAATCTTCCGAGTAACCGATATAGGTTCTATCAGGAAACGACATGCTGCGAATCAAGTAAACATGATACATGATTGCCGGGTCCCCCTTCGCTAAAGCTTCGGGCGACACTCCTTCGCCCAAGATGCGTTTTTGTGCGTCTTACGCCTCTACCGCGTACGCTCCGAGGCGTAAGCCACCCGAAGCCCGCAAGGAGCGAAGGGTGGTGCTCGCGGCCGGAATCGAACCGGCACTCGATTACTCGAAACGGATTTTAAGTCCGGCGCGTCTACCAGTTCCGCCACGCGAGCACATTGGGTAGGGTTTCCCTCGTAGCGGGCGGGCGGGGGAATTGCAAGGGGTGGATGGGTCACAGCATTCTGTGGAAAGCTTGGGTTTGCAAGGGCTTGGTGAAACCTGCTGCGTCGCCCGGCGCATGCGTTAAGGTTAATTAACGCTTTGTTAGTGGTTGTATGTGTAGTATAACGGTTCGCAACGAAAACCACGGCAGCGCAAGGATGACAGCGATGGACAGCACCCAATTCCAGAAAATGATGAAAGACGCCTACACGGCGCATGGCAAAATGGATTACGCGGGCTCGATCCGCATCGCTGGTGAGATATTCGATGCCGCGAAGAGCGCGCCGGATACGGCGGCGTCGCTGAATTTCCAATCGCAGGCGCGCTACCAGCAAAGTTTCAGCAGCTTCCATGCGGGCAAGATGGACGATGCGCTGGGATATGCCGAGCAGGCGCGCGCGCTGGCAGCGGGTGCGGTGGCATTGCCCGAGGCAACGCGCGTGGCGGGTGCGCAGCATCCGGGCTTAAGCCTTTCCAAAGCGCACGGCATGCTGGGGGAATCCCACACCGCGTTGGGTGATTTTGCCAGCGGCGAGGAACATTTCTATGACGCGCGCAAGGCGGGGATGTCGGTAAAAGAGCCCGCCGCCAACGCCTATGTACAGGCGCTCGATAGCTCCATGGTGCGGTTTTACGTCGCGTCGGCGCAGCCGGGCAAGGCGGATGAACTGAGCTCGATGGTTCGGTCGGCGCGGGAAGCGGCCAAGGATCCGCGACTGGCGACCAGTTATTTGAACCATGGCGAAGTGGCCCTGGCGCTGGGCATGACCAGCCAAGCGACGGAATATGCGCGCAAGGCGCTCGATACGCGGTTAGCGGATAACCAGCAAAAGCCGGATGTGCCGTTCTGGACACCGGCGAAACTTGCCGAGCCGCATCTGCTGTTGGCGGCGATTCATATCGCAGAAAACCGCTTGGGTGATGCGGAGAAGGAAGCCGGAAAAGCCAAGGAACTGCTCGGCACTGCGCAGCCCAATAAAGCGCTGGCGAAGACGGAAGAGGTGCTGGGCGTGTTGACGAAGCTCGGTGCGGCGCAGGGGCCAATTAGCAAGCGGGAGGCGGCCCAATACCTGATATCGGGCAACGCGGCGTATGTGACGGATGAAGCGACGCAGAAAGTGCTGGGCGTTACGCCACCTAAGGTCGCTGCGCGTTTTTCGGAAAAGAGCTATCTGGATCTGGCCTACGAAGCGCCTTTCGAGGCCTTGTCATCCGCGCGCACTCCTGTCGCATTGCGTGGACTGGATGGGCCTCGTGCCAGCGGCTGGGCCAAGTAGCTCTACGCCCCCGGCGTTTCGGTAATCGCCCCGCCACAATCGCGGATGAGGGCGTGCACTTCGGCCATCGCGGCGGCGTTGCGCGCCGCATCCGGTGAGCGCAGCACCAGCGTGGTCGAGACTTCCCCGGCCTTATACATCGGGTAGCTGCCGATATCGATATCCGCGTAACGATCCTGAATGGCGGTGAGGCCCTGCGCAATCGCGCCTTCGCCCAGGTTGGTGGTGACGCTCAGCGACAGCACCGTCGCGCCGCCTTTCAGCTCGGGCAGGATGGCATCCAGCATCGCCTGCATGATGCGCGGCACGCCGGCCATCACGTACACATTCTCCATCCGAAAGCCCGGCGCGGTGCTGACGGCGTTGGGCACCAGCGTTGCGCCGAGTGGCACATCGGCCATTTTCATGCGTGCTTCGTTCACTTGCTCGGGCGTGTAATGGGCGAGCAGGGCGCGCGCCGCATCCGGGTGGCGGTGAATGGGCACGCCGAACGCTTTGGCGATGGAGGCGCTGGTGATGTCGTCATGCGTCGGCCCAATGCCGCCGGTGGTGAACACGTAATCATACTGCGCGCGTACGGTGTTGATGGTGGCGACAATCACCGACTCCACATCCGGGATGACGCGCACTTCGCGCAGCTGCACGCCGGTTTCGTTGAGCGTGAGGGCGAGGTGGGCGAGGTTTTTATCCTGCGTGCGGCCGGAGAGGATCTCGTTGCCGATGATGACAAGGCATGCGCTGACGGGTTTTTTCATGCCCTTTACATAAGCCGCTTGCGCGCCCCTTGCAAGCCTTGCCGCAATCTGGCATGCACGTATGCATGATGAACGATGACGACGATGATGACTACCTGGATGGCCGCGAAATCCCGCTTCACGGCCCGGCTGAATTTGCTGCCATGCGCAAAGCAGGTGCGCTTGCCGCAAGCATTCTCGACGATATGGTCGATGTGGTTGCCGTGGGCATCACCACCGATCAGATCAACGATATCTGCCATCAGAAAATCCTCGCGGCGGGTGCGGTTCCGGCACCGCTGGGCTATCGCGGTTTTCCCAAATCCATCTGCACCAGCGTCAACCATGTGGTCTGCCACGGCATTCCGGATGCGCGACGGCTGATGAACGGCGATATCGTCAATATCGACGTGACGGTGATTGTGGATGGTTGGCACGGCGACACCAGCCGCACCTATTGGGTGGGCGATGTATCCACCAAAGCGCGACGGCTGACGGAAGTGACCTATGCCGCCACCATGCGCGGCATCGAGGTGGTGCGCCCGGGCGCGACCACGGGCGATATTGGCCACGCCATCCAAAGCTATGCGGAGTCGTTCGGCTATTCCATCGTGCGCGAATATTGCGGCCACGGACTTGGCAAAATTTTTCACACCGCACCCAACATCCTGCATTTCGGCACAGCCGGACGCGGGCTGAAGCTGGAAGAGGGGATGTTCTTCACCGTCGAGCCGATGATCAATATCGGCAAGCCCGGTACCATTCTTAACAAGCATGACGGCTGGACGGTGACCACGCGTGACAAATCCCTCAGCGCGCAGTTCGAGCACTCCCTCGGCGTCACCGCCACCGGGTTCGAAATTTTCACCGGCTCGCCCAAGGGCCTGCACTGCCCGCCGTTTAAATAAATCGTCATTGCGAGCGAAGCGGCGCGGCACTCGAGGAGAGTCTTGTGAACACGTCACCCACCATCCTCATCACCGGCGCATCCAGCGGCATTGGCGCGGCGCTGGCGGTTGGGTATGCGGCGCCCGGCGTCACGCTTCTTTTAATCGCGCGTAATGAAGCGCGGCTGAGTGCCGTTGCCACCGAATGCCGCGTGCGTGGTGCGCAGGTGAAAACCGCGCTGCTGGATGTGCGCGATCGCGACGCGATGGCCGCATGGATCACCGCGGCGGATGCGGCAACACCAATTGATTTGCTCATCGCGAATGCCGGAATTTCGGCAGGCGGCTTTGCCGGGCATCAAGCCACTGCGCAGTCGGATGAGGTGTTCGCGGTGAATGTTACCGGCGTGCTCAACAGCATACATCCGCTGCTGGCGCGCATGGTGGCGCGCGGGCGCGGGCACATTGCCATCATGTCGTCGCTGGCGGGCATCCGCGCCTTACCGAGCGCGCCCGCTTACAGTGCGAGCAAGGCAGCGGTGCGGGTGTATGGCGATGCGTTGCGCGGTGAATTGAAGCCGCATGGCATTGCGGTAAGCGTGATCTGTCCGGGGTGGATCACGACGCCGCTGGTAGCGACAAATGATTTCCCGATGCCGCTGATTATGTCGGAAAAACGCGCGGCAGCGATCATCATGCGCAACTTGTGCAAGAAAAAATCGCGGATTGCCTTCCCGTTGCGGCTGTATATTCCGCTGCTGATTCTCGCCGCGCTGCCGAATTTCCTGACGGACTGGATGTTTAATAGTCTTCCCGGAAAGTAAGGCGTTTCCTCATGTTTTTTGATGTTTGAAAAAATAGTTTTTCGCAATCTTCGTCGATTGCTGATATGTGAATCAAAATTGCAAGAGAAAAATATCTGTGAAAAACTTGAGGTTTCCGCCAGTTTTTCGACTTTTGTTGTTTACAGCATGCGGGAATGGTGTTTAACCTCCACTCGCTAGTGACAAGGCAAATCCTTGGGTTCCGGCGGTTTGATGCGAAATGGTAGTCTTTATTTATCGTTTTGTGCGCGCTGTCGAAAATAGAGAATTTGTCGCCTGGCACGACTCATGTTCAACAGTACTAACCTCACGGAGTATCCTATGAATAAGAACGAACTGATCGCCGAGATCGCTGACAAAACCGACCTCACCAAAGCAAAAGCAGCCGAAGCTGTTGATGCATTCATCGAAGTTATCAGCAAATCGCTCAGCAAAGGCAAAGAAGTTCGCCTCGTTGGCTTTGGCACCTTTACCTCGGTTAAGCGCAAAGCGACCGAAGGCCGCAACCCACGCACCGGCGCTGTGATCAAAATCGCAGCTTCCGTACAGCCAAAATTCAAGCCAGGCAAAGCCCTGAAAGACACCGTCAACAAGCGCAAAGCTGCTTAATGTTGACGTTCGGATGATCCGCTAGGATCGCCCGACACGATATAACGGCGCAGTTCGCAAGAGCTGCGCCGTTTTTTATTGGGGCAGAAGCGGCCGCTGCTATCGCAAACTCTTTATATGGCTCCGTCATCCTACGCTTTAAGCGTAGGATCTCAGGCCACAATTGTAGCTCTGGGGTTGTTGCCTGAGATCCTGCGGTCGAGCCGCAGGATGACAATGGAGCGTGGGGGGATGATTTAGTAAAATGCGGATGCATAAAAAGTCATGGCAGGCGCATAGTTAGCTCTTGCAACCCACCCCGTTTGTGGTTATGACACGCACCTCTTTACAACACAGGTTGTGACGCTTGTGGGAATAAAGGGGCGATTAGCTCAGTTGGTTAGAGCATCTCGTTTACACCGAGAGGGTCCGCGGTTCGAGTCCGTGATCGCCCACCACCCTACGCCTTCGGCTTCGGGTGGCAGGCCACCTCTAGTGGCCTGACGGGCGAAGGTGATCTTAGGCGTAGGAGTGTCGCCCGAAGCTCTCTTGGGAGCGTAGGGGGACGAGGCCGCAAGGTCTGAATACAATAATTTCCGCATACTATTGCGGGGGTGTAGCTCAGTTGGTTAGAGCGCCTGCCTGTCACGCAGGAGGCCGCGGGTTCGAGTCCCGTCACTCCCGCCATTAAAAAAGGCGCTTCCGCAAGGAGGCGCCTTTTTTAATGTAGCGATAACCGCCGCCGCGCGAATTACGTATAAAGCGCGTGGTCGACCACGTGGTTGATGGGGGCTTCCAGCTGCGCTTCGCTGGTGGCTTTCACCACCAGTTCCAGCGCCAGTTCGCATAGGGTTTCTTCCACCTCGTGGTTGGCGGCGTTCATATCCTGCAGCATGGCCACGGCCAGCTCCTTGATGCGGGCCTGAATGGCGATGTCGAGTGCTTGTTTAAAAGTCGGGCTGGTGGTGTAAAACCCGCCGCCTGCGGTGACATAGATATTCACATCGTCATCATCGCGCACGCCGTTATTGTTGGCGTCCACCCAAATATCGAGATGATCGGCGCCTTTGGTGAGCTCTACGGCAGTTTGTGAGGTGAGGGACATGCGTACTCCATCGAATCGTCGGTTATCTCTATGGAGTCTAGCGCAGCATGGTTAAGGAATGATTAATGCGCGAGGGGGTGTTCACGCGCAATTGCGACTAATTTTCATCTGGCCGGATTACATCATGAGCCGTAAGGAAAAACATGGAAAAAATGATGGTTGTTTTGGCTGCCCCGCCCAGACCGGCTGTGGCCAAAAAACCATTAATGATTCACATGGTTAGTTTGGCGAAAAAAACACTTCTCGCGCGCGGGTGAGTTCGCTATAAGCAGCGCAATAATCACCCTTGTGCGCTATGGGCTTTCATGGAATCCATCGTTCAGTCCTACTTCCCGGTACTCGTTTTTCTGGTCATCGCCTGTGGCCTGTCGGCGATCATGATCGGCGTGCCGTTCCTCATCGCCAAACTCAAGCCGGATGCCGAAAAACTCTCGCCGTATGAATGCGGTTTCGAACCGTTCGATGATGCGCGCGGCCAGTTCGATGTGCGGTTTTACCTCGTCGCCATCCTGTTCATCATCTTTGATCTGGAAGTGGCGTTCCTGTTCCCATGGGCCATTTCGCTCAGCAAAATCGGCCTGCTCGGCTTCTGGTCGATGATGGGCTTCCTCGGCATCCTGACGATCGGCTTCATCTACGAATGGAAAAAAGGTGCGCTCGATTGGGAGTAGGGCCGGTCGCGCATGTTCACGTAAACCATACACACTGAGTACAGAGAATGAACCAACTAGCCCCCAGCCCCCAGCCACTTGCCCCCGGTGCATCCCAGGATGCACTGCTCGGCCGCGCGCTGGACGAGTTCAACGACAAGGGTTTCGTGGTCGCCAAGCTGGATGATCTCGTCAACTGGGCGCGCACCGGGTCGCTGTGGCCAATGACGTTCGGCCTCGCCTGCTGCGCGGTGGAGATGATGCAAGCCGCCGCTGCGCGCTACGATCTGGATCGGTTGGGGCTGGTGTTCCGCCCATCGCCGCGCCAGTCGGATGTGATGATTGTGGCGGGCACGCTGTGCAACAAAATGGCGCCCGCGCTGCGCAAGGTCTATGACCAGATGGCCGAGCCGCGCTGGGTGATTTCGATGGGCTCCTGTGCCAATGGCGGCGGTTACTACCACTATTCCTATTCCGTGGTGCGCGGCTGTGACCGCATTGTGCCGGTGGATGTGTATGTTCCCGGCTGCCCACCCACCGCCGAAGCGCTGATGTATGGCATCCTTCAGCTGCAGAAAAAAATCCGCCGCACCAGCACGATCCGTAGGTAACATGAGCGAGACATTGGAACAATTCGGGCAGTATATTCAAGGCATGGTCTCCGACCGGGTGACGTCCTATGCGGTCGCCAATGGCGAGCTGGCATTGGTTGCGCAACCGGCGGATATCGTGCCGCTGCTGACCTTTCTGCGGGATGATGAAAACTGCCAGTTCAGCCAGCTGATGGATGTGACGGCGGTCGATTATCCCAACCGTGTGGCGCGTTTCGAGGTAGTTTATAACCTGCTGTCGCTCACCAAAAACTGCCGCATCCGCGTCAAGGTTCCGGTCGAAGAATTAGCGCCCGTGCCATCCGTTTGCGAAGTGTTCCTCGCCGCCAACTGGTTCGAGCGCGAAGTATGGGATATGTATGGGATCTTCTTCCTGTATCACCCCGACCTGCGCCGCATCCTGACGGATTACGGCTTCGAGGGCCACCCGCAGCGCAAGGATTTCCCGCTGACCGGCTATGTCGAGCTGCGCTACGACGAAGACAGCAAGCGCGTGGTTTACGAGAAAGTGAAGCTCAATCAGGCCTACCGCAATTTCGATTTCCTCAGCCCATGGGAGGGGACGGATTACGTCACCCCACCGCTGCCGGGCGATGAGAAGGCTGTTGCCCCCGCCGCACCGGTGCCTGAAAAGGCCAAAACCGCATGAGCGCCATGCAACAATCCACCGCGCAGCCCTTCACCATCGACACCGCTATGGATGCGGATTTCGAGGCGGTGAAAGCGATTTTCTTCCACGTCATCGACGAGGGCGAAACCTATGCCTACGAGCGCGATGAGCTGTCGGACGAGTGGATCCGTGATTATTGGCTGAAAAACACCATCACCACGCTTGTCGCGCGGGTGGATGGGGTGGTGGCTGGCGTCTGCGCCATCCGCGTCAACCGTGCCGGTCGCGGCGACCATATCGCCAACGCATCCTACATCGTGCACCATGATTACCGCCGCCTTGGCATCGGCCACGCGCTCGGTCGTGCCTCGCTCAAAGCCGCTGCCGATAAGGGTTACAAGGCAATGCAGTTCAACTACGTCGTCTCGACCAATGTCAAAGCGGTCGAGCTCTGGAAATCGCTCGGTTTCGCCATCATTGGCACCATGCCCCAGGGTTTCCGCCACCCCCGCCACGGGCTGGTCGATGTTTATATGATGCACCGCTTTTTGGATGGGGCCCGCGCATGAGCAGCCAAGTCGATATTAAAAACCTCACCCTCAATTTCGGCCCGCAGCACCCGGCGGCGCATGGCGTGCTGCGCCTCGTGCTGGAGATGGATGGCGAGGTGGTGGAGCGCGCCGATCCGCATATCGGCCTGCTGCACCGCGGCACCGAGAAGCTGATCGAGCACAAGACCTACCTGCAGGCGCTGCCCTATTTCGACCGGCTGGATTATGTTTCGCCGATGTGTCAGGAGCATTGCTATTCCCTCGCGGTGGAAAAACTGGCGGGTATTCAGGTGCCGCTGCGCGCGCAGTATCTGCGGGTGATTTTCAGCGAGCTGACGCGGATTTTGAACCATACGCTCAATGTCACCACCCAGATTCTCGATGTCGGCGCGACCACGCCGCTGCTGTGGATGTTCGAGGAGCGCGAGCGCATTCTAGAATTTTACGAACGCGCGTCCGGCGCGCGCTTCCACTCGGCCTATGTGCGCCCCGGCGGCGTCCACCGCGACATCCCCGCAGGGATGGAAGACGACATGGACAAATTCTGCGACGGTTTCGGCAAAATTATCGATGATGTCGAAACCCTCGTCACCAACAACCGCATCTGGAAACAGCGCACGGTGGATGTGGGCGTGGTAACGGCTGCTGAAGCGCAGGCATGGGGCTTCTCCGGGCCAATGCTGCGTGGCTCCGGCATCGCCTGGGATCTGCGCCGCAGCCAGCCGTATGAAATTTATTCCGAGCTCGATTTCGATATCGCCATCGGCAAAAACGGCGATTGCTATGACCGCTATCTCTGCCGGATGGAAGAAATGCGCCAGTCGCTGCGCATCATCAAGCAGTGCATCGCCAAACTGCCCAAAGGCGAGGTGATGACCGGCGACCGCAAAGTCGCGCCGCCGCGCCGTGGCGACATGAAACATTCGATGGAAGCGCTGATCCACCATTTCAAACTCTACACCGAGGGCTATAAAGTACCCGCCGGGGAAACCTACACCGCCGTGGAAGCGCCCAAGGGCGAATTCGGCGTGTTCCTCGTTTCGGATGGCACCAACCGCCCCTACAAATGCAAAATCCGCGCGCCGGGGTTCGCCCACCTGCAAGGCCTCGATTTCATGAGCCGCGGCCACATGCTCGCCGACGTTTCGGCCATCATCGGCACGCTGGATGTGGTGTTTGGGGAGATTGATCGATGAAGCACGTCGTATGCATGCTGTTTTGCTTCGCACTGGCAACGCCCGCGCTTGCAACCGCGCCCTATGTGGACTTGGGGATGGGCAATGCTGTCGCCGCGAGCGCGCAGCAGAAGCAGCAACGTCACGAAAAGCTGACAGCGCAGGAAGCGGATTTCATCAAAGACAAGGCGGAGTATGAGGCGCTGATGAGCCAATCGCTGCTGTGTGTGGAAGGTGATGCCCCGACAGGCCTTATGGATTGCAGTGAATTATCGGAAGCGCAGTTAAAAGGCTCGTATCCCACCACGGCCTATGGCAAAAACGCGCGCACGCGGTTGTCCAAGGAGCAAGAGGGCGGGCAGACGAAACGCATCATCGAACTTCAACAAAAATGGGCAGGCAAACCATGAGCGCCGTATCCGTAAAACACGTCGAACAACCGGCGAGCTTCGCCTTCACGGCAGAAAACGAGGCGAAGATTCCGGGCATCTTTGCCAAATACCCCGCCGGGCGCGAGCAATCGGCGGTGATGCCGCTGTTGTGGATGGCGCAAAAGCAGAACCAGAACTGGCTGCCGCAAGCGGCGATGGAGCTGGTGGCGGGCCTGTGCAAGATGCCCGCGATCCGCGTGCATGAGGTGGCGAGCTTTTACACCATGTTCAACCTCGCGCCGGTGGGCCGCCATTTTGTGCAGTGCTGCACCACCACGCCGTGCTGGCTGGCCGGTTCCGACGAAGTGGTGCGCGCCTGCCGCGACACGCTGGGCATCGAGATGGGCGAAACCACGCGCGACGGGCTGTTCACCCTGCGCGAGGTCGAGTGCCTCGGCGCCTGTGCCAACGCGCCGATGGTGCAGGTCGATGGTCACGACGCCTCGGAAATTTTCTACGAAGATTTAACCTACGACACGACCCGCGAAATCCTGCTGACGCTGAAGCGCGGCGACAAGCCCAAGGTCGGTTCGCAAACCGGGCGGCTGCGCTCGGAACCCGCCGCGGGGCTCACCACGCTTACCGAAAAGGTGGGTGCGTGATGCGGCTTAGCGCGTTTGCAGGGATGATGCTCATACTGGCGGCAACGCCCGCCTTCGCGACGATGAGCGTGACGCCGACACTGGTGCGCTCGGGCTATTTCCAGGCGCCGGATTGCACGGCAACGGCCGATCCCAAAGCCTATAACGAATGTGTCTGCGAGGCGGATATTCGCAAGGCCAGCGTGCTGGGTTTAAGCCCGGCGGTGACGGATTTAATCAACGGCGAGCTGGCGATGCTGCCGGAAAAACTGGCTGCTGAATCCTGCGAAGGCACGCCGACCACGCCGCCTGCGGCGGGCATCAACGTCAACAAAGCGAGCGCCAATTTCAAGGTGGAATACCAGACCGCCAGCACGCTGACTGTGCTCATCACCTACTCGACCTATGGCGCGGGTGCGGCCCATGCGCTGGATGGTACGGAAGGTTTCACGTTTGATTTAGCCAGCGGCAAACTGGTCGATCCGATCCAGTATCTCAAGCCCGAGGAGCTGAAAAAAGCCAACAGCTACGCGCGCGATGAGCTGATGAAAAAATACCCCGATGTGCTGTTCGATGAGGCCAAGGCCCGCATCGACCCGTACCTCACTGAAAATGGCTGCGACACCTGCACCTTGTTTTATGGCAAGGACGGCTGGGTGATGCGCTTCCAGATTTATTCCATCGCCCCGTATGCGGTGGGCGAGCCCGAGATTTACATCCCCGCCGATATTATGGCGGCTCCTGAAACCCTGATCGCGAAGAAGTAATTATGCTGAAAGACGCTGACCGGATTTTTACCAACCTCTATGGCCGCCACGATGCCGGGCTGAAGGGCGCGCAATCGCGTGGCGATTGGAGCAACACCAAAGAGATCCTCAGCTGGGGACGCGATAAAATTATCGAGGAAACCAAGGCTTCCGGCCTGCGCGGGCGCGGCGGGGCAGGGTTCAGCACCGGCATGAAATGGTCGTTCATGCCCAAAGTGTCGGATGGACGCCCGGCCTATCTCGTGGTCAATGCGGATGAGTCCGAACCCGGCACTTGCAAGGACCGCGAAATCATGCGCAACGACCCGCACAAGCTGGTCGAAGGCTGCCTGATTGGCGGTTTCGCGATTGGTGCGGTGGCGGCTTATATCTATATCCGCGGTGAATTCGGCCATGAATATCACTGCCTCGAAAAAGCGGTCGCCGAGGCGTATGACGCCGGGTTGTTGGGCAAAAACGCCTGCGGTTCGGGCTATGATTTCGATGTGTTCGTCCATCGCGGTGCCGGGGCGTATATCTGCGGCGAGGAAACCGCGCTGATCGAATCGCTCGAAGGCAAAAAAGGCCAGCCGCGCCTCAAGCCGCCATTCCCGGCGGCCATGGGTGTCTGGGGCTGCCCGACGACCGTTAACAACGTCGAATCCATCGCCGTCGTGCCGACCATTTTGCGGCGTGGCGCGGCCTGGTTCATGGGCTTTGGCCGCCCCAACAATGCGGGCACCAAGGTGTTTTCCATCTCCGGCCACGTCAACAACCCGTGCAATGTCGAAGAATCGATGAGCATTCCGCTGCGCGAGCTGATCGAGAAACATGCCGGCGGCGTGCGCGGCGGCTGGGATAACCTGCTTGCCGTCATCCCCGGTGGCTCGTCCTGCCCGCTGATTCCCAAAGCCGTCTGCGACACGGTGCTGATGGATTTCGACGCACTGAAAGAAGTGCGCTCGGGCCTTGGCACCGCGGCCGTCATCGTCATGGATAAATCGACGGATGTGGTGAAAGCCATCGCCCGCCTGAGCAAATTCTACATGCATGAAAGCTGCGGCCAGTGCACGCCGTGCCGCGAGGGCACCGGCTGGCTGTGGCGCATGATGGAGCGCATGGTGCGCGGCGACGCCACCCGCGCGGATATCGACCATATGATCGACGTCACCACCCGCATCGAAGGCCACACGATCTGCGCGCTCGGCGACGCGGCGGCATGGCCCGTCCAAGGCCTCGTGCGC
This sequence comes from Pseudomonadota bacterium, assembly GCA_040384265.1. GTDB lineage: Bacteria > Pseudomonadota > Alphaproteobacteria > Rickettsiales > UBA3002 > QFOX01. Next base: position 132,805 of record JAZKJM010000001.1, on the reverse strand, counting down.
CATTTCCGCCCGGAAATCGAGCGCCGGATCGATGAGTTTACGCGGAGGGCGGCGTGAAGAAGAACTGTTTTCTTTTGTTCCTGATGATGGCGGCGGTTCCTCAGCTGGGGGCCTTTGCAAAAGAGACAAACGTATCTGAAGTTATTCCCAAGCAGTTAACTGCTACATGCCTGGCTTTTTACACGGCCTATGCAGATCATTACTCCGCTAGCGACCCTGATAGAGCCGCCGAGTTTGCTGACTACGCTAAAAAGTCGGCGTCGGTTTTTTTACTATCAGAATCCGCGATGGTGAATAATGTGCCAAAAGAAAAAACAGATGCGCTGACTTCAAACGAAAAGCGTAAGGTGGCCTCAGCATTACTTGATATAGCCTATAAACGTTCACAAGAGCGTGTTCAAATATGGAAGGATTATCTTGCCTCGGCGCATGATTCTATCACTACTAAAAAAATCGAAAACCAAATGGCGGTGTGCCAAAACCATCGAGCTATGATGGACAAATATCGTGAAGAGCTGGCGAGTGAAGGCATGGATGTGCCAAACGCTGCTCATGAGGCAAAATGATGATCGACTTCACCACCCGCATCGAAGGCCACACCATCTGCGCGCTCGGCGACGCGGCGGCATGGCCCGTCCAAGGCCTCGTCCGCCATTTCCGCCCGGAAATCGAGCGGCGGATCGATGAGTTTACGGCAAAAACCGCGAGGGTCGCGTGAGGTTATTTTTTGCCATTCTTAGTGTGATTGTTGCACCAGCGGTTGTTTGGGCAATTACGCCCGATATGCTGAATTTACGTGATATGCAGGCAGAGCAAATGCGTGACATCACGCCCGGCAAAAAAATGTATCATGGTACACCGGAAGATGTCGTCAATAAATGCACGGCTTTCTACGCTTATTATGCAACCTACGTAGAAAATACCGACCCTGCTGCTGCAAAAGAATATCACGAATATAGCCAGTATGGAGTTGCCTCCGCCCTTACCACTGAAGCGGCCAAAGAACAAAAAGAAGCGGGGCAATTTTCTAAAAAACATGCAAGCGATGTGGCATTGGCAAATATCAAGCCTTGGGCAGAATTCTGGAAAGAATTTTTTGCCAAGCGGCCAGCCGAAGCTATTGCGACTAGCAAGATGTATTGCGATAGCTTTAAGGCGATGATTAAAGGCCACGGTAGTGTACTTATGAACGAAGTCCCCGATCGGACTAAACAAAATGCAATGGATCACTAATGCCAACATTTAAACTTGACGGATGCGACACTGAATTCGCCCCCGGCGACGCCGTGATTCGGGCCGGTATGCAGCTGTCAGGGGTGAATACAACAATGAGACTCACATAATGAACAACGACTGGAGCATGAAGCAGGAAGGGGTGGACGGCGTAGTAGAACTGCGTGTAGACCGCCTTATTCTGACGCGCCCGGGCATTTGGAGTTTAATTAAATTCAATGGCAAGGGCCGCCGCGAAATTCCGTATGGTGCCTTGTCGGAAGTGCAGTTCAAGGACGCAAAAGCCCTTATCATGGGCGAAATTGAGTTTGTGCGTAATGGCAGCAACCCGAAGGATGAGCGCCATTTCTACCGGATTAAGTTTAAGAAAAATCAGCAGGCGAATTTCGAGAAACTCAAAGAAAAGATTTTTGAAATTCTCAACTACTACGCCAGCAAGAAATAAGGTTAGGAAGAAGCATGCCAACACTGAAAATTGATGGAATCGAAGTCGAATTCACCCAAGGCGAGGCGGTGATTCAGGTGTGTGACCGCGCGGGTGTTGAAATTCCGCGCTTCTGCTACCATGACCGGTTGAAAATTGCGGGCAACTGCCGCATGTGCCTGGTCGAGGTGAAGCCCGGCCCGCCGAAGCCGCAGGCCAGCTGCGCACTGCCCGCCGCTGCGAACATGGAAGTGTTCACCAACACGCCGATGGTAAAAAAAGCGCGCGAAGGGGTGATGGAGTTTCTGCTCATCAACCACCCGCTCGATTGCCCGATCTGCGACCAGGCCGGTGAGTGCGACCTGCAGGATGAATCCATGGCCTACGGCAAGGGCGAGAGCCGCTTCCACGACCATAAACGTTCGGTCGAAGAGAAATACATGGGCCCGTTGGTGAAAACCAACATGACCCGCTGCATTCACTGCACCCGTTGCGTGCGCTTTGTGGATGAGGTGGCGGGCGTGCCGGAAATCGGCGCGCTGGGTCGCGGCGAGCATATGGAAATCACCAGCTACCTCGAAAAATCACTGACCAGCGAACTGTCGGCAAACATTGTCGATCTGTGCCCGGTCGGCGCGCTGACCAGCAAGCCCTATGCCTTCCACGCCCGCCCGTGGGAGTTGACGAAAACCGAATCCATTGATGTGCTCGATGCCGTTGGCAGCAACATCCGCATCGATACGCGCGGCGAAACCGTGCTGCGCATCCTGCCGCGCCTGCATGAAGAAGTGAACGAGGAATGGCTGGCCGATAAATCGCGTTATGCGTGCGATGGCCTCAAATCCCAACGGCTGGATCGTCCGTATGTGCGCAAACATGGCAAACTGGTCGCGGTGAGCTGGGACGAAGCGCTGGCCGCTGTCGCAGGCGCGATGCGTGGCGTGAAGCCGACCGAAATGGCCGCTATCGCGGGCAATCTGGCGGATGTGGAAAGCATGATCGCGCTGAAAGACCTGATGGGCGCGGTTGGCTCGCCGCATCTGGAGTCGCGTCAGGACGGCGCGAAAATCGATGCGAGCGACCGCGCGGGCTATATCATGAACACCGGCATCGCCGGGCTGGAGCTGGCGGATGCGGTGCTGTTCATCGGCACCAACCCGCGCCATGAAGCGCCGCTGGTCAACACCCGGCTGCGCAAGGCCTATCTCACGAACGGCATGCAGGCCTTCAATATCGGTGCGGCGTTCGACCTGACCTATCCGGTCACGCAGCTGGGCGATAACCCGCAAGTGCTGGCCGAGATCGCGGGCGGCACGCACCCGCTGTCGGACATGCTCAAGAACGCTAAAAACCCCGTCATCCTCCTCGGCGCCGGCGCTCTCGCCCGCAAAGATGGCGCCGCAGTGCTCGCCACCGCCAAAAAACTCGCCACCACGTGCAACGTGGTGAGGGAAGGGTGGAATGGGTTTAACATGCTGCATTGCGCTGCCGCGCGTGTGGGTGCGCTGGATGTTGGCTTTGTGCCGCAGGCCAAGGGCTATGACATGGCAGGCATGGTGGAAGCCGTGGCCCGCAAGGATCTGAAGCTGGTCTATCTGCTCGGTGTCGATGAGATCGACATGAGCTATTTCGGCGATGCGTTTGTGATTTATCAGGGCCATCATGGGGATATCGGCGCGCACCGGGCGGATGTGGTGCTGCCGGGCGCGGCCTATACCGAGAAAAACGCGCTCTACGTGAACACCGAAGGCCGCGTGCAGGAAACCCGCCGCGCCATCTTCCCGCCCGGTCAGGCGCAGGAGGACTGGACGATCATCGCCCGCGTCGCCGCAGCGCTGGGCAAGCCGCTCAGCTACGGCTCGCTTGGCGAGCTGCGCCTGCGACTGGCGAGCGAATTTGCGCATTTTGGCCAACTGGATACGCGCACAACCGCCACATGGAAGCCGGAAACGACACCGCCTGCGGCGATTGCAGCGGAGAAGTTTGACTATCCGATCCATAATTTCTACATGAGTGATCCGATCAGCCGCACCAGCAAGACCATGGCGGAATGCACGGAGCAGGCAGTGAAGAATAAACAGGAGAAGCGGGCGGCATGAGCGAATTTCTGAACAGCGATCTCTGGCTGACGATCCTGCTGCCGCTGCTGCTGGTGGTTGGCAAAATCCTGCTTATCACCGTGCCATTGCTGATTTCGATGGCGATGCTGACCTATGCCGAGCGCAAAGTCATCGCCGCGATGCAGCTGCGCAAGGGTCCAAACGTGGTCGGCCCGTTCGGCCTGCTGCAGCCGTTTGCGGATGGGCTGAAGCTGTTCATGAAAGAAACCATTGTGCCGACCAAGGCCAACCGGGTCATGTTCCTGCTCGCGCCGATGATTACGTTCGCGCTCGCCCTGCTGGGCTGGGCGGTGATTCCATTCTCCTCGGAATTCGTCATCGCCAACCTCAATGTCGGTGTGCTGTACCTGTTCGCGGTGTCCTCGCTAGGCGTCTATGGCATCATCATTTCCGGCTGGGCGAGTAACTCGAAATATGCCTTCCTTGGCGCCATCCGCTCCAGCGCGCAGATGGTGTCGTATGAAGTGTCGATCGGGCTGGTCATCATCACCGTGCTGCTGTGCGTTGGCTCGTTGAACCTCAACGACATCGTGGTTGCGCAGGCGGGTGGCATGAGCCACTGGTTCGCGTTCAACATTTTCTCCGGCGGCTTCCCGCTATTCCCGATGTTCATCGTGTTCTTTATCTCCGGCCTTGCCGAAACCAACCGCCTGCCGTTCGATCTGCCCGAGGCGGAAGGCGAGCTGGTGGCTGGCTATAACGTCGAATATTCCTCGATGGCCTTCGCGCTGTTCTTCCTTGGCGAATATATCAACATGATCCTGATGTCGGCGATGACGGTGACGTTGTTCCTGGGCGGCTGGCAGGCACCGTTCACGGCCGATTGGCTGGCATGGGTGCCCGGTGGCGTCTGGTTCATCGCCAAAATCTGCGTCTGCCTGTTTGTGTTCCTGTGGGTGCGTGCCACATTCCCGCGCTACCGCTACGATCAGCTGATGCGTCTGGGCTGGAAGATTTTCCTGCCGCTGTCGTTGCTGTGGGTGGTGCTCACCTCCGGCTATCTCGTTTACACCCATAACCTGCCGAACTAGGAGCATCATGGCGTCGATTTCCCAGGTAACCCGCTCCTTCCTGCTCAGCGAACTGGTCGCTGGCATGTGGCTGACGTTGAAATATTTCTTCCGCAGCAACAGCGTGACCATCAACTATCCGTATGAAAAAGGCCCGCTCAGCCCCCGTTTCCGTGGCGAGCACGCGCTGCGCCGTTATGCCAACGGTGAGGAACGCTGCATTGCCTGCAAACTCTGCGAAGCGATCTGCCCGGCGCAGGCCATCACCATCGAGGCCGAAACGCGCGACGACGGCTCGCGCCGTACCACGCGTTATGACATCGACATGACCAAATGCATCTATTGCGGTTTCTGTCAGGAAGCCTGCCCGGTCGATGCGATTGTCGAGGGCCCGAATTTCGAATACGCGGTCGAAACGCGCGAAGAATTATTCTACGACAAAACCAAATTGCTTGAGAACGGCGACCGCTGGGAACCAGCCATCGCCGCCAATCTCAAGGCCGATGCGGTCTATCGCTAAATCACTTGTGAGCTTAACCACCATCCGCTAATGCAACCACGCACGAAACAGACGAAAGATTCATGACACCGATCATCACCACCATCCTGTTCTACTGCTTCGCCACCATTCTCATGGGTGCGGCGCTGGCGGTGATTACGGCGAAAAACCCGGTGCATTCGGTGTTTTTCCTGATTGTCGCGTTCTTCAACGCGGCTGGGCTGTTCGTGCTGCTGGGCGCGGAATATATCGCGATGACGCTGGTGATTGTCTATGTCGGCGCGGTGGCGGTGTTGTTCCTGTTCGTGGTGATGATGCTCAATATCAACTTCGAAAAACTCCGCGCGGGCTTCATTTCTTATCTGCCGCTGGGTATTGCGGTGGCGGTCATCCTGTTCGCGGAATTGGCCGCGCTGCTCTATAGCTCCATCCTCACGCCGGCACCGCTGGCCGAGGCCGCAAGCCCGATTCCGGATCTGGCCCAGGTCAGCAACGCCCACGCCATCGGCCGCGTGCTGTATACGGATTATATCATCGCCTTCCAGCTTTCGGGCATCATTCTGCTGGTCGCCATGATCGGCGCCATTGTGCTGACGCACCGCCAGCGCATCGGCGTGAAGCGCCAGAACATCGCCAAGCAAATGGCGCGCACGCGGGCCGAATCGGTCGCGCTTATTAATGTGAAGCCAGGGGAGGGGATCTAATGGATCACGCGGCACTCTACGGCTCGATCACCGTCGGCCATTATGTCATGCTGGCGTCGCTGTTGTTCGTCACCGGCATTGCGGGCATTTTCCTGAACCGAAAAAACATCATCACGCTGTTGATGTCGATTGAGCTGATGTTGCTTGCCGTGAACATCAATTTTGTCGCCTTCTCGGTGCAGCTACAGGATTTGACCGGGCAGATTTTTACCATGTTCGTGCTCACCGTCGCCGCGGCGGAAGCAGCTATCGGCCTTGCCATTCTCGTCGTCTATTACCGCAACCGCGGCACGATCGATGTCGATGATATTTCCTCGTTGAAAGGGTAAGCGATGTTGTCGCTGAATGAAATGATCGTCGCGCTTGTGTTCCTGCCGCTGTTTGGCGCGCTGGTGAGTGGCCTGTTCGTCCGCCGCATTGGCGACACGCGCGCCCAGCTCATCACCTGCATCCCGATGGTGCTGAGCGCGGTGCTGGCGCTGTTTGTGTTCTTCGAAATCACCGGCCACGGCGTCAGCCGCGTGGTGCCGGTCATGCCGTTCATCGTCTCGGGCGATTTCATCACCCAATGGGCGCTGAAGGTGGATTCGCTGACAGCGGTGATGCTGCTGCTCGTCACCTGGGTGGCCTCGATCGTCCATATTTATTCCGTTGGCTACATGAGCCACGACGATCATAAACCGCGCTTTATGGCCTATCTTTCGCTGTTCACCTTCAGCATGCTGATGCTGGTGACGGCGGATAACTTCATCCAGCTGTTTTTCGGCTGGGAAGGGGTGGGGCTGTGCTCTTACCTGCTGATCGGGTTCTGGTTCAAAAAGCCCAGCGCCAATGCGGCGGCAATGAAAGCCTTCATCGTCAACCGCGTCGGCGATTTCGGCTTCGCGCTTGGCATTGCGGCCATTTTCTTCACCTTCGGCTCGGTGGATTTTTCCACTGTCTTCAGCACCGCGACGGCCTTCCATGCGGAGACACCGCAGGCCAGCTGGACGGTGCTTGGCATGCAATTGCCGGTGATGGATACGATCTGCCTGCTGCTGTTCATGGGCGCCATGGGTAAATCGGCGCAATTCCTGCTGCACACCTGGCTGCCGGATGCGATGGAAGGCCCAACGCCGGTTTCCGCACTCATTCATGCCGCAACTATGGTGACGGCGGGTGTGTTCATGCTCGCGCGCTGCTCGCCGCTGTTTGAAATGGCGCCCACGGCGCTGATGGTCGTCACGTATGTCGGCGCCATCACCGCCATTTTTGCCGCCTCCATCGGCCTGGTGCAGAACGACATTAAGCGGGTGATCGCGTATTCCACCTGTTCGCAGCTGGGCTATATGTTCTTCGCCTGCGGCGTCTCGGCGTATAACGCGGCGGTGTTCCATCTCTTCACCCATGGCTTCTTCAAGGCGCTGCTGTTCCTTGGTGCGGGCTCTGTCATCCACGCCATGAGCGGCGAGCAGGATATGCGCAAAATGGGCGGCATCTGGCGCAAGATCCCGTATACCTACGCCTTTATGTGGATCGGTTCGCTGGCCCTTGCCGGGGTCCCCTATTTCGCCGGGTATTTCTCGAAAGATGCCATTCTGGAAGCCGCCTATGCCGCCGGCACCGTGCAGGGCAAAATAGCCTTCGTGCTTGGTATCACGGCCGCATTCATGACCGCGTTCTATTCCTGGCGCCTGTTGTTCATGACCTTCCACGGCACGCCGCGCGCCGATCAGCATACGATGGATCATGTCCATGAATCGCCGCGCATCATGCTGCTGCCATTGGTGCCGCTGGTGCTGGGGGCGCTGTTCGCCGGGGCCATCGGCTATTACGGCTGGGGCATGATGGAGCACGGGCTGCATTTCTGGAACCATGCCATCACCATCCTGCCGGAGCATGCCGAACATGGCGAGCATCCGCCGCTGCTGATCGAGGCGCTGCCGCTGATCGCCGGGGTGTCGGGCATTGCGCTGGCATGGCTGTTCTACATCCGCCGCCCGGAATTGCCGGTGCTGGTGAAAATGAACGCGCAGGGTCTCTACCGCTTCCTGCTCAACAAATGGTATTTCGACGAGCTGTACACCCGCATCTTCATCCAGCCCGCCATCCGTGGCGGCCAGTGGCTGTGGCGGGTGATTGATACCAAACTCATTGATGGTCTCGGCCCTAACGGCGCGGCGTATCTGAGCCGTGTGGTCGCCGTGCGCAGCGCGCAGTTGCAGACGGGTTATCTTTATCACTATGCCTTTGCCATGCTGATTGGGCTGTTGGTGCTCATTAGCTGGCTGGTTTACTCGGTGGCGGCGTAATGGAACATCTTCTCACCTCCCTCATTGTGCTGCCGATCCTGTGTGCGGTCATCGTCTATTTCGCGGGCCGCCGCGACGAAGAAACCGGCCACCACGCCGCCCGCTGGCTGGCGCTGATTTCGACGCTGGTGATTTTCCTGCTCTCCTGCACGCTGCTGGTCGGGTTCGATGGCAGCAGCGCCGCCTTCCAATTCGTCGAAAAAGCGCCCTGGTTCGCGGGCTACAACATCAACTACCATGTCGGGATCGATGGCATTTCGCTGTGGCTGGTGCTGCTGACCACTTTCCTGATGCCCATCTGCGTCGCCTGCAGCTGGAACTCGGTGACCACCCGCGTCGCCGAATTCATGGCCCTGTTCCTGCTGCTCGAATCGCTCGTCATCGGCACCTTTGTGTCGATGGATCTGCTGCTGTTTTATCTCTTCTTCGAGGCGGTGCTGATCCCGATGTATCTCATCATCGGCATTTGGGGCGGCGCGAACCGGATTTACGCGGCCTATAAATTCTTCCTCTACACGCTTGCGGGCTCGGTGCTGTTCCTGCTCGCGGTGCTGTATCTCTATTTCACCTTCAACACCACCGACATCCCAACCCTGATGGCGCAAGCGCCGAGCCTTGGGCTTGATGTGCAAAAATGGCTGTGGCTGGCGCTGTTCGCCTCGTTCGCGGTGAAGGTGCCGATGTGGCCGTTCCACACCTGGCTGCCGGATGCGCACGTGCAGGCGCCCACCGCCGGTTCGGTGATCCTCGCGGGCATTCTGTTGAAGCTGGGCGCTTATGGTTTCCTGCGCTTCTCGTTGCCGATGCTGCCGGAAGCCTCGCATTATTTTGCCAATTTCGTGTTCGTGCTCAGTGTGATCGCCATCGTCTACACCTCGCTGGTTGCGCTGGTGCAGGAAGATATGAAAAAGCTGATCGCGTATTCCTCCGTGGCGCATATGGGCTTTGTCACGCTCGGCATTTTCTCCTTCACCCAGCAAGGGGTGGATGGGGCCGTGTTCCAGATGATCAGCCACGGCATTGTGTCGGGCGCGCTGTTCCTGTGCGTCGGCGTGGTCTATGACCAGCTGCACACCCGCGAAATCAAGCAATATGGCGGGGTGGTCAACGTGATGCCCTATTTCGCGGCGTTCTTCATGGTCTTCACCATGGCCTCCGCCGGGTTGCCCGGCACCGCGGGGTTTGTCGGCGAAATCCTGGTGATTGTCGGCAGCTATCAAGCCGCGCCGTGGGCAACCGCGTTTGCCGCCACCGGGCTCATCCTTGGTGCCGCCTACATGCTCTGGCTTTACCGCCGGGTGGCGTTCGGCGAGATCACCAATCCGCATGTCGCCGAGATGGTGGATGCCAATCCGCGCCAGTGGCTGTATTTCGTGCCGCTGATCGTGGCGGTGCTGTGGCTGGGCGTACACCCAACCTCGATGTCGCGCTCCTTCGCGCCATCGGTGAAGCATCTGCTGGAGCAGGTGTTGCACCCGGCCAGCGTGACGAGTGACGCCAGCGCGCCGGTCGAGAAGCCGGAAGCGGCGCTGCCGACCGCAAGCGACACAACCGAGACAAAGGAACCGAAATGACCCCGAACTTCGACCTCGCGGAACTTGCCCTCATCGCGCCGGAACTGACGGTTATCGGCGGTGCGTTGCTGTTGCTGGTGTTCGGTGCCTTCCGCGGCGCCCGCGCAACTGGGGGGATCACCTTGCTCGCCATGGGGGTCATGCTGGCGGCGGCGTGGCAGGTCTGGCCATCCGGCCAGCTCGATCAGGCCATTTTCAACGACCTGATCGCGGTCGATACCTTCACCCAGTTCGTGAAATTCATGGTGCTGATCGCGTCCACACTGGTGCTGGGCATGAGCTTCGACTGGCTCGCCATTGGGCCGCATAAAAAATTCGAATACCCGATTCTGGTGCTGCTGTCCTCCGCAGGCCTCATGGTGCTGGTCTCGGCGAATGATTTGCTGACGCTGTATCTTGGCCTCGAACTCTCCTCACTCGCGCTCTATGTGCTGGCGACCTATGACCGCGAAAATGCGGTGAGTTCGGAAGCGGGCGTCAAATATTTTGTCCTCGGTGCATTATCGTCGGGCATCCTGCTATTCGGGGCGAGCCTCGTTTACGGCTACACCGGCACCACCAATTTCAGCGCGATGGTGGAGCTGTTCAGCTCGGCAGATGATGCGCAGCTGCCGGTGGCGTATGGCGCGATTGTCGGCATGGTGATGCTGGTGGTGGCGCTCAGCTTCAAAATTTCCGCGGTGCCCTTCCATATGTGGACGCCGGATGTGTATCAGGGCGCGCCAACGCCGGTGACGATGCTGTTTGCGACCGCGCCCAAAATCGCCGCGATGGCGATTTTCATCCGCCTGCTGATGGACCCGTTCGCCAACCTGCTGCCGGACTGGCAGAATATCCTCGCGATTATTTCCGTCGCCTCCATGGCCATCGGCGCGTTTGGCGCGCTGACCCAGACCAACATCAAGCGCCTGCTGGCCTATGGCTCGATCGGCCATATCGGCTACATGCTGGTCGGCCTTGCCGCTGGCACGCCGGACGGGATTAAGGGCGTGCTGGTCTATTTCGCGCTCTATCTCTTCATGAGCGTGGGCACGTTCGGTTTCGTGCTGTTCATGCGCCGGGCAGGGGAGCAGGTCGAGAATATTTCGGATCTGGCGGGCCTGAGCAAAACCTCGCCGCGCGGCGCGCTGTTCATGCTGCTGATGATGTTCTCGATGGCAGGCATCCCGCCATTCGCTGGCTTCTACGGGAAGTTCTTCATCTTCTTCAGCGCCATTGAATCGGGCCTTTATCCGCTCGCCATCATCGGCGTGCTGACCTCGGTGGTTGCGGCGTTCTATTACCTCAAAATCGTCAAAGTGATGTATTTCGACGAGCCGGTGCTGGGCCTTGAGCGTCATGTGCCGCTGTTCAGCCAGGCCGTGCTGCTGATTTGCGCGCTTGTGACAGCGCTCTTCTTCCTCTATCCTGCAGCCTTACTAGACGCGGCAACGCGTGCTGCAGGAGTATTCAGCTAATGGCGAAGAAGGCCGAAAAAACACTCATCAACGACTACCATCTGCTCTCGTATGACGTGCTCGATAGCACCAACGCCGAGGCCAAACGCTTGGCTGGCGGCGGTGCATCGCATGGCGCAGTCATCTGGGCGAAGCGCCAGACCGCAGGCCGCGGCCGCCTTGGCCGCGAGTGGATTTCCGCCGAAGGCAACCTTTATGTCACCGTGCTGCTCAGCCCCGAGCGCGATCTGGCGACCTGTTCGCAGCTCTCCTTCGTCGCCGCAACAGCGGTCGCCGAAACGCTCGAAGCCATCCTGCCGGATGCGAACCTCGTCGCCTGCAAATGGCCCAACGATGTGCTGGTCGGGGGCAAAAAAATCGCAGGTATTCTGCTGGAATCCTTCACCACGATGGATGGCAGCACCGCCCGTCAATGGCTCGCCGTCGGTGTCGGCATCAATGTCGATTCTTTCCCGGAACATGTGATGTTCCCGGCCACCTGCCTGCGCGATTGCGGCGTAGAACTCATCAGCGCGAAAATCGTGCTCTCGCGCTTCATCCATAATTTCATCCACCGCTATGACCAGTGGGCAGCCCTTGGCTTCGAGGCGATCGAGAAAGACTGGTCCGCCCGCGCGCACCATCTGGGCAAGCCGGTTGAGGTGATTGTCGGCGACACTGCGATTGAGGGCATTTTCGAGGGGATCGATTCCGCCGGACGCATGCTGCTGCGCGACAAAACCCGCGCCATCCAGGGCATCACCGCGGGCGATGTGTTCTTCAAAGAGCCGGTATAAGCCATGTTACTCGCAGTCGATATCGGCAACACCAACCTCGTTTTTGCGTTATGCGACGGTGCCGAGGTGCGCGCCCAGTGGCGCATCCGCACCGATGCCCACCGCAGCGCGGATGAATATGCCGTGTGGCTGCTGGCGCTGATGACGCGGGCCGCCTTAAGCGAAAAAGACATTCACGCCGTCATCATTTCCTCCGTGGTGCCGGATGCGAATTTCGGCGTCAAAACCTTCGTCCGCCAATATCTCAACTGCGAGCCGCAGGTCATCGCTTCCGGCGAGATCGATGTCGGCATGCCGATCCTGCTCGATAACCCGCGCGAGCTGGGGGCGGATCGCCTCATCAACGCCTACGCGGCCTGGACAGCCCATGCACAGGCGCTGATCGTGATCGATTTTGGCACCGCGACCACGTTCGATGTGGTCTCCGGCAAGGGCGAATATCTTGGCGGCGTCATCGCGCCGGGCATCAACCTCTCGCTCGAAGCGTTGCAGCATGCGGCGGCGAAGCTGCACGGCATCGCCATCATGCATCCGCAAACCGTGATCGGGCGGACGACAACGACCGCCATGCAATCGGGCATTTTTTACGGCTATACCGGGCTGATTGAAGGCATCGTCACCCGCATCAAGGCCGAGCGCGGCGAGGCAATGAAAGTCATCGCCACCGGTGGCCTTGCCCCGCTTTACGGCGACGCCACCACGATGATCGACCATGTCGATCCCGACCTCACCATTCGCGGACTGCGATTCATTCACGAAAGAAAAAACCATGGCGCTTAACTTCAAAGAATATGACGACGACGTGCTGTTCCTGCCCCTTGGCGGTGCCAACGAGATTGGGATGAACCTCAACCTCTACCGCTACAAGGGTAAATGGCTGATGATTGATCTCGGCATCGGTTTCGCCGGGCACCACCTGCCGGGGATCGACATCGTCGTGCCCAATATCGATGCTATCACGCCGTATAAAAACGACATCGTCGGCCTCGTGCTGACCCATGCGCACGAGGATCACCTCGGCGCTGTCGCCTATCTCTGGCCCGAAATCGGCTGCCCGATTTACGCCACGCCATTCACCGCCGCCGTGCTTAAAAACAAGCTGGCGGAAGAGGGGCTGCAAGGCCGCGCCAAGGTGCATGAAATTAAAGCCGGCGTGCAGTATGACCTCGGCCCATTCGGTTTCGAAATGGTGCCGGTCACCCATTCCATCCCGGAAATGCACGCTGTCGCCGTGCGCACGGATAAGGGCGTCATCATGCATACCGGCGACTGGAAGCTGGATGACGAACCTATGGTCGGCGTGCCGACGGATGAGGCGACGCTTGGCAAATATGGCGACGAAGGCGTGCTGGCAATGATCTGCGATTCGACCAACGTGTTCGTCGAAGGCGAATCCGGCTCGGAAGCGGATGTGCGCGTGGCCTTGTCCGACATCATCAAACAATGCCCCAACCGGGCGGTGGTGACGACCTTCTCCTCCAACATCGCACGGCTCGAGACGATTATTTACGCCGCGCGCGATGCCGGGCGTTCGGTCGCCATCGCGGGCAAATCCATCTGGCGCATGGTGCAGGCCGCGCGCGATGCGGGCTACCTAAAAGACGCGCCGACCTTCCTCACCGATGCGCAAGGCATGGAATGCGCGCGCGATAAGGTCGTGTTCATCTGCACCGGCTGCCAGGGTGAAAGCCGCGCAGCGCTGAGCAAAATCGCCCGTGGCGAGCATCCGGGCATCCGCCTTAGCCCGGGGGATTCGGTCATTTTCTCCTCGCGTACCATTCCCGGCAACGAGGCGAATATCGGCTATATGGTGAACAAGCTGGTGTCGATGGGCATGGAAGTCATCAACGATCGCACCGGTTTTATCCATGTTTCCGGCCATCCGTGCCGTAACGAGCTGAAGCGGATGTATGAGCTGGTGCGGCCAAAAATCGCGGTGCCGGTGCATGGCGAGGCGCGCCACATCCACGAGCATGCGCTGTTCGCGCGCGAGCTGAACGTGCCGGTCGCGATCGAGCCGACCAATGGTGTGGTTATCAATCTCACCGCCGCCAAGCCGGGCATTATTGGCAAGGTCGAGTGGGGGTATATCGCCATTGATGGCACCTCCATGATCGATAGCAATTCCAGCGTCGTGCGCACACGCCGCAAAATCCGCGACGATGGGTTCGTCATCGCCTCCCTCATGCTCACCCAGCGCGGCGAGCTGGCCGGTGAGCCGATGATTTCCGCGCCTGGCTGCCTGGATAACACCGAGGACAAAGACCTCATCAAAATCATGCGCGACGAGGTGGCGGCAGCGGTGGCCAAAGCCCATCGCGGTGGCAACAAAGGCAAAATGCTGGATGAAACCATCCGCAACGGCCTGCGCAAAATCATCCGCGATGAGCTGGGTAAAAAGCCGGTGCTCGATGTCCATATCCACCATATTGCGTGAGCAAATCCGGTGGCGCGCATGGCTGGTTAGCTATGCCGCCGGGGCCTTGCTGGCGCTTGGTTTGGCGCCCTTTCACCTGTGGCCGGTCATCTTTATCAGCCTGCCGGTCTGCTTCCTGATGCTGGATGCGGCGGGAACCACGCGCCGCGCCGCGCTGCGGGCGTTTTTCTTCGGCTACGGATTTTTCACCGCCGCCACCTGGTGGATCAGCAACGCCATGCTGGTCGATATCGCGAAATTTGGCTGGATGATCCCGTTCTCCATCCTCGGCCTCAGCGCCGCGCTGGCGCTCTGGGTGGCGCTGTTTGGCGCGTTGTTCCATCGGCTCAAAACGGGCCGCCTCTCGCATGATATGCTGCGCTTCGCGCTGCTATGGGTGGCGGTAGAATATCTGCGTTCCATCGGCATGTTCGGCTTTCCGTGGGGGCTGCTGGGCTATGTCGCGCTGGCTTCGCTACCGGTCATGCAAACGGCGGCGCTCATCGGCACGTTCGGGCTCAGCCTGCTGGCGGCGCTGCTGGGTTTGCTGCCGCTAGTGTTCCTGCGCGCCATGCCCAAAAAACAGCGCGTCTGCTGGTGTGTTGCGGCGGTGCTGCTTCTGGTCGCCAGCTACGGTTACGGCACATTGCGCCTGCCACCGCATACCGCGCTAAGCGATACCACGTTGCGCATCGTGCAGCCCAATATCCCCCAAACGCTGAAAGGCACGCGTGAAGGGCAGGCGGAATCGATCAACACCCTGCGCGCGCTCACGCGGCAAGCGGGCACCACTGCCCCACAAGTGACCATCTGGCCGGAAACCGCCTATCCCTTCACCGTGCGCGGCGATCAGGGGCCGCTGCTGATGCCGAACTCCGGCCTGCTGCTCACCGGCGCCGTGCGCGCGGCAACAACGGCGGATGGCTTCGCCGTCTGGAACAGCCTGCTGGCGATGGATCCAATGGGCACCATCCAGGCCAGCTACGACAAGCACCAGCTAGTGCCATTTGGCGAATTTGTGCCGCTGCGCAGCGTGCTCCCGCTCGATAAAATCACCCCCGGCAATGTTGATTTTTCGCGCGGGGAGGGGGTGCGCACCCTCACGCTTGGCGGCATGCCGAGTTTCAGCCCGTTAGTGTGCTACGAAGTGATTTTCCCGTGGATGGCGGCGGATAACGCCGCGCGGCCCGAGTGGCTGGTCAACGTCACCAACGATGGCTGGTATGGCAATTCCCCCGGCCCCTACCAGCATTTCGACATGGCGCGGATGCGGGCGGTGGAGCAGGGCTTGCCGCTGGTGCGCGCCGCCAATTCCGGCATTTCCGCGGTGATTGACCCGCATGGCCGCGTCACCGCCGCGCTCCCCCTAAGCACCCGCGGGCTGCTGGATGCACCGCTGCCGCGCCCATTGCCGCCCACGCCCTATGCGCAGTGGGGCGAAACCCTAATCGTGGCGGCGCTGGTGCTAAGCTGGTTCGGTAGCCTGCTACTGTTTCGCAGGGCAAAACATAAATGAAGTGTTAATTTGGTTGCAGCTGCTGTATTATATTGCTAACAGTCGCGCAAATTGGTTGTATGTATAAAATTCCACTCGCGTAATAGGTCATGAGCACTCCCCATCCTGTCGATACCTACGTTGGCCGCCGTCTCCGC
This sequence comes from Pseudomonadota bacterium, assembly GCA_040384265.1. Lineage (GTDB taxonomy): Bacteria > Pseudomonadota > Alphaproteobacteria > Rickettsiales > UBA3002 > QFOX01. Next base: position 116,648 of record JAZKJM010000001.1, on the reverse strand, counting down.
CTGAAGCGGACGATCCTTGGCATGAGCCAGGAGTCCATCGGCAAGCAAATCGGCGTGACGTTCCAGCAAATCCAGAAATACGAGCGCGGCATCAACCGCATGGGCGCCAGCCGTTTGTATGATTTCAGCAAAGCCCTCGGCGTGCAGATTTCCTACTTCTTCGAGGGCTACGGGGACTACGCGATCGACGACGCCACGGGCCTCGCCATGAACGAGCCCGCCGCCCCGCAATACGAGCACGACGCCGCCAGTAACCGTGAAACGCTCGAAGTGATGCGCGCCTATTACCGCATCAAAAACCCCGCCGTGCGCAAACGCATTGTCGAGCTGATCAAAGCCATGGCCGCCGAAGACGGCGGCACGAAGGCCTAGCCTAGCGCCATTCCCTCCCATGTCACCCCGTCGAACGACGGGGTCCCGCTACGCCACTTTCCGCGATAAGAAAGCTGGGCCCCGTCGTTCGACAGGGTGACCGCTGACAAGTTTTGTTGAAGGTGCCAGCACTCTAAAAAAGAATTCCGTGGACGCACCATTCGGATTCGCTTGACCTTTTCCAAAAACCCTTTAACGCAGAAAGTCTTGGTGGGCATTTCATGCTTGGCGGCCACCCCTTTTCGGTTAACAGCCGATCCGGCCTAAGCGACGTTACTGGCTGCCACGCTGGATTCCTGCTGTAGATAAACCGATCAGGAGTTGCCCGTGAGCCAAGCCTCGTACCCTAACAGAAATGCCTATACCTTCACCAGTGAATCGGTTTCGGAAGGCCATCCCGACAAAATCTGCGACCAGATTTCGGACGCCATCGTCGATGCCTGCCTTGCGGAAAACCCGCAAGCGCGTTGCGCCATCGAAACCATGGCCTGCACCAATCAGGTCGTCGTCGCCGGTGAATATCGCGGCGCGGACAGCATCACGCCTGCGCGCATGGAAGAAATCGCCCGCGAAGTGGTCAAGGATATCGGCTACGAGCAGGAAGGTTTCGCCTGGAACACCTTCAAAATGGCGAACTATGTTCACCAGCAATCCGCCGACATCGCACGCGGCGTGGATTCGGCCGAAAACAAGGATGAAGGCGCTGGCGACCAGGGCATCATGTTCGGTTTCGCCTGCACCGAAACGCCGGAGCTGATGCCGGCAACGCTGCATTACTCGCACCGCATTCTGCAAGCCCTCTCGCAGGGTCGTCGCTCGGGCAAATTCGCCGGGCTGCTGCCGGATGCGAAAAGCCAGGTCAGCCTTGAATATAAGGATGGCAAGCCCGTGCGCGCCGTGTCGGTGGTTGTCTCCACCCAGCACGCGGCGGATATGGCGCAAAAAGACATCCGCGATCTCGTGCGCGATGTCGTCAAAGACGTCCTGCCAAACGGCTGGATGCCGGAAGAGTCGCAATTATTCGTCAACCCAACCGGCCAGTTCATCATCGGCGGGCCGGATGGGGATTCGGGCCTGACTGGCCGTAAAATCATCGTCGACACCTACGGCGGCGCCGCCCCGCATGGCGGCGGCGCATTCTCCGGCAAGGACCCGACGAAGGTCGATCGTTCCGCCGCCTATGCCGCGCGTTACCTCGCCAAAAACGTGGTCGCCGCCGGCATCGCCGAGCGCTGCACCATCCAGCTTTCCTACGCGATTGGCGTGTCGCACCCGGTATCGTTCTATGTCAACACCCATGCCGCGCCGAAGGTGGATCCCGAGCATCTGGAAAAAACGCTGCAGCAGTTAATCAACCTGACGCCGCGCGGCATCCGCACTCACTTGCAGCTCAACCGCCCCATCTACCTGCCAAGCGCCTCGTACGGCCATTTCGGCCGCACCCCGGGCGAAAATGGCAGCTTCAGCTGGGAAAAAACGGATCTGGTCGATGCCCTGCGCCGCGAGTTCGGTATCAGTGCAGCCGCTTAGATTTTAGGTTGTATTGCCTTGCAATCAATGGTGCTCGGCAAAGCATGGCTTTGTATCTCATTCACGTGGGATCCCGGCTCTATGTTGATTTTCATGCATAACGCACGGATCTTTTCGTCGAGCAACGAATTGCGCTCGATGGGGCGCGTGTCGTGGGTAATGGCCAGATGCAGCTTCTCGGTTGCAGGCTCAGCCGTGATTTCATAGCGAGTAAGCTGTCTGCTGTTGCTGGAAGATATTTTGGGGAGCACGCCATTGCCGCCGTTGATTAATTGCAGCTCATCCACCACATAGGCCGCGCCTGTTTTAGCATCTAAAATAAGGCCGCGCGCATTGTCGTGCATGTTGTAGATATCGGCGGTGACAATTTTTACGTTTCCACGCTCCTGTTCCTTTTCTAATATCCGCAGCACCGCCATCAGGTTGCTTTTCGATGCTTCACCCATATGGGCAATCGCCCCGGACATATGAATTTCCAGTGGGGTCGTTGAAGGGCTTGTTTTGCCACGGCGAAGCTCTGCGAGTATGATGCTGATATCTTCGGGTTTGTTATAAGGATTGATATGCGTCAGTGCGATGTCGCCTGTCTCTGGGTTGCGCGCCGCAAAAATGAGGCATGGGCCCGCGCCTCGCGATAGGAGCACGGAAGGGTGACCATGTTTATTGGCGTAGCCGACATCGCCCATGTCAATAAGCACGGCGTCGGTGATCGGCAGCGCTGGAGGCAATTCATTGAAATCCGCTTTTTTAACGCTCCGCAGCAAGGCGCTGTCTGATTCTTTGGACATCGTATGAGCCTGTCGTTTACCATTTGATTTAGGGATAATCTTGGCATAGGTGCATTAAAATAATATTAACGTATTGATTGAGAATTATTTATATGACTGCGGATGCCGCTGTACCTAAATTCCTCAGTTCCTTCGGGCGCAACCGGGGCCGCACGTTGCGGCCCCATCCGCAACAGCTGGTGGATGAGCTGCTGCCCACGCTTGCCGTCAACGCCGCCGATCCGGGCGAGGGGGCCTACCGCTCCCTTGCCATCGAAATCGGTTTTGGCGGTGGCGAGCATTTGCTGGCACAGGCCACCCACCATCCGGAAACGCTGTTCATCGGCTGCGAACCGTTCATCAACGGCGTGGCCAAATGCCTTGCCGGTATCGAGTCGGGCGGGCTAAAAAACATCCGCCTGTTCACCAACGATGCGCGGCAATTGCTCGAAGCGCTGCCTGCCCAGTGCCTCGATTCCGCTTTTATCCTCTTCCCGGACCCGTGGCCGAAGCTGCGCCACAACAAGCGCCGCCTCATCAACCCGGACACGCTGGCCATGCTGGCGCGCGTGCAAAAGCCCGGCGGGCGGCTGCTGATCGCGACCGATCACGTCGATTACTCGGTGTGGATTCTGGAGCGCCTGCTCGTCAGCCCGCATTACGAATGGACCGCCACCGCCCAGGCCGACTGGCAAACCCCGCCGCAAGACTGGACCGAAACCAAATACCAGCGCAAAACCAGCGAGCAGGGCCGCCCACCGCTGTTCTTCGAGTGCGTCCGCCGCTAACCCCTGCGCCACCGGCGCAGCCTAACATGGCGGCGGCGTTCCGGTAAGATGCTGTAAAAAATAAATAATGTTTCACGTGAAACAATAGCGCGCTCTCATCGGGGGGGGGCTTCCATTGTGCATCCCCCACTATTGTCATGCCGGGCCTGTCCCGGCATCCCGCCCAGCAACACCGCCAGACCCCGGGACAAGCCCGGGGTGACAAGCGAGGGTATATTAATCATTTCTTTAACGATTGCCGGTATGATGAATCATGAAGCACCGTTGATGGTGCATAGATTGGAAGTTTATTATGGGCGACAAAACACCGCAATACGAATATGGGTCAATGACCATTGCCGGCCTTCGCGCGCGGCTCACCGACGTGCTTTTTGATACTTTATATAAGCCCAAAGAGCCTGCTCCCGTCAAAGCAGCAGAGCCAGTGGCTGCAGAAGCGCCAGTCGTTGATGCGAGTGCAGCAATTTGTAATAAAATTAAAGCCGATGCAAAAGCCATGGTTGGCGGCAACGCAAGCCTGTTCCGCGTAGAAGTTACGTTGGGTGAGGCAAACCATGGTGTTTCATGCAGCAAGCCGGGGCAGGGGAATACTGGCCGGACCACCTAACTTCCCACTTGCATCCCCCGCCAAATATCGCTAGATAGCTCTCAACATTATCATACACTCGCAAAGAGGTGGCCCTTCCGGAGCCGCCTTTTTTATTGGCTGTTTGTCATTGCGAGCGAAGCGAAGCAATCCAGCGCGCGTAGCGCAAGCAAGAACTGGATTGGCAAGGGCCTCTCTTCGAGTGCCACGTCGCTAACGCTCCTCGCAATGACAGCAACTGGAAGGGCAGACGACATTTATGAAGTCATTGAACGAGCAGATTTATGCGCTGGTGGAGCCAACCCTGACCGGGATGGGCTTTGTGCTGGTGCAGGTAAAAGTCATGGACGGCAAAAAATCGCAGACGCTGCAAATCATGGCCGAGCGGCCCGATGGCAGCATGAGCCTGGATGATTGCGCCGCCATCAGCCGCCAGATTTCCGCGGTAATGGATGTGGAGGATGTGATTTCCGACGCCTACCGGCTCGAGGTCAGCTCGCCGGGCATCGACCGTCCGCTGGTGAAGCTTGCCGATTACACCACCTATATTGGCCACGCCGTCAAAGCGGAAACCGCGCTGCCGGTGGATGGCCGCAAGCGTTTCGCGGGCGCCATCAAAGCCGTGGAAGGCAGCAACGTGATCCTCACCGTGGATGGCAAGGATTACAGCCTGCCGTTCATCGACATCCAATCCGCCAAACTGGTGCTGACGGATGCGCTGATCAAGGCGCATCAGGCCAAAACCGGAACATAACCTAAATCTGTCATCCTCGCGAAAGCGGGGATCCAGTGCGGCGCGTCTGCGCCGCGAATATTGCTAAAGACTGGATTCCCGCTTTCGCGGGAATGACAAAAAATGAAGTAATAGAATTTTCACAGGAGAAGAAAATGGCAGTTAACCAAGTGATTCACGGCTCAACCGAAATGTTGCAAATCGCGGATGCGGTGGCACGTGAGAAGAACATCGACCGCGACACCGTGCTTGATGCGATGGCCAACGCGATTGAAATCGCCGGTCGCAAGAAATATGGCGCCGAGCACAACATCAAAGCCGAGATCGACAAGAAAACCGGGGCGATTTCCCTGTTCCGCCTGACCGAGATCGTTGCCGACGATCACGAAGAAATCAACGATGTGCAGCAAATCACCGCCACCCGCGCCCTGAAGAAATTCCCAAAAAACACGGTGGGCGATTTCATCCGCGACGAATTGCCGCCGATTGATTTCGGCCGCGTCGCCGCCCAAACCGCCAAGCAAGTTATCGTCCAGCGCGTGCGCGATGCCGAGCGCGAGCGCCAGTATGACGAGTTCAAAGACCGCGTCGGCGAAATCGTCAACGGCACCGTCAAGCGCGTCGAATATGGCAACGTCACGGTCGATTTCGGCCGCGCCGAAGCCGTCATCCGCAAGGACGAGCTCATCCCACGCGAGAACTTCCGCCCCGGCGACCGTATCCGCGCGTATATCTTCGATGTGCGCCGCGAGAAAAACGGGCCACAAGTGTTCCTCAGCCGCGTGCGTCCGGAATTCATGGCCAAGCTGTTCATGCAGGAAGTGCCTGAGATTTACGATGGCGTGATCGAGATCAAAGCCGTTGCACGTGATCCCGGCAGCCGCGCCAAAATCGCCGTGCAATCGAACGATCCGTCGGTCAATCCGGTGCTTTCGTGTGTCGGTGTGCGCGGTTCGCGCGTTCAGGCCGTCGTCAACGAATTGCAAGGCGAGAAGGTCGATATCGTCCAGTTCGCGGAAGATCCGGCAACCTTCATCGTCAACGCGCTTTCCTCGGCGGAAGTGTCCAAAGTCGTTATCGACGAGGATACCGGCCGCATCGAAGTGGTGGTGCCGGATGACCAATTGTCGCTCGCCATCGGCCGTCGTGGTCAGAACGTGCGCCTTGCCGCACAGCTGACCGGCTGGAGCATCGACATCCTCACCGAGGAAGTCGAGTCCGAGCGCCGCACGCAGGAATTCAACCGCCTCAGCGGCCTGTTCATCGAAGCGCTCAATGTCGAGGAAGTCATCGCGCACTTGCTCGTCACGGAAGGCTTCAGCAGCGTCGAGGAAGTGGCCTATGTGCCGGTCGAGGATCTGGCCAACATCGAAGGGTTCGATGAGAACGTCGCCGAGGAACTGAAATCGCGCGCCGCGGAATATCTCAAAACCAAAGATGCCGAGCAAGAAGCCAAGTTCAAGGAAATGGGCGTCGAGCCAGCGCTTGCCAAGCATGAGGGCCTGACCAGCGACATCGTGATGAAACTCGCCGAAAACGACATCAAGACGATGGATGATTTCGCGGGCCTTGCCACCGATGAGTTCTTCGAGATCGTTCCAAAATCCGGTATCAGCCGCGATGACATGGAAGCCATGATCATGAAAGCGCGCGAGGCATGGTTCGAGGGCGATGCTAAAAAGGCCTAGCCATTTTAGAGCTCACCCATGAATCAGCACCTTGTTGACGCTTCCAACCCGCTATCACAAATCGCTTTAGTGGTATGGTTGGTCGTGTTTGCATTGTGGCTGTATTGCTTGGTGGTCGGTAAGATTCCAGCCCTCATCACCGGCTTTCAGGCGATGGCGTTTCTGGATCTGGATCGCCAGAAAGATCCGGAAGCCTATTGGATGGTGATGGCCATTGGCGCGGGCGGCTTGGGTGGTTGGGTATTTCTGTGATCGCAAAACGCGAAGAAGCTCCCGAGCGCAGTTGCATCGTCACCCGCGAGGCTAAAGCGAAGGGCGATCTGATCCGCTTTGTGGTTGGCCCCAACCAGGAGCTGGTGCCGGATTTAGGCAACAAGCTTCCCGGGCGCGGAATCTATGTCAGCGTGTCGCGGTTGTTGGTGGCGGAAGCCATCGCCAAGCGTCTGTTCAGCCGCGCGGCCAAGACGCAGGTGAAAATTCCGGATGGGTTTCTGGCCAATCTCGAAACCCAGATGGAGCGGCGCATGGCCAACGCGCTGTCGCTCGCCCGCAAGGCCGGGCAGGTGACAACGGGCTTCGAAAAGGTCGAGGCGGCGGCGAAAATGGGTAAGGTGGAAGCGCTCATCAGCGCCTACGATGCGGGCGATGACGGGCTGAAAAAGCTGGCCTTTTACACCGGCCCAACCTTCCGTAACCTGCCGCGCGGGCTGCTGTCCGAAGTGGTGGGCCGGGAAAACGCCGTGCATGTCGCCGTCACCCACGGCCCGGCGGCGGCGTTTTTTATCGAGGAGGCGCGCCGTTTTACTTTATTTCTCGCATGAACTCGACTATATGCACCACCTCAAGAGCCCCTGAACTGGAAAGTTACGCATGACCGATACCGGCAATACACCGAAAAAAGACGCGCTGAAGCTGAGCTCGCCATCCACCCTGTCGCTCACCAAAACGGTGGAATCGGGGAAGGTGAAGCAGAACTTCCAGCGTGGCCGCAGCAAGACGGTGACGGTCGAGGTCAAGAAAACGCGCACCTTCACCCAGCGTGCCGGTGGCATGGTGGAAGTAGAGCGCGGTGCTTCGGAAGCGACCAAGCAACGCATGCTGAACCAGGCCGAGCGCGAATCGCGCCTGCGCGCCTTGCAGCAAGCCGAAAAAGCCGAGGATGAGCGTCAGGAAACCTTCACCAATTTCGAGCGCGACGAAGAGGAAAACGAAGACGACGCGCCGATCAGCGAAGCCGTTGCTACCGATGAGGCTGTTGCCGCGGCACCCGCCGCCGAAGGCCAGCCCGCCAAACGCATGACGTTCGATGAACTCGCCGCCCGCAATCTGGAGCGCCTGAAAAACGCGCCTTCCAACCGCAGCGCGACGACGGCGGCGGCGAAGCCCGCCACCGTTAAGGCCCGCCCGGTCTTTGGTGCGCCTGCTGCGCCACGCGCTGCTGAGGAAGAATCCGCCGAAGCGAAAGCCAAGCGCAAGAGCAACGAGGAGTCCTCCGAATACAAACGCGGCGGCAAGCTGACGATCGCGCAAGCGCTCGGCATGGGCGATGACATCAAAGTGCGCTCGATGGCGCAGGTGAAACGCCAGCGCGCGAAAGTGCTCAAAAAATCGCACTCCACGCCATCCAGCCAGCAGGAAAAAATCGTCCGCGTGGTGCCGATTCCGGAAGTGATCACCGTGCAGGAACTCGCCAACCGTATGGCTGAGCGCGCGGTGGACGTGATTAAAGAATTGCTGAAACTCGGCACCATGGCCACCGTCAACCAGGCAATCGATGCCGACACGGCGGAGCTGATCGTGGAATCCCTCGGCCACAAACCCAAGCGCGTGAGCGATTCGGATGTGGAAGATCACCTGGTGCAGGATGAAGACACGTCCGAAAACGTGACGCCGCGTCCGCCGGTTGTCACCATCATGGGCCATGTCGATCACGGCAAAACCTCGCTGCTCGATGCGCTGCGCCAGACCGATGTGGTCGCGGGCGAGGCGGGCGGCATCACCCAGCATATCGGCGCCTATCAGGTGACGATGAACACGGGCGACAAAATTACCTTCCTCGATACGCCGGGCCACGAAGCCTTCACCGCGATGCGTCAACGCGGCGCGAAAGTGACGGATATTGTGGTGCTGGTGGTGGCGGCGGATGACGGCATCATGCCACAAACGATCGAAGCCATTAACCACTCGAAAGCTGCGGGCGTGCCGATTATCGTTGCGGTCAACAAGATCGATAAACCGGGTGCAGATGCCAGCCGCGTGAAGACCGAACTGATGAGCCACGGCCTCGTTCCCGAAGAATTCGGTGGCGACACGATGGTCATCGAAGTTTCGGCGAAAGCGAAAACCAACCTCGATAAACTGCAGGAAACCATCCTGCTGCAAGCCGAGGTGATGGAGCTGAAAGCAAACGTAGACCGTCGTGGTTCGGGTTCGGTGATTGAATCGAAAGTCGATCGCGGTCGCGGCACGGTGGCGACGCTGCTCATCCAGCGCGGCACCTTGCGTGTGGGCGATCTGATTGTTGCAGGCGGCGCCTATGGCCGCGTGCGCGCACTCATCAACGATAAGGGTGTCGAGCTGCAAGAGGCTGGCCCAAGTGTGCCGGTGGAAGTGCTGGGCCTTGATTCGCCACCGGAAGCCGGTGATGAATTCGCCGTGGTCGAGAACGAAAAAGCCGCGCGCGACATCACGCAATACCGCCGCGAAAAAGAGAAAAAACGCGTGTCGGTGGCGTCCAGCAAATCGGTCGAGCAGCTGTTTGCGATTGCAGGCAAAACCTCGGCGAAGGAATTTGCGGTTATCGTTAAATCCGATGTGCATGGTTCGGCCGAAGCCATTGTTGGCTCGATGAACAAGTTCAATGGCGATGAAGTGAAAGTCCGCGTCATCCATTCGGGTGTCGGCGCGATCAACGAGTCGGATGTGACGCTCGCGCAGGCGACCGGCGCGCTGCTCGTCGCGTTCAACGTTCGCCCAAGCCCGAAAGCCAAGGAATTGGCCACCGCGCAGAAGGTCGATATTCGTTACTACTCGATCATCTATAACGTTATCGACGATATCAAGGCCGCGCTGTCGGGCTTGCTGTCGCCGGAGCGCCGCGAGAATTTCATCGGCTACGCGGAAATCCGCGAAATCTTCAACATCACCAAATACGGCAAGGTCGCGGGTTGCATGATCACCGAGGGCCTCGTCAAGCGCGGCGCGAAAGTGCGCCTGCTGCGCGAGAACGTGGTGATTCACGAAGGCACGCTGAAAACGCTGAAGCGCTTCAAAGACGAAGTCAAAGAAGTCAAATCCGGCTTCGAGTGCGGGATGGCGTTCGAGAATTACGAAGACATTCGCGCCGGCGATATGATCGAGTGCTTCGAGATTCAGGAATTCGCCCGCACGGTGCAGGCGAATGCGCCTGAGCCGCAGCAGCCGCAAGCATAACCAAGCAGGAGCGCGCCCGTGGATAAAAGCAAACGCGCACCGACCCAACGCCAGCTTCGTGTCGGCGAGGAAATCCGCAACGCCTTGGCGCTGATTTTTTCGCTCGGCGAGACGCATCACCCGGTGCTCGACACCGCGTCGATTACCGTGTCGGAAGTGCGCATCAGCCCGGATTTGAAGAATGCGACGGCGTATGTGATGCCGCTGGCCGGTAGCAATAAAGATATTGTGATGCAGGCGCTGATCGAGAATGCCTCGCGTCTGCGCGGCCTTGTCAGCCGCCGGATTATTCTGCGCACCAGCCCGAAAATTGTCTTCAAGCTCGATACCTCGTTCGAAGAGGCCAACCGCATCAACATGTTGCTCAATAGCGACCGGGTGAAGCAGGATGTGACCAAGCCGCGCGATGACGAATAAGCGCGGGCAGCCCATCAACGGCTGGATTAATCTCAACAAGCCACTGCATGTCACTTCCGCCGGGGCGGTCAATAAAGTGAAATGGCTGCTGAAGCCGCAGAAAATTGGCCATGCGGGCACGCTGGACCCGTTGGCGACTGGCGTGTTGCCGCTGGCGCTGGGCGAGGGCACCAAATGCGTGAACCTGCTGATGGATGCAAAAAAAACCTACGAATTCGCGGTGACGTTCGGTGAGCGCCGGGCGACCGAGGATGCGGAAGGCGAGGTGATCGCCACCAGCGACCACCGGCCGGATGCTGCTTCCATCATCGCCATTCTGCCGCGGTTCACGGGCGACATCAGCCAGTTGCCGCCGATCTATTCAGCGCTGAAAGTCGATGGCAAACGCGCCTACGACCTCGCGCGGGCGGGGGAAGCGGTGGTGCTGGAGCCTCGGCCCGTGACCGTGCATGCGCTTGAATTCCTTGGCTTGACGGGGGAGGTGGCTGAATTTCGCGCCATCGTTAGCAAGGGCACCTATATCCGCAGCCTGGGCCGCGATATTGCGCAGGCGCTGGGCTCGGAGGGCTATATTTCCCGCCTGCACCGGGCGGCGGTCGGGCCATTTACCGATACGGACGCGATTTCGCTGGATTTTCTTGAAGAATCAGTCCATAACGCCGGGCAATCCGGGGGCGAACGCCCCTGGCTTACACCGCTTACGCGGGCGCTGGACGACATCCCGGCGCTGACGCTTGAGCGGGAGCAGCTGCACCAGCTGCGCCATGGTCAGCGGGTAACCCTGACCACCCCCATGCCGGATGCGCCGCTGATTGCGGTGCTGCACACCGGCGAACTGCAAGGGCTGGCGCGGGTGGAAGGAAATCAGGTGATTTCCGTGCGGTTGTTGAATCTGTAACGTAACCCGATGTCGTGAGAGACTGATATGACGATTTCTGCTGAACGTAAGACCGCCGTAATTAAAGAAAACGCGACGGTAAAAAATGATACCGGGTCGCCGGAAGTGCAAATTGCGATCCTCAGCGAGCGCATTGCCAACCTGACCGAGCATTTCAAGACCCACCAAAAAGATCACCACTCGCGCCGTGGTTTGCTGAAAATGGTCAGCACCCGCCGCCGCCTGCTGGATTACCTGAAAGGCAAAGACGCGAAACGCTACAGCGCGCTGATTGCGAAATTGGGTATTCGTAAATAAGGTGAGAAGGCCTTGGGGTTCACGCCTCGAGGCCTTTTTACTTCGACTAAGTGGTGCTCGCCCGGTGCGTAGCGAGCGGCCATTCAACGATACGCACACACAGGCTCCCGCCTGATGGAATCGCGGAAGATATTCATGTTTTGCGGTCGTGGCGTTCATAGGGAACGGCACTGAGGGATGGGGGAAAAAAAGGAAAACACTATGTTCACGATGACTAAAAAAACGATGGAATGGGGCGGTCGCACGCTCACGCTGGAAACCGGTCGCATTGCGCGTCAGGCGGATGGTGCGGTACTTGTCACCTACGGCGAAACCGTGGTGCTCTGCGCGGTAACGGCTGCAAAAGCGCCGAAGCCAGACATCGATTTCTTCCCGCTCACGGTTAACTACATCGAAAAAACCTACGCTGCAGGCAAAATTCCCGGTGGCTTCTTCAAACGTGAAGGCCGCCAGAGCGAAAAAGAAACGCTGATCTCGCGCCTGATCGATCGTCCGATCCGCCCGATGTTTGCGGAAGGTTTCTACAACGAAGTGCAGGTTGTCTGCACCGTGATGAGCCACGATCTCGAAAACGATTCCGACATCCCGGCATTGATCGGTACCAGCGCGGCGCTCGCCATTTCCGGCGTGCCGTTCATGGGCCCGGTTGGCGCGGCGCGTGTTGGTTTCATCAACGGCCAGTTCGCACTGAACCCAACCAAAACCCAATTCCTCGATAGCACGCTCGACCTGATTGTCGCCGGTACGCGCACCAGCGTGCTGATGGTGGAATCCGAAGCGAAAGAGCTGAGCGAAGAGCAAATGCTCGATGGTGTGATGTTCGCGCACACGGCCTTCCAGCCCGTGCTCGACCTCATCATCGCCTTCGCGGAAGACGCAGCGAAAGAGCCGTGGGACTTCACGGCGGCTGCCTATCCGGCTGACCTGGTGGCGGGCGTGAAAGCGACCTCCGAAGCGGGTCTGCGCGATGCGTACAAAATCACCGCCAAGCAAGAGCGCGTTGCGGCACTGAACGCGGCGAAGAAACTCTCGAAAGAGAAATTCGTTGGCACGGAAGCTGGCCAGTATCCTGAGAAAACGGTTGGTGCCGTGCTCAAGAAACTGGAGCAGGACATCGTGCGCACCGCGATTGCCAAAGACAAGCAACGCATCGACGGCCGCGCGCCGGATCAAGTGCGTCCGATCACCTGTGAAGTGGGCATTCTGCCGCGCACGCACGGTTCGGCGCTGTTCACCCGTGGCGAGACGCAAGCGATTGTGGTCACCACGCTGGGCACCTCGCAGGACGAGCAGCTGATCGACGCGATTGAAGGCGCATACGATGAGCATTTCATGCTGCATTATAACTTCCCTCCATACTCGGTGGGTGAGGCTGGGCCGCTGCGTGCGCCGGGTCGTCGTGAAGTGGGCCATGGCAAGCTCGCCTGGCGCGCGGTTCGTCCGATGCTGCCAACCAAGGAAAGCTTCCCTTACACGATGCGCGTTGTTTCGGAGATCACCGAATCGAACGGTTCGTCCTCGATGGCAACCGTGTGTGGTGCATCGTTGGCGCTGATGGATGCGGGCGTGCCGCTGGCTTCGCCGATCGCCGGTATTGCGATGGGCCTCGTGCTTGAAGGCAAGGATTTCACCGTTCTTTCCGACATCATGGGCGATGAAGATCACCTGGGCGACATGGACTTCAAAGTAGCCGGGACCGCCAATGGCGTGACCTCGCTGCAGATGGACATCAAGATCCAGGGCATCACGCAGGAGATCATGAAGATCGCACTCGCGCAGGCGAAGGTTGGTCGTCATCACATCCTCGGTGAGATGGCCAAGGCACTGACCGCACCAAGCGAGCTGTCGGAAAATGCACCGCGCATCACCACGATCAGGATCGACAAAGAAAAAATCCGTGAAGTGATTGGTTCGGGCGGCAAGGTGATTCGTGAGATCACTGAAACCACCGGCACCAAAATCGACATCGGTGAAGATGGCACGATCAACATTTTTGCGACGACGGCAGAAGCTGCTGCCGCTGCACAGAAATGGATCGAAGGCATCACCGCGACGCCGGAACTCAACAAGATCTACGATGGTAAAGTCGTACGTATCGTTGATTTCGGTGCGTTTGTGAACTTCCTCGGCGGTCTCGATGGCCTCGTGCATATTTCGGAAATGGCGGATCATCGCGTCAACGTTGTCACCGATGTGGTGAACGAGGGCGACATGGTGAAAGTCAAAGTGCTGGAAATCGACGGCCGCGGCAAAGTGCGCCTGAGCATGAAAGTGGTCGATCAACAATCTGGCGACGACCTCTCGGATCAATACGAGATGGCTGGCAAATCGATGCGCCGCAAGCGCGCCGGTGGCGAGTCGTCGGAAGCGTAAATCACGCTTCTTACGGAATAGGAAAGGGCACCTTCGGGTGCCCTTTTTTTATGGATTGTGGGTGTGTGCAGGTGGATAGTTATAGTCGTTTCACTTAACAATTCCCCCCGCTGTCACCCCGGCCTTGTGCCGGGGTCTCCCGCCGATTGGCTCCATATCCCGGCACAAGGCCGGGGTGACAGATGTGCAGGGGGAATTTAAAGTGAAGCGACTATATGATGATTCTATCCACGCGTCATTGCGAGCGCTTAGCGAAGCAATCCATCTTCGGGGCAAAAAAGTAGAAGGTTTTTTACTCCCTCTACCTTTTATCTGCTGATTCTGTAACAGATGGATTGGCAAAAGCCTCTCTCCGCTTTGCTCCGGGTGCTTCGCTAAGCGCTCGCAATGACGAAACCATTGATTTATGGATTGAGTTGTCGCTCCCCACGCATAAAAAAAGGCCCGCTAAAAGCGGGCCTTTCATCTAGTGGAAAGAAGTAGAAACTACTTCTTTTTAGCTACTGCTTTTTTAGCAGCAGGCTTTTTAGCGGCTGGCTTTTTAGCAGCCGATTTTACAACTTTGGTCACTGCTTTTTTCGCTACTGCTTTTTTAGCAGCAGGTTTTTTAGCAACGGTCTTTTTCGCAGCAGGTTTTTTTGCAGCGGTTTTCTTTTTGGCAACAGCCATGGTAGTCCTCCAATAAAAAAGTTAACAACAAGTTCAATTACTCATAAACGACTTCGCGCTTCCACTGTTGTGTGAAGTAATCAATCCAATTATCTTTATTTTTTTTATGTAACATAATTTTTGTTGCAACGTTGCAACAAAAATTGCAGCGCCGTGCAACAGCTGCGATGCGATAGCTGCGCAAAAATATTCGCGTAAAATTTTTTGCAAATGCGTTCGACTAAAAAAATGATGACGCGTGCTGTGATAGAAATGCGCGCGAATTATTTTTATCGCGTGCGCTGAAAACGCTTGATTGCTGCGCTGTTACGGCGGCATGAAAAAACATGTCGCGATGACAGCGCTGCGAGAATGCGAACATAAAATGCGCGCGTTTTATTTTGGAAATTTTTCGCACGCGATTTTTTGTGCATCCGTTTTTTGCAAATGCTGCGGAAGAATATTTTTTGCAGGTGCGAAAAAACGAAATGTTAGTTTTGTTTTTTCAGCAGCTCGGCGATCAGGAAGGCGAGCTCCAGCGATTGCGAGGCGTTGAGGCGCGGGTCGCAATGGGTGTGGTAGCGATCCGACAGATCGAGTTCGGAGATGGCTTGCGCGCCGCCGAGGCACTCGGTCACATCCTGTCCGGTCATTTCGAAATGCACGCCGCTGCCGTGGGTGCCTTCGGCTTCATGAATGGCGAAGAACTTGCGCACCTCGGTGAGGATGTCGGTGAATTTGCGCGTTTTGTAGCCGTTGGGTGATTTGATGGTGTTGCCATGCATCGGGTCGCAGCTCCACACCACGTGGCGGCCTTCGTTCTTGATGAGGCGCACCAGCGGCGGCAGGAACTGATCGACTTTATCCGCACCCATGCGCGAGATGAAGGTGAGGCGGCCGGGCTCGTTGAGCGGGTTGAGCACATCGCACAGGCGGATCAGATCATCCGGCGTCATGCTCGGGCCGACTTTGCAGCCGATGGGATTGGCGACGCCGCGCAGGAACTCGACATGCGCTTCATCCGGGTTGCGGGTGCGATCACCGATCCACAGCATGTGCGCGGAGCCGACATAATGCAGGCCGGTATCCGCATCGCGGCGGGTGAGGCAGGCGTCGTAATTCAGCAGCAGCGATTCGTGCGAGGTGTAGAACCGCGCTTCGGAAACTTCTTCCGCCGCTTCGAGATTGAGGCCGGTGGCGTTCATGAAATTCAGGCAGTCGTTGATGCGCTCGACGATCTGGTTGAAATGGCGGCCTTGCGGCGAACCGGCGACGAAATCCATGTTCCATTTGGCCACGCGCGGCAAGGCGGCGTAACCTGAGCGGGCGAGCGAGCGCAGGAAGTTCAGCGTCGCGGCGGATTGGTAATAGGCGTGCACGAGGCGTTGTGGATCGGGCAAGCGGGCGGCGGATTCGAACTCCATGCCGTTGACCATGTCGCCGCGGTAGCTTGGCAGCTCCAGCCCGTTTTTGGTTTCGGTGCCATCCGAACGCGGTTTGGCGAACTGGCCGGCGATGCGGCCGACTTTCACCACCGGCGAGCCCGCGCCATACATGAGCGCGATGGTCATCTGGATGAGGACGCGGAAGAAGCTGCGCAGGTTGGTTTCGTTGAATTCGGCGAAGCTCTCGGCGCAATCACCGCCTTGCAGCAGGAAGGCGTTGCCCATGGCGGCCTGGCTCAGCTCGCGCTTGAGCTGGCGGATTTCCTCGAACGACACCAGCGGCGGCAGGCCGCTGAGCGATTTTTCAGCCGCAGTGACGGCCGCCGCATCCGGATAGGCCGGTTGCTGCTTGATGGTTTTGCTGCGCCACGAATCGACCTCCCAGACGGGTTGGGCGGTTTTTTTTTCAATCTTTTCGAGCGATGCCATGGTTCTATCACTTGCGTTGCGGGCCAATTAACCCTAGGGAATGTGCGGTATATGTAAGGACGAGGGGGCAAAATGTCTAGTGCTATCGATGCGGAACATACCATCGCGTTTATGGGCGTGGAAGGGGCGAATGCCGACCTCGCCTGCCGCCAGAACTATCCCTACATGAAAACGCTGGGGCTGCATTCCTTCGAGGATGTGTTCAACGCCGTGGCCGCGGGCCGCGCGAAATATGCGATGATCCCGATTGAGAACTCGCAGGCCGGGCGGGTGGCGGAGATCCACAACCTGCTGCCGCGCACGCAGCTGCATATTGTGGCGGAGCATGTGCAGAAAATTGACCACCATCTCTACGGCGTGCCCGGCGCGACGCTGGCGGAGGTGACGGATGTGTATTCCCACCATCAGGGCCTGCTGCAGTGCCGCAGCTTTATTGGCGAGCACACGTTGACCACGCATATTCATGATAACACAGCCACCGCCGCGCGCGATGTGGCGCAGTGGAAGGACAAATCCAAAGGCGCGATTTGCTCGGCGCTGGCGGGCGAGCTGTATCAGCTGACCAAACTGGCGGATACGATTCAGGATGCGGACGATAACGAGACGCTGTTTGTGACGCTGGCCAGCGAGCCGGTGGACCCGGACCCGGCCGATGGGCTGGTGCTGACGAGCCTGTTTTTCACGGTGCGCAACATTCCGGCGGCGCTGTATAAATCGCTCGGCGGGTTTGCGACCAACAATGTGAACATGATCAAGCTGGAAAGCTATATCCGCGCCGGGGCGAACAGCAGCGCGCAGTTTTTCATGACCTTCGAAGGCCACCCGCGCGAGAAGCCGGTGCAGTTGGCGATCGAGGAACTTGGGTTTTTCACCCAGAAGGTGAATGTGCTGGGCGTTTACCCGGCGGATAAGTCGCGGGTTCGTTAGGGCGCGAAATGATGAGATTGCCCGTTTTCCCGTGTCATTGCGAGCAAAGCGCGGCAATCCAGTCTTACTTTCTTCTTTACGATACGTGGCACCGCTGGATTGCCGCGCTTCGCTCGCAATGACGGTGTGGATGGGATGGGCGTGTACCTTCAAAGGCTTTTCGACCTTCATTAAACTGTCACAATCCTGTGGTATGGTGAGCCTATGGACAAGGAATCAATCGATATTACATCGTTACGAAGCGAGCTGAAGCCGCCGCCGGAAGAGTCGCGCTTCAGCACGATTGTCAACGGTGTGCTGAACGGTGGCACCATTGCGGCAGCGCCGCTGATCGCGGTTGATTTATTTACCTCCCGGGAACTGCCAAACAAGAAGCCGATTGCTATTGTCGCGACGACGATTGGCTGCCTGATCGGCGGCGCGCTCGGCATCCGCGAGGCGGAGCGGTTGCAAAGCTACCGGCAAGCGATGAATAACGAAATTTCGCGCATCCGCGAACAGGTGAACGCGAACAATGCGGCCATCAAAAAATGGACCCAGCGGCAGGACGAGAAAAAGGCCGATCCGGTGGTTGCGGATGGGCAGTCGCGCTAGGGCGCGTTACGGCGTCGCTTTTTGTATTTCCAGGCTTTTCATGACGGCGTGTGTATCCAGCGGCCCCAATTGTTCATAGGTGGTCAGGGGCGCATCGAGCTTATCGGGTTGCGCAATCGAGACGATGGTTAGGGTCCAATAGTTGGAGAACAGGGCGCCTTCCTGCGCATAAATCTGTTTCATGCGTTCGTTGCTGTTGAGAAAGCGCTCCACGGTTTCCTTGATGGGCGGGTGTTGTTTGGATAGCGAATCGAGCGCCCACATGCCGCTGGCGATGGTCATGAATTGCGTGCTGCGCGCGGAGCGGGATGCGCAATCATATTTTTTACATACGGCGGTTGAAACCGTCTTCGCCAATCCAGGCCGCGGGCTTTTGGGGTTCTTGAATTGGCTGCTGAGATAGGCGAAACGGCGGGCGTCTTTTAGCATGCCATCATCGGCTTCGGCATAGGCATCGAGCATGTGGCGGATATAAATGGTGTCTTTGGAAGACATGTATTGCGCAATCAGGCGGTCGTTATCGCCGGGCGCTGCAGGCTTCAGCATGCGGAGGTCTTGCGCATGCACGGCAAACGACATGAAAATGGGCAGTAGCAGGAAAAGGATCTTTTTTAGCATGTGAACTCCTTGAGGAAGCGCTGTTTAGATAGACGGGTTTTAGTCCGCGTTAAACTGGAGGAATGATAGTTCGATCGGAAGCGGCGCTGCATTGGCAGCGGAGGCGAGCGCGAAAAGTGCCGATGCAAACCAATGGTTCTTCATATTCAACTCTAGCCGGGTAGATTTGGTGGGCAGTATATCCATATTAATCAGCTAAAATAATGTTTATATTAATAATTATATGGAATGTTTAGCGTAATTACCCCCATAATTAGCCCCACTAGTGTTATTTTAGCATTAGCGGATTAGCGATACAAACCGTTCAAACCGACCAGTTCACCAGCAAAATTCATGCGTTTGCCATCGCCTGGCTTATTACCCCATTGGTAGATTCAAATACGATATTCCGTCTCACTCCGGCCTTGCGCTGGGGGCTGCCTGCTTTAGGAAGATGGACCCGGCGCAAGGCCGAGGTGACATGTCGGGTTTTTCTTGCTGCATTGCGGCGTAATATCTTCACATAAACTTCATACTTCTGAGGGTTAGGGATGGTCTAGAGTGTAGCTTGTTGAATTCTGAAAGTGACATTTCTATGGCTGCGCGAAAAGACGGCTATGAATCTCCCTATGGCTTGGGCCCTATGGCTCCCGCACCCGCACCGTCGGTAGTGCCATCGCCAGAAACGTCATCCGAAGGTGGTCCGCCAATGGTTGCTTTTTCGGCAGGCCCATCGCCGGCTACGATCGCAGCGAATGCGGAATATACGAAAGGTAAGAACGGGGTGCGGGACGCACTCGATTTCAAAACATTGGATTTCAGTGGCTGGTTTAGTGCTCTTGTAGCCCCGGCGCAGAAGGCGGCAAGTGACTATTGGGAAACAGTAATCACCCATACCACATTGCTTTCCGGGCGTCATATTGCCAACTATTTCCGTAAGCGTAGCGAAAAGTTAGCGAGTGAGTTCGGGGACAGTCCCACTGAAATACAGATCCACTGCAATAACAAGCTGTTGACGCACAATACCGATGGTAGCCTCAATTCCCTGACGTCCGACGACCTCGCACCCTTATTCGTTGCCGGTAAGCCCGAGGAATGGCCCAACCTGGTGCTCACCTCCAACCATGCCCGCGCGGGTAAGAGCAGCGATTTATCGGAATTGATGCAGGGCATCGAACAAATGGCCCATGATGCCTGGGGCAAGCCGCTGGATCTCCATCGATTCACGAAAGAAGACCGTGCGGCAGGAAAACCCAACGTTAAAAATAAAACCATCATTGCGCTGGCCTGTCATACCGAGCGCGATATTTTCCTCAACGGGGCAGAACTGCTCGACCGACGCCTCGATCTTGAGGAAGACAAGCTCGGCAATGCCGATCCGTCGAAACGCACACTGACGCATATTTCTCCAGCTTCCATGCGCCTGGCAAAACTGATTATGAAGCTGATGGTGGAGCCGGACCCCGCCATGCCCACGCTGGTGGATTTGGACCGGGCAACGGATTACAAGCATATCGACGACCCGTTTATTGCGAATGACCATGATCGTGGGTTGGTATTGCGCGCGGATGCGCCGAGCATTGCCCAGCATATCAAGCTGGTGGGCTACAGCCGCGGCGCCAACACGGTGACGGATGCGCTGCGTTTCCTGCATCTGGAATATGCCAAGCTGGGGCCACGCCTGCAACAGCGCAGCAAGGACGGCTCAACCCATGCGGTGACACAGCAGGAAATGAAACAGCTGGTTGGCAATATCGGCCTGTTATCGCTGGCGCCGGGCGAGGTGCCGCTGACCAAAGCGGAGCGTGACATCGTGGGCATCCACCGTGTGACCATCCTGAATACGCACGACCTGACCGCCGGGCATTTGGTGAACCCGGATGCGGCGGATTATGACCGCTGGGCGGACCGGCTGGTGCGCATCGATGGTACACGCGCGGATTCCGGCCATAGCATTGGCGAGGCCATGGGGAAAAAGGGCAAGACCGGCTATATTATGGACCCCGCCCATGCGAACGATGCGCATTACCGAACCGCACAGGACGAAGTGCGCGCCTTTTTTGCCTCCAACCATCAGAAACAGGCGATCGCCACCGCCTGCTTTTCGCAGGAAGGCGGGGAGAACGTACTCTATGCCCAGTTCGCCCCCGGCATTAGCCGCGCGAATGAAAAAGCAGTGGAGGCGCATTTGCTTGCGTGCCTGAACGATCAGGGGTTTGCGCACGCTACCGTCACCAGCGACTTCGCCGACCGCAGACGCATGCGTATTGTGCTCGACCAGGATGGGGCCACACAACCGATTGTTCAATACACCAAGGATGGCCGCCTTGTTGAGTGCAGCAAAGAGAAGATCGATCGATGCCAGAACGCCTTCGCTGCGCTGAGCCAGCCGGAAAATGGGCAGCCTTTTGTGACTCAGGAGGTGCTGGGTTATATGGAGCATGTGAAATCACAATTTCCCGCAAATGTCATCGGTGCAGGGTATGGCCGTGTGCTTGGGTCGCTTGGCAAGATTGTGCTTAGAACAAAGAAGAACGATCTGCTTTAAATTAGCATTGCTGAAGCAATTCTAGATATCAGCAGGTTTGTTAACATGCTCATTGCGCACATGGGTCCAATTCGCTTCTTCGACATGCCGCGCATGTATGACGTAACTCTTTAACCGATTGACGAGCATTTTTGCGAGCATCGACATCACGCTCGGTTGAAACTGCTTGGCGTCGAAACGCAGCGAATCTTGACTCGAACATCGAACCGACGAAAGCATATTGATTATGCTGGGATGTGACCCGTGGGTTGGACTATTTCATCTAAGAATTGGTGGGCGGTAGAAGACTCGAACTTCCGACCTCCACGATGTCAACGTGGCGCTCTAACCAACTGAGCTAACCGCCCTCACCAAAGTTTGCGGGTTATAGCATGGGAAACGGGTGGTGCAAGTGGAACTACGCGGGATTATTGAAGAACAGTGCCTAGGCCTGTAATTGCTGGGCCGTGGTTTTGAGGGGGCCATCGAGGGTGACGCTTGCGGCGTCGATGCTGGGGGCGGGCGTGGCGGCGGTGCGCTGCGCGTAGGCGAGTTCTTTTTTGAGGGAGGCGTTTTCTGTGGCCAGCTCAGCATCGGTGGGTTTGAGGTCGCTGATTTGCTTCAGCGCGTCATAGGTGCCGGTGAGGTCGAGGCGCTTTTTCTCCTGCCGCCGCCAGACGTGGAAAATGACCGGAATCATGCCGAATTCGAAGCCTTTGACGGCGTTCCAGTAGTTGTGGGTCACGCGCAGTTTATCGGCGGGGTCTTTGTAGAGCACGGTGAGCCATGGCAGCAGGTCGACTTTTTTCAAATCGACTTTCTGGCCGGTGGTCATATGGGCGGTTTTTTGGCCGAGATTGAGCCACATTTTTGTGAAAATATCGGGGGTGCCATCGAGCGGGATGTATTTTTGTTTGGTCAGCTTGCCGATCACCACCGCGCCCGCTGCTGCCACAAAGGGGCTCAGGCCGATGGCGACTTCTTTGAGATAATCGACCCAGCGGATATTCTGACTGGGGCGTTTCTCGAAGGGCTCGCTTTTGTAAGTTTCGACCACGTGGGGTTCCTTTACGCGATCTGCTGTTCGGGCTGCACGGCGCTGGCGCGGCCCTTATGGGTGAGCTCGGCGACCTGAACCTGAGCGGTGGGCATCTCGGCCAGCATGGTGCGCAGGCGCTTGTTCTCGCTCACCAGCTCCGGGTTGGAGGCGCGGAACAGCTCCAGATTGGCGATGTCGTGGTTGATTTCATCCGCGGCGAGGCGTGAGGATTCTTCCTTGCGCCAGCGGTCATAACCGACGCCGATGCTACCCGCGATACTGCCGATGATGCCAAGGCCCCAGGCGCCGGCGAACTTGGCGGTGCGTGGCACTTCGTCGAGCTTCATGCCGAGGGCTTCCATGATTTCCGCCCCGGAGTGCCCGGCGGCTTTCATTTCGGCAGCGCGTGCGGCGTGCTCGAACGACAGGTTTTTGTGGTTCGCCATGATTTTTTCGGTACCGCCGGCGAAGCCCGACAATTTGGGGAACATGCGCGCAATGGGTTTGCCAAGGGTGACATAACCGATGGCGAAGGCGATACCGCCGGTAATGATCGGCACGAAGATGTAGAGGCTCTGGATGTAGGCGAAGCGCTTGAAGCCAAGCTCTTTGGCGTGGGCGGTGTCGAAGCGCTCCTGATCGGCCTTGTCGTTTTTGGGGGTCTCGGTGCTGCTCATGGGAACCTGCGTCATCGGTGTTGTGATACCCGATTACTATAACGTTCGGCGCATAGCTGAAGTATGACAGTTACGTGAAGATTTATGCTTTTAGCCGGTCTTTAAACGGCTGGTTGCGGACTTCCGGGGGCAGGTTGAAGGCGACATTTTCGGCGACGACGGCGAAGGGCTCGACATGCACGACGCGCAGGGTTTCGAGGAAGGTGATGACGCGCTCGACCAGCAATTCCGGGGCGGAGGCGCCGGCGGTGAGGCCGATCGTGTCGATGCCGTCGATCCAGCGCGGGTCGATATCGGTGGCGTCGTCGATCAGGTGGGCGGCGATGCCGCATTCGGTGCCAAGGTCGCGCAGGCGGTTGCTGTTGCTGGAATTGGCCGAGCCGACGACCAGCAGCAGCTGCACTTTTTTGGCCAGTTCCTTGACCGCGAGCTGGCGGTTCTGGGTGGCGTAGCAAATGTCGCGCGTGTCCGGGCCGTGAATGGTTGGGAATTTCTCCTTCAGCGCGGCGATGATGGATTTGGTGTCATCCACGCTGAGGGTGGTTTGGGTGACGTAGGCCAGTTTTTCCGGCGTGGCGACGGTGAGGGTGGCCACATCCGCGATGTTTTCGACGAGGTAGACCTTGGCGACGCGGCCGCTGGTGCCCTCGACCTCCGGGTGCCCGGCATGGCCGATGAGGACGATTTCGTAGCCCTCGCGCTCGTAGCGGCGGGCCTGGTTGTGCACTTTGGTGACGAGTGGGCAGGTGGCGTCGATGATGGGCAGGGCGCGCAGTTTGGCGTCGGTTTCGACCTTTTCCGAGATGCCGTGGGCGGAGAAAACGGTGATGCCGCCGGCGGGGATTTCATCCACCTCCTCGACAAAAATGACGCCTTTGGCGCGCAGATCCTCGACCACCCAGCGGTTATGGACGATCTCGTGGCGCACGTAAATGGGCGCGCCATACAGGGCGAGGGCTTGCTCGACGATTTCGATCGCGCGGTCCACACCGGCGCAAAAGCCGCGTGGCGCGGCGAGATAGACGGTCAGTGGCGGGATGGAGGATGGCGTTTGCATAGGCGGGATTTAGCGGGATTTGGGGGGATGTGCAAGGGGGGTGTCGGTGGATGGGTGCATCGTTATGTTCCTCCCCCCATCGGGGGGAGGTTAGGTGGGGGGCTGCCACGGCGTGTCCCCTCACCGTTAAGTCTGCGCACTTGGATGGCCCCCCTCCCAGCCTCCCCCCGATGGGGGGAGGAGTTGTCGCCGGGGGCGGCATCGTTGAGGGGGATGCGGGCTAAATCTTCGGCAGGGCGAGATAGGCTTCGCTTTGCATTTCCATCAGGCGCGAGACGGTGCGGTGGAATTCGAAGCTGCCATCGCCTTGCTCGTAAATGGCTTGCGGCTCGGTTTCTGCCGTGGCGATGAGTTTGACGCGGTGGTCATACAGCGTGTCGATGAGGGTGACGAAGCGCTTGGCCTCGTTACGATCTTCGCGGGTGAGGGCGGGGATGGCTTGCAGGATGACGGTGTGGCAGAGGTTGCACAATTCGAGGTAATCGTTCGCGCCGAGGGGGCGGCGGCATAGCTCGTCGAAGGTCAGCCAGGCGATGCCATGCAGTTGTTTATCGACCCGCAGGATGCGGCCATCGACCGCGATGCGCAGCGGCTCGTTCGCGCCGCCGCCAGTGAGGGCGGCCCAGCTTTCGAGCAGGAAATCATCGGCCGCTTCGCCGAGTGGATAAAGGTAGGTTTGCTTGAAGGCACGCAGCTGGGCGAGGCGGTAATCGCGCGGGCTGTCGATGGTGAGGATGGGGATGCGGGCTTCGAGAAGATCCACGAATACGAGGAATTGGTCGCGCTGGAGGCCGCCCTGGTAGAGCTCGCGCGGGCGGCGGTTGCTGGTGAACAGCACGGTGACGCCCGCATCCATCAGGCCCGAGAACAGGCGGGCGAGGATCATCGCGTCGGTGACATCGCTCACCTGCAGCTCATCGAGGCAGAGCACGCGCAGCTCGCGCGCCAGCTCGGTGATTACTTGCTCCATGACCTCGCCGCGGGCGGTCGCGCGGTAGGCGAACAGGCGCTTATGGATGTCGAGCATGAAGGCGTGGAAATGGACCCTGCGGGTGGGCATGCGCGGGCTGATGGTGGCGACGAATAAATCCATCAGCATGGATTTGCCGCGCCCGACATCGCCGCAGAGATAGAGGCCGTGGGGGCGGGTGGGTTTGGCGGCAAACAGGGCGCGGACGCCGCGTTTGGCGGTGCCGGGGGCGGTGAGTTGGGTGAACAGCCCATCAAGCGCGGTGGCGGCGGCGCGCTGGGCCGGGTCGGCGGTGATGGCGCCGCTGGCGATGGCGGTGTCGTAGGCGTGGAGCACGGCGTTGGCGGGCGTTGGTGTCATGGGCCTATGCATAGCGGATGTGCAAAGGGGTGCTAGTGGAAATGCTTTCTGGTTGCATTTTTCGTCGCTGCGCTATTGATGAAGCCATGATGGAATGGACAACAGTAGCGCAGATGCGTGCGGCGGTTGCGGGCTGGAAGGCGGCAGGCGAGCAGGTGGCGCTGGTGCCGACGATGGGGGCGCTGCATGCGGGCCATCTGGCATTAGTGGAAGCGGCGCGGGCGCAGGCGCAGCGGGTGGTGGTGAGCATTTTTGTCAACCCGACGCAATTTGGCCCGAACGAGGATTTTGATCGCTACCCGCGCCCGCTGGCGCGCGATCTGGCGCTGCTGCGCGCGGCCGGGGCGGATGGGGCGTGGCTGCCGACGGTGGCTGAAATGTATCCGCACGGGTTTGCGACCAGCATTCGTGTCGGCGGGGTGAGCGCGGGGCTGGATGGCGATGCGCGCCCCGGGCATTTCGATGGGGTGGCGACGGTGGTCAGCAAGCTGCTGCTGCAGGTGGCCCCGGCGGTGGCGCTGTTTGGGCAGAAGGATTACCAGCAGCTGTGCGTGATTAAGCGGGTGGTGGCGGATCTGGATATTCCGGTGCGCATTCTCGGTGTGCCGACAGTGCGCGAGGCGGATGGGCTGGCGCTTTCGTCGCGTAATCAGTATTTGACCGCGGCGGAGCGCGCGATTGCGCCTGCGTTGCAAGCGGCGCTTGTGCGCGTGGCGGCGGCGCTGGTGGGCGGCGCTGCAGTTGCGCCGGTGCTGGCGGCGGCGGTGGAGCAGCTGCTGGCGGCGGGTTTCGCAAAAGTGGATTACCTGGAATTGCGGGCGGAGGATACGCTGGCGCCGCTTGCTGCTTACCAACCGCCAGCGCGCTTGCTTGTTGCGGCGTGGCTTGGCACAACACGGCTGATTGATAACCTGACAGTGGAGTAAACGATGCTATCCGATCACGACATTATGGCGGAATTCGAAGCGGCGGAAGCGATTCTGCGCGGGCATTTCATTCTTTCATCGGGGCTGCATTCGGACACGTATTTGCAGTGCGCGCGGGTGCTGATGAACCCGAAACGGGCGGATAAATTGTGCGCCGCGCTGGCGCAGAAGCTGCGGGCGGCGCTTTCAATGGGGGCGAGCCGGGCGAGCGAGCCATCAGCCAGCGAAGCTGCGCGCAGCGTTGGTCAGCAGACCAACGCGGAGCAAACAAGAATCGACCTTGTGGTTGCGCCAGCCATGGGTGGCGTGGTTGTTGGTTATGAAATGGGCCGCCAGCTGGGGATTGAAACGATTTTCTGCGAGCGCGAGAATGGCGAGTTCACGCTGCGGCGCGGTTTTGCGATTGCGCCGGGCGCCAAGGTGCTGATGGTGGAAGATGTGGTGACGACGGGCAAATCCTCGCTCGAAGCGGTGAAATGCGTGGAGGCGCTTGGCGGGCAGGTGGTGGCGGAAGTGTCGTTGATCGACCGTTCCGGCGGCGCGCACGGCCTGCCGTTCCCATTGGTTTCACTGCTGACGCTGGATGTGAAAACCTACCAGCCCGATGCGTTGCCGCCGCATTTGAAGGATACGCAAGGGGTGAAGCCCGGCAGCCGCTGGCTGCAGAAGGCTTAAGCGGTAATGGTTTTCGGCTTGAGTGCCGCGGCAGAGGCGGCGTTGAGGGTCGCGTTATAGGACGCGAGCAGGCTGCTGACCGGGCTGCCGGTATCGAGGCTGGTGGAATAACGCTGCTGGCGGGCGCCTTTCAGGGCGCTTTGCAGGATGGCGCTGGAAATGCTGCCGCCCAGCAGCACGCTGACAGGCGAGCTTTTACCGTTGGCCAGCATGTCTTTCATATATTGCGCGCCCTGGGTGCCTTGCAGCAGGTTGAGGACGGTGGCCGACAGGCCGAGTGTGCCGGAGGTGGTGCTGCTGGAATCGGTGGCGATGACAGGGGACTTCGTCGCGCTTTTGATGGCGTCGAGAATGCTGTTTTGCGAGTCGCTGCTATCGACCCCAAGGAGCTGGTTGATGTAGTTGCCGCTACCGGTGCTTGAAATGCTGGTCATACGTGCCTTCCTGGCTGATGACCCACCATAGCAAAAAACCGCCGAAAAATCAATGCAAACCTTTGTTAGTGCGTGGGTGCCGGGGTGGCTGCGCCAAATGGGGCCGGGGCAGCTTGCACAGGGGCCACGGTGGTCGGGGCGACGGTCGGGATGCCCGAGACAGGCAATACGGCTTGCGGCGCAGCTTCAAGAACGGCAGGCGCTGGCGCGGCGGCGACCGGTGCGGTCATCGGCACGTACGCGGTTTCCGGGTAGTCATAGGCCGCGCCGGTGCCCCAATCAACGCCAAGGCCGATCAGCCCGCCGATCAGGATGTTACCGAAGGCCCATGGCTCCACGTCCGAGACGATTTTGCTTTGGCCCTGTGCGCCAGTGCGCGGATCGGCACAGGAGACGTTGAGGTCGGTGCGCGATTTTTTGACGGGAACCGTGGCAGGGGTGAAGGCGCTGAACGAACCGCGGCCGTTGGAGAAGACGCAGTTGGCAGCAACGGGGGTGCTGACATTGATGTTGGCGGTGCTGCCTTCAACGATGCTGGCGCAGGCACCAAGCATGGCAAGGGAGATAAGGGAAAGGGCGCTGAGGGTCGTTTTCATGGTTATCTCCGTTGGTGGATGCTTAGTGTTTGGCAGGGGCGACGACCATGATGACCTGGCGGCCTTCGGCCTTGGGTTCATGCTCGACACGGATTTTATCGGCCAGCTGTTCGCGCACGCGGGTGAGCAGGGCAAGGCCGATATCCTGGTGGGCCATTTCGCGACCGCGGAAACGCAAGGTGATTTTCACCTTATCGCCTTCCTCGAGGAACTTATGCATGGCGCGCAGCTTGATTTCCAGATCGTGCTGGCCGATGCCCGGACGCAGCTTGATCTCTTTGATCTGGATAACTTTTTGCTTTTTGCGGGCTTCCTGGAATTTTTTCTGCTCAGCGAAACGGAACTTGCCGTAATCGAGCAATTTGCACACGGGCGGCTCGGCGTTGGGGGAGATTTCGACCAGGTCGAGGCCGGAAGCAGCGGCGAGGCGCATGCCTTCGCCGACATTGGTGACGCCGACCATTTCGCCGTCCGCGCCGATGAGGCGGATTTTATCTGCAATGATTTCGCGATTGACGCGGGGCTCGGGGCCGCGCTTTTCCTTAAGACTCATGTCGTGCCGTCATCGGTAGTTCTCTCCAGTGTTAGGCCGCGCTTGGCGGGTTGCATTCCTTTACTAGGGTTGTGATGGCGGCGTCAAGCGCCAGTGTTTGCTGGCCCTCGTTGCCCAGCGTGCGCAGGGCGACGGTGCGGCCTTCCGCATCCCGCCCACCGACGGCGAGGATGTAGGGCACTTTCTGCAGGCTGTGGTCGCGCACCTTGAAGTTGATTTTCTCGGCGCGGTTATCGAATTCCGCGCGGATTCCGGCGGCGATCAGGGCGTTATAGACCTCGGTCGCGTAGCCATCGAACTCGTTGGTGATGGAGCAGACAACCGCTTGCACCGGGGCAAGCCATGCCGGGAATTTGCCCGCATGTTGCTCGATCAGGATGCCGAGGAAGCGCTCGAACGAGCCAAGAATGGCGCGGTGGAGCATGACGGGACGGTGTTTCTGGCCGTCTTCGCCCACGTAATTGGCATCCAACCGCTCGGGCAGCACGAAATCAACCTGCAGCGTGCCGCATTGCCAGTCGCGGCCGATGGCGTCTTTGAGCACGAATTCGAGCTTGGGCCCGTAGAACGCGCCTTCGCCGGGGTTGAGGGTGGTTTCCAGGCCCGCTTCCTTGGTCGCGGCAAGCA
This sequence comes from Pseudomonadota bacterium, assembly GCA_040384265.1. Lineage (GTDB taxonomy): Bacteria > Pseudomonadota > Alphaproteobacteria > Rickettsiales > UBA3002 > QFOX01. The sequence continues at coordinate 87,686 of JAZKJM010000001.1, read as the reverse complement.
ACGCTTGTTCGGCTTTGTCCCATGTGGCGTCGGTGCCGGCGCGTTTTTCGGGGCGGTCGGAGAATTTAACGCGCACTTCGGTGAAGCCGAGGTCGCGGTAGACTTCCTTCAGCAGGTCGCAGAAGGCGACGGTTTCGCTGGTGATCTGGTCTTCGGTGCAGAAGATGTGGGCGTCATCCTGCGTGAAGCCGCGCACGCGCATCAGCCCGTGCAGCGCGCCCGAGGGTTCGTTGCGGTGGCAGGAGCCGAACTCGGCCATGCGCAGCGGCAAATCGCGGTAGGATTTAATGCCGACATTGAAAATCTGCACATGGCAGGGGCAGTTCATCGGCTTGATGGCGAGGGTTTTTTCCTCGGACACCGAGGTGAACATATGTTCCTGGAATTTTTCCCAGTGGCCGGATTTTTCCCAGAGGATGCGGTCAACGAGGATCGGGGTTTTGACTTCGACATAGTTGTCGCGGGTCAGTTTGCTGCGCAGGAAGCTTTCGAGGGCGCGGTAAAGCGTCCAGCCGCGCGGGTGCCAGAAGACTTGCCCGACCGCTTCTTCCTGAATGTGGAAGAGGCCAAGGGCCGGGCCCAGTTTGCGGTGGTCGCGCTTTTCGGCTTCCTCGACCATGGTGCGGTAGGCTTTGAGCTCCTTGTCGTTGGCGAACGCGATGCCATAGATGCGCTGGAGCTGCTTGTTTTTAGCGTCGCCGCGCCAGTAAGCGCCGGAGATTTTGGTGAGCGCGAACGCAGCGGTGATTTTGGAAAAATGCGGCACGTGCGGGCCGAAGCATAGATCGATGAATGCGCCGTCGCCTTCGCCCTGGCGGTAAAGCGAAACATGGCCTTTTTGCGTGGTGGGCCCATCCGTATCCGGCGCGGTGCGGATGATTTCGGCTTTATAAGACTCGCCGCGCGATTCGAACAGAGCGATGGCTTCGTCACGCTTCCAGATTTCGCGGCGCACGGATGCCGGGGCGGCGAGCAGTTCGCGCATTTTAGCTTCGATTTTGGGCAGATCATCCGGCGTCAGCGCGGTGCTGAGTTCGATGTCGTAATAGAAGCCGTTATCGATCGTCGGGCCGATGGCGAGCTTGGCGGAGGGATAGAGCAGCTTCACGGCACTGGCGAGCAGTTGCGCGGTGATGGTGTGGCGGATGACATCGAGCCCCTCGGGGTCCTTGGCGGTGAGGATCTGGAAGGCTGCATCGTGCGTCAGCGGCAGATAGAGGTCGCGCTGGATGCCGTCCACCTTCATGGCGACGGCGGCTTTGGCGAGGCCCGCGCCAATGCTGGCGGCGACGTCTTCGCCGGTGGTGCCGGTGGGGTAGCTGCGCGCGCTGCCATCGGGCAGGGTGAGGGTGATGGTAGCGGCAAGCGGTTGGGCGTTGGTCATTTCTATCTCCGAATTTGGCCGCGAACTCTACGCTTTAGCTACGCGCTGTCAAGGCGGTGAGTACGCGATCGACGCTCAAATCGCGCAAATCGCGTTCGCGCAGGATGGTGACGCTTGGGCCAACCGGGGCGGAGCGTGCTGGGTCGGATGCGCCGCTGAACAGCACGGTGGCGGGGCAGCCGCTGGCGGCGATGACATGCATGGGGCCGGTGTCGTTGCCCAGTGCCAGCGTGGCGTTGCGGGCGAGGGTGGCGAGCTGGGGAATAGTGGTTTTGCCGCATAGATTGATGGCGCCGGGCACCCGCGCGGCGATGGCGGCGAGTGCTTCGGCCTCGGCATCCGTGCCGATGAGCACGGGGCGGATGGCTTTGCCGACCAGCTCCTGCGCGAGGCTGGCATATTGCTCGGCGGGCCAGCGTTTTTCGGGCCGGTGGGCGGCGGCGCCGGGGACAAGCAGGGCGCAGGGGCTGAGTTTGGCGCCTTGCGGAATGCTGCGCACGGTGCCGATGAGGGCTTCGGCGGCGCTGATGTCTCCATGCATCCAGCTCACATCCGGCAGGCCGATCTGGTGAATACCGGCGATGCCCAGTTGGATTTTCAGGTTCTCCAGCGCGTGCTTGGTGTGGCGGGCGGGGTCGGTGTAGCCGTGGCTGGCAAAGCGGCTGACATTGCTGATGCTGGGCCGCGGGCGGGCGAGCAGCCATGGGTAAAGCGTGCTGCGTTTGGAGGTTTGCAGGTCATAGACCCATGCCCAGCGGTGGCTGGCCAGCATGCTGCGCAGGCGGCCGATGGCGTTGCGGTCGTAAAATTTTGGTTTGCTGTCGACCCAGATTTCATCGAAATATGGGCTTTGGGCGAGCAGCTCAGCATAGGCTTTGGTGGTGAGGCAGACGATATGCGCATCCGGATGCGCGGCGCGGATGGCGGCGAATCCCGCCGTGGCGATGACAATATCCCCCAGCGCGCCGTGCTTGATGACGAGGATGGACTCGGATGTCATCCCAGCAATTCCCGGTAGGTGGCGATGGTTTTGCTTTTCATCTGCTCGCTGCTGAAATTTTTGCGCACATGCTGCTTGGCGAAGCGGGCCATGGCGTCGGCGGTGGCGGCGTCGCGCTCCAGCCCGAAGCGGATGGCGTCGGCCATCATCTGCGGGTTTTCGGGCGGGACGAGGTAGCCGGTTTCGTTGGGGATGATGGTTTCGCGCGCGCCGCCGTGATCGGTAGCGATGACGAGGCGGCCCATCGCCTGCGCCTCGATGGCGACGCGGCCGAAGGATTCCGGTTGCACGGAGGGGACGACGACAAGGCTCGACAGCGTGTAGGCCTCGGCCATGAAATGGGTGCTGGCGGCGATGCGCACTTTGCCCTCGAGCCCGCGGGCGCGGATCAGTTCCTCAACATCCATCCGGTAGCTTTCGTGGCCGGTATCGGTGCCGGCGATGATGCATAGGAATGGCACATCCTTCATCAGCGCGAGGGCCTCGACCAGCACGTGCTGGCCTTTGATACGGCTGATGCGGCCGGGGCAGAAAATGACGGGCGCGAAGTTATCGTGCAGCATCCAGCTGCGGGTGATCTGGGCGATGCGGTCGGGGATCAGGCGGCTGTCATCGAACAACGCAAAATCGACCCCGCGCGGGATGAGGCGGATCAGCATCGGGTCGATGTCGTACTCGCTGAGGATATGGTCTTTGACGAACTGCGACACGGCGATGACGCGCTCGCCTTTGACCATGACGCTGTTATAGCGCTTTTTCAGCTGGCTTTCGAGGCCGTAAATGCCGTGGAAGGTGGTCATGAAGGGGATGCCCGCCCATTTCGCGGCGTAATAGGCGCTCCAGGCGGGGGCGCGGCTGCGGGCGTGGACGAGGCTGACGTTGCGCGCCTTGATGAGGCGGTAAAGCCGCCAAATATTCTGGCGGATGATGAACGGGTTTTTGCGGTCGAGCGGCATGGTGATATGCTCGCCACCGGCATGGTTCACATGCGGGATCAGCGCGCCGCCTTGCGAGGCGACAAGCGGTGTCCAGCCTTGCTTGCTGATGGCATCGGCGATTTCGATCGTCCCACGCTCCACCCCGCCCGATTCGAGGCGCGGAAGCACTTGCAGGATGACCGGGGTTGAGCTCATGGGAGAAGGAATAGAGAATCAGGCGGGGGGTGCAAGATTATTATTTCGCGCTTCGCGCCGGATGGGGCCCTTTGCCCCAAACCCCGCCGCTTCGCGGGTCGCGCGGAGCGCTCCCTCGGCTAAATTGGGCTATGCATTTCTTTTTTGTGTTCGCGGGTGTTTCAGTTTTCCACAATTTGTCACCCCGTCATTGCGAGCGAAGCGCGGCAATCCATCTTCCTTTGTGTGACCAAGGTGGATTGCTTCGCTAAGCGCTCGCAATGACGGATGCCTTGTTCTATGAGGGCGTATGAATCCTTCCTTCCTCACCACCGCGCGTGCTCATAAGCTTGCGTATCATCACCAGCCGGGCAACTCGCCGGGGGTGGTGTTTTGCCATGGCTTCCGTTCGGATATGGCGTCGACCAAGGCCACGGCGCTGGCGCAGTGGTGTGCGCTAGCGGGGGTGGCGTTTACGCGGTTCGATTACCATGGGCATGGTGCATCGGAAGTGGATTTTCGTGATTTCACCATCGGCGGGGCGATGGCGGATGCGTATGACATCATTGACCATGTGGCGACGGGGCCGCTGATTGTGATCGGCTCCAGCATGGGGGCGTGGGTGGCGCTGAACGCGGCGCTGGAGCGCAAGGCGGCGGTGCGCGGGCTGATCGGCATCGCCAGTGCGCCGGATTTTACGGAGAACCTGATGTTCGCGCGGATGACGCCCGAGCAGCGCCGCGAGCTGGATGATAAAGGTGTGCTGTGGGCGCATAGCGAGGCGATGGACAATGATTACCCCATCACCCGCGAGTTTATCCACGAGGCGCGCCAGCATTTGCTGCTGGATGATGTGATCGGGCTCGATATGCCGATCCACCTCATTCATGGCCAGCAGGACGCTGATGTGCCGTGGGAGACATCGCTGACGCTGGCCCGCCAGTTGATGAGCGATGAGGTGACGCTGACCCTTATCAAGGATGGCGATCACCGACTTAACCGCCCCGCCGACCTCGCGCAGATGACCGCCGCGCTGGCACGGATGGTGGAGAATATTTAAGGTTTGTCACCCCGTCGCATGACGGGATGACAGTTGGGAGGGTTTTCTATCATCAAAATTGACAAGCCTTTGCTGCTTGCCTTACTAAGGCGCATCCCAACCCGCGAGGCGCTTATGAAACCGACCGTTAAACCATCCAATCCACGTTTTTCTTCCGGCCCCTGTGCGAAGCGGCCCGGCTGGTCGCTGGCGGCGCTGGAGGATGCGGCGCTGGGGCGTTCGCACCGCGCGAAAATCGGTAAATCGAAATTGAAGGAAGTGATCGACCGCAGCAAGGCGATCCTTGGCATTCCGGCGGATTATGTGCTGGGCATTGTGCCCGCCTCCGACACGGGCGCGATTGAAATGGCGATGTGGTCGATGCTGGGCGCGCGCGGCGCGGATGTGCTGGTGTGGGAGAGTTTTGGCAAAGGCTGGGCGACGGATTGCAAAAAGCAGCTGAAGCTGGCGGATTTGAACATCATCGAAGCGCCGTATGGTGAGATTTGCGACCTGTCGAAACTGGATTGGACGCGCGATGTGGTGTTCACCTGGAACGGCACCACCTCGGGCGTGCGCGTGCCGAATGCGGACTGGATTCCGGCTAACCGCGAAGGGCTTGCCATTTGCGATGCGACCTCGGCGACCTTCGCGATGGATTTGGATTTCAGCAAGCTGGATGTGGTGACCTGGAGCTGGCAAAAAGCACTCGGCGGCGAGGGCGCACATGGGATGCTGGCGCTTTCCCCACGCGCGGTGGAACGGCTGCAGACCTATAAACCAAGCTGGCCGCTGCCGAAGATTTTCCAGCTGACCAAAGATGGCAAGCTGATCGACGGGATTTTCAGTGGCGAGACAATCAACACGCCGTCCATGCTGGCGGTGGAAGATGCGCTCGACGGGCTGAAATGGGCGGAGCAAATCGGCGGCCTGAAATCGCTGATTGAACGTTCGGAAAATAATCTCAAGCTGCTGGCTGAGTGGGTGGAAAAATCGGATTGGATTGATTTCCTCTGTGGGGATAAAGCGACGCGTTCCTGCACCTCGGTGACGTTTAAAATCCGCGATAGCTGGTATCAGGGTTTGAGCGCGGATGCGCAGGCGAAAGCGCTGAAGGATTTTACCGCGCTGCTCGAAAAAGAAGCGGTTGCTTACGACATCGGCGCTTACCGGGATGCACCGGCGGGCTTGCGCATCTGGGCTGGGGCGACGGTGGAAAGCGCCGACATCAAAGCGCTGCTGCCATGGCTCGATTGGGCATGGGCGGAAATCAAGCAATCGCAAGCCAAAGCGGCATAATTTTTCTCGTATCCTCCCTGCTGCGCAAAGGAAACCATGAGCGATACGATTGCATTTGAAGCCACCAAGGCGCTCCACCCCTATTACCGGGACACGCTGAGCCGCACGTTTTCGTTCCCGGATGTGGGGACGGTGCCGCATGATCTGGTGAAATGGGCGATTTCATCCACGACGACAAACCTTGCCGCGCTTGACCATCATCTGGCAGCCCTTGGGCCGAGCGGGCTTTCGCCCAATGACGACCGCGCCTTGCGGGTGATGCTGCGGCTGATTGTGCTGACAAATGCGGTGCTCCGGCGCAATAACCCGCAGGACGTGCCGCTGCCGGCCGCAACGGTGCAGCAGGTGAAAGCCGGGCTGAACGAGGTGCTGAGCCTGAGCCCCAACCGCGCTTATATGGAAAATACCGCGCTGCTGTTGCTGCGGTTGAACGAGATCGATGAAATGATGGGGTTCATCGCGGCGAATATGGCGGTGCTTTCCGGGTCGCTGGTGGTGCGCCATGTGGTGGGGTTTGTGGAGGCGATTGAGGGCAACCACGCGGCGGTGCTGCCGTTGCTGGAACCGCTGGCGGCGCAGCCCGAGCAGTTCGCATTCGCGGATTTATGCATGATGGGCGCGCAATATCACCTCGACCAATGGCCGCAAGCGCCGGTGCGTTTTGAGAGCGTGAAACAGCGGCAGACGGCGGTGGATGCGAGCAGCCTGCCCGAGCTGCAGATGCTGCGCAGGGTGCAGGCGACGGGGCGGCCCATTGTGCTGGTGGCGTGCGATAGCGGCTATTTTTTCCAGCATGCGCTGCCGCTGGCCCATTCACTGGCGCAGACCAATGCGGATCAGCTGTCGCTGCATCTGCATCTCTATTCGCCCACCGCAAGTGTGCTGGCCGAAATTGAGGCGCTGGTCGCGCGGTGCCCGGGGATCGACCTTGGGGTGTCGTGGGAAGCGATGCCGGCGGCCTATGACACGCGGGCGGTGATTTATTATTCCTGTATCCGTTTCGTGCGGATGTATCAACTGATGGGCATCTACCAAAACGACCTGTGCATGCTGGATGCGGATGGGCTGCTGAAAGGCCGCTGGGATGCGTTCTGCGCGCAGATGGGGATGGGCAAGGCCACCGACATTGCGCTGCTTTACGACGAAAAAGGGCCGTTCTGGGAAAAAGTGGTGGCGCTGTTTTTCTATGCGCGCCATTCCGAGTTGGGGCGCGAATTTGTCGGCCAGGTGGCGGCGTTTATCCTCGATAATTTTGCGCATGGGACGACGCGCTGGTTCCTCGACCAGATTGCGCTGGGGGTGGTGTATGAGCGCTGGTTCAAGCCGTGCGCGAGCGTGCTACCGCTGCGTCTTGCGACGACGGTGGACTTTAAGCACGGGCCGGATTCGTTCCTCTGGGTAGTGACGAACAACAAGGATGCCTCGCCGCGCTATAATGACTATCGCGCGGCGCTGGGGCGTGAGTATGGCATGCTGCCGAGCCTGTCTCCTGCCGCGCTTTATACGCTGCTGAGCGAGCGCCAGAAGGTGTTTTTCCTGCAAGTCGGGGTGATGGATGGTGCGTCGTATGACCCGATTTTTCCGTATGTGAAGCAGTATGGCTGGCAGGGGATTCTGGTGGAGCCGCTGCCGGATATGATCGCCAAGGCGCAGCAGCATTATGGCGGGCAGGCGGGGCTGGTGTTTGAGAATGTCGCCATCACGCAGCAGGCGGAAACGCGGGTGCTTTACCGCATTCGCCCGGAAGCGGCGCAGGCGGGCAATCTGCCGCACTGGGTGCTGGGCATGTCGAGTTTTATGATGGATAAACTGGCCGATTACCGGACGCATGTGGTGGAAGAGGCGGTGGCCTGCCTGCCGCTGGCGGCGTTGCTCGCCAAGCACCAGCCTGCGCGTATCGATGTGCTGCAAATCGATACGGAGGGCTATGATTTCCGGATTTTCGAGCAGTTTGATTTTGCGGCCTATCGCCCGGCGATTATTAACCTTGAATATGTGAACCTGGCGGCGGCGGAGAAGGCGTCGCTGGAGGCAATGCTGCTGGCGCAGGGCTATCTTTTCTATCGCCATGAGCTTGACCTGTTCGCGGTGGAGCGGGCCATTGCGTTTCCGGCCGGGTAGTTGCCCCCAGAAACGTGGATTTTGCTTGAATCTTGGGCGCGGGTGCTGCAGCTAGGGGAGTGAAAAACACCCTTTTAGGAGCGCATTGTGCCAAAAGTCCTTATTTCCGATAAACTCAGCCCGGCTGCCGTTGAAATTTTTAAATCCCGCGGGATCGAGGTCGATCTCAAAACCGGGCTGACAGAAGAGCAGCTGCTGGAAATTATCGGCGAGTATGATGGGTTGGCGATTCGTTCGGCGACCAAGGTGACGCCGAAGGTGCTGGCCGCTGCGACCAAGCTGAAAGTGGTCGGCCGTGCAGGCATCGGGGTGGATAATGTGGATGTGAAAGCAGCAACCGCGCAGGGCGTGATTGTCATGAATACGCCGTTTGGTAACTCGGTGACGACGGCGGAGCACGCGATTTCGCTGATGATGTCGCTGGCGCGCGATATTCCGGCGGCAAGCGCCTCGACCCATGCGGGCAAATGGGAAAAGAACAAGTTTATGGGCGTTGAGATGGCGGGCAAGACGCTTGGCCTCATCGGCTGCGGCAACATTGGCAGTATTGTAGCGGATCGTGCGCAGGGGCTCAAAATGCGGGTGATTTCGTATGATCCGTTCCTCTCGGCGGAGCGCGCGCAGGCGCTGAATGTGGAGAAGGTGGAGCTCGACCAGCTGCTCGCCCGCGCGGATTTCATTTCGCTGCACACGCCAATGACGGATTCGACCCGCCATCTGCTGGGCAAAGAGAATCTGGCGAAAACGAAAAAAGGCGTGCGTATCATCAACTGCGCGCGCGGTGGGCTGATTGTGGAAGCCGACCTGAAGGCGGCGATTGAAGCGGGCCATGTGGCCGGCGCGGCGCTGGATGTGTTCGAGGAAGAGCCGGCAAAAACCAACCCGCTGTTTGGCATGGAGCAAGTGATCGCGACGCCGCATCTGGGCGCATCGACCAGCGAGGCGCAGGAGAATGTGGCCATTCAGGTGGCCGAGCAAATGGCGGAATATTTGACCGTGGGCACGGTAACCAACGCGCTGAACATGCCGAGCGTTTCGGCCGAGGATGCGGCGCGGTTGAAGCCGTATCTCGATCTCGCCACGCGTCTGGGCGGCTTTGCCGGGCAGATGACGACGGGCGGGCTGACTAAAGTGACCATCGAGTATGAAGGCAAGGTGACGGACCTGAATACCAAGCCGCTGACCGCCGCGGCGCTGAATGGCCTGCTGAGCCCGCTGATGGAAGGGGTCAACATGGTCAACGCGCCGGTGGTGGCGAAGGATCGCAATATCGATGTGAGCGAAATCCGCCATGAGCGCACGGCGCATTACAAAACGCTGATGCGGGTGACGGTGGCGTTTGATGGCGGCACGTTCGCTATTTCCGGCACGCTGTTTGGCGATAAGCCGCGCGTGGTGGCGCTGGATGATGTGATGCTGGAAGCCTCGCTGGGCAACCGCATGCTGTTTGTCAGCAACGAGGACAAGCCGGGCCTGATTGGCGGCGTCGGCCAGTTGCTGGGTGAGGCGAAGGTGAACATTGCCAACTTCCATCTCGGCCGCAACCTGCAGGCAACCCACGCGGTGGCGCTGATCGAGGTGGATGATTCGATCGATGCGGCGCTGGTTGCCAAGATCGCCAAGCTGCCGAATGTTAAGGAAGCGCGGATGCTGGAGTTTTAGGGGGTTTTCGCCCTAGCTGCCGCGCTGTTTAACGACTTCCCTACTTGTCATCCCATTGCGTGATGTGCTCTGGTGCGCGCATGCGTCAGCCATAGTGCCCGCCTCACGGCCAGACCCCGGCATAAAGCCGGGGTGACAGTGGGTATGGTAGGGGGGGCTGATGTTTATTTGCAACAATTGCGGGTTATATGTTGTAAAATGGCCACTTCTGGTGTGATTTGGCTTGGCGGCGGCGGTGGCTGCGCGCATTTTGGGGGTGAGAGGCAAACGCCCCCGTTCCCACATGGCTGTGTATTCTGTAAAAGCGTCCAAAATTTTCTTGGGCGTTAACCATAACTTAACCCTTGTCTGCTAGGTTTAGGCACTAAGGATGGAGAAATAAATGATTGTTCGTGTAAATAAGAAGATTAGCTCAAGCCAATCTGTGGAATATGCCGCGCTTTCGACCGGCACCATCAGCCATGTGTGGTATGATGACGACAGTCGCTCCATCGCGACGCCCAAGCGGCAGAACCATATCCGCATGACGCGCGATACGATGAACGACGCGAGCCGTTACGACGCCTAGTAGCGTTCCTGCTGCGACGGCTGGGCACCAAACTGGATGGCCCGTGCCTGAATGCTTTGCATGATGTAGAACGCCAACCCATGGTTGGACACTTGTCCCTTCGGCGTGGCGCTGTGGAACATCGTGTTCAGGGTGGGGCTGTCGCAGTCGGCATGCAGGCCCTGCGCGTTGATGGCCGCTGATAGCGCTTTGTAGAAAGCGATTTTGTTAGCCAGAAAATCAGCCTCTTTTTGCCGGATATTCGCTTTTTCTTCGCCGTTGAGTGGCACGGCGGTGGGCTCATTGCTGTGCTGTATAAGGCTTGCGGCAAGGCGGTTGAACGCGTCATCGGGAAGTCCGCTGCTCTGCTTTAACCGCTCACGTGCGATGACGGCTTCGCGAAACGCATCCTGCTCGGGCTTGGTGGCGTTTACAGCAGCGTGCAGGATGTCGTTGATTTGTTCGCTGTTACCTTCGGCATGCAGGTAATTGGCCATCGCTCATCCTCATCATTTTTTACCTATCGTATAGGGAAATGATGATGGTTTGATGTCGGTTTCGTGACGGTTTTATGACGGTGGCCGCCACTACTCCATGTGCTGGCCGCCATTGACCGAGAGGGTTTCGCCGGTGATGAAACCGGCTTCGTCATCGGCCAGAAAGCAGACGGCGCGGGCGATTTCCTTGGCTTCGCCGAGGCGGCCGACGGGAATTTTGGCGACGATGCCTTTCAGCACATCCGCATGCACGGCGGCGACCATGTCGGTGTTGATGTAGCCCGGCGCGACGGCGTTGACGGTGATGCCCTTATTGGCGCATTCACGGGCGAGGGATTTGGTGAAACCGAACACGCCCGCTTTGGCGGCGGCGTAGTTGGTTTGGCCCATCTGCCCGGTCTGGCCGTTGATGGAGCTGATGTTGATGATGCGGCCAAAGCCCTTGGTGCGCATGCTTTCGATCACGGCGCGGGCCATGTTGAAGCAGGATTTGAGGTTGGTATCGAGCACGGCATCCCAGCTTTCTTCGCCCATTTTATGCATGAAACCATCGCGCGTGATGCCCGCGTTGTTGACGAGGATATCGATCGGGCCGACCTCGTTTTCGATATGGCGCACGCCTTGCTGGCATTGCTCGAAATCCGCGACATCGAAGCGGAAGACATGGATGCCGGTTTCTTTCTGGAAGGCCTTGGCGGCGTCTTCGTTACCGAAATAGCTGGCGGCGACTTTGCAGCCTGCTTTTTTAAGGTCGATGGCGATGGATTTGCCGATGCCGCGTGTGCCGCCGGTAACAAGTGCGACGCGATGTTTCATGCTCATGATTTTATTCCCCAATTACAAATTTAACCCAGTGAGGCCAGAAGGCCGAACCAGCCATGAGCCCGCGAAGCGGCGCATCATGGCGAGGTCAGCAGACCGAGCCGGATGCAAACAATAACCTAGCGCTCCACGCACATGGCGATGCCCATGCCGCCGCCGATGCATAAGGTGGCGAGGCCTTTCTTGGCGTCGCGGCGCTTCATTTCATAGAGCAGCGAGGTGAGGATGCGGGCGCCGGATGCGCCGACCGGGTGGCCGATGGCGATGGCGCCGCCGTTGACGTTGACTTTCGCGGCATCGAACCCGAGGCCACGAGTGACGCACAGGGCCTGCGCGGCAAAGGCTTCGTTAGCCTCGATGAGGTCGAGATCGGCGACGGTCCAGCCCGCTTTTTCGAGTGCTTTTTTACTGGCGGGGATGGGGCCGCTGCCCATGATGGCCGGGTCAACACCTACGGTCGCCCAGGATTTGATGGTGGCCAGCGGCTTCAGGCCACGCTTGTCGGCTTCGGCGCGGCTCATCAGCAGCACGGCGGCGGCGCCGTCGTTAATGCCCGAGGAGCTGCCCGCGGTGACGGTGCCATCCGGTTTGAAGGCCGGGCGCAGTTTGGCGAGGGATTCCAGCGTGGTGTCCGGGCGGATGAACTCATCCGCATCCACCACGGTGTCGCCTTTTTTGCCCTTGATGGTGACGGGCACGATTTCCTCCACGAACTTGCCTTCGGCCTGCGCTTTGGCGGCTTTTTGCTGGCTGGCGGCAGCGAAGGCATCCTGATCGGCGCGGGTGATCTCGAACTGTGCGGCGACGTTCTCGGCGGTGATGCCCATATGGTAGTTGTTGAACGCATCCCACAGCCCGTCAGTGATCATGGTGTCGATCATGGTACCGTTGCCCATTTTGACGCCCGCGCGCAGCTGCATGGCGTGCGGTGCCTGGGTCATGGATTCCTGCCCACCGGCGATGACGATGCTGCTGTCGCCGGACTGGATGGATTTCATCCCTTCCGCCACCGCGCGCAGGCCGGAGCCGCAGACCTGGTTGATGGTCATCGCGGTTGCGGTTTTATCGATACCGGCGTGGATGAGGGTTTGGCGGGCCGGGTTCTGGCCGGTGCTGGCGGTGAGCACCTGGCCGAGGATCAGCTCGTTGACGTCGCTGGCGGAAAGCTTGTTGCGGGCGATGAGGGCTTTGACCACCTCGGTGCCCAGCTGTGCGGCGCTGAGGCTGCTGAACGCGCCGTTAAAACTACCGACCGCGGTGCGGGCAGCATCGACGATGACGATATCGGTTGGGTTGGTCATGCGGGGTCTCCTTCAATGTGCGTTTCACTCTGCCGTGTCATGCCGTCTTCATGACGGCATCCACCTTCCTTTGGGGCAAGATGGTCCCCGTCGTTCGACGGGGTGACAGTCAGGAGGATGGTGCAGGCGTGTTTTTAATGTGCGTCGTGTGTATGCGCGCACGGGATGGTTGTCTAGTGCGTGGGTGTGCAGTGCGTCATAATCGGGAATTGACGGGGAGTGGGCGGATTGCACGCGGTTTTAACACAATCTTCATATAACATTAATGGCTGGGTGGTATGCTGATGCATCATTCAACGGCACGATAGAGGTCTTTATGGCAGATGATGTGAAACCGGTAACTGGTGTGGCGGCAGCCAAGTGCGAGGCGCCAAAGCTATTTACTAGCCCGGATCCGAACAACTCGAATGTGGTGGTGCCGGATGGCATGGTGGCGAAAGTCATCGAGGACCGTCATATGCCTGCTATCATGCGGCTCACCAAGCAGTTGCCGCAGGGGAAGCTGACTGCCACGCATCAGGGTGATCCTGATTGGGGGAGATTCACCCTGTCTGTCGAGAAGGATGGGAAGACGGATTTGGTGATGGTTAGTTCTCGGGGGCTTGTGGGGTCGATGTACAATGATTTGACGTTTGAGGAAGGCGTTAGTGCAGAGTGCAGGCCGATTCGCGAAGACGTGCGCGCCAAAGCGAAGGGTGTTTTTACATGCGGAAATTTCGATGCCGCAGCCAAATTGGTTAACGATATGGCAAAGCAAGAAGTTCCATCCTGCGTAAAGCGCTGAACGAAATTTAAAATTTCCCCTCCAGCCACTCTGCCACCGGTTCCCACATCAGTTTTTTTGCGTTTTTGCCGACGACCATGCTGACATGGCCGGTTTCGGGCATAAGCACATCGCAGCGGGTGAGGGCTTGGGTGAGCGGCAGGGCGCAGCCCTTGGGGACGATGAGATCGCGCGTGGGGATGACGGCGAGGGTGGGGCAGGTGATGCTGGCGGGCTCGATCCAGCGGCGGCCGATTTTCGATGACGCAATTAATGCGCGACGTGTCTAGGGGTATGCTGTGCGCTTGTCCGGCGGGCAGGTGTGCGGGCCACTAAAATACCCAAGACAATCATATTACTATGTTTTATTAACACGATGTTAACCCAAAAAGAGTATCCTATGTTTCAATAGTTTACAGTTGTAGGGAGGAATTGTGGCTAAGGATAACAAGGAAAGCAACTACAGCAAACTTACTGCTACTGAAAAAGCAGAGTTTGATAAACGGTTTGGGAATCAATCGCACCTCCCAGTTGAGGAGCGAGAGTCTACTAAAGAATATTGGGCTGGGGCGATGCTGCTTAAGCGTGGCGATGGCACAGTAGCTACTCTTCCCGATACCTTTGGTGGAGAGGAAAAATCAGCGGTTCAAGGTAAAATTAACGTAAGCGATTCAAAACCTTTTCCCCAATCGCGACTTTCCCAATCGGTGTTGAATAGTTCGTATATTACCACAATTGGAGGTTCACAGCCTTGGGGTGGCGATGACTTATCTGTAGACGCTAATGGTTTTGTTTCAAAAGCAATCCCTGGCAAATTCAAAGAATTTGATACTGGATATGATTGCAAGCTTACAAAACAGACAAAGGCATTGGTTGCAGATGTAATGAAGGATGGAAAACTCACTGTTGATGAAGCAAAGCACCTAGGGGAATTTGTTTCCAATGCACCAAATCCCAAAGGAAAAAATGAAAAGTGCGGTCCGACGCCGCGTCGCTAAAACTTTTCCTCCAGCCACTCTGCCACCGGTTCCCACATCAGTTTTTTTGCGTTTTTGCCGACGACCATGCTGACATGGCCGGTTTCGGGCATGAGCACATCGCAGCGGGTGAGGGCTTGGGTGAGGGGCAGGGCGCAGCCTTTGGGGACGATGAGGTCGCGCGTGGGGATGACGGCGAGGGTGGGGCAGGTGATGCTGGCCGGCTCGATCCAGCGGCGGCCGATTTTCCATTGATGGTTGGCGAGAATGTTGCCGTGCGGCCAATCGACAAAACATTCTTCGGCGACTTTCTGGGCGAGGGGCACGCCATCGTTCACCCATTGCTCGACCGCGAGGAAATGCTGTTTCTCGGCATCCGATAAATGCGGGTAGCGGCTGAATTTTTCCTGCACGCGCCAGGGATCGATCAGGTGAAACACGGTTTGGGTGACGAGCGGCTGGACGGGGCTTTGGCTTCCGATCCACTGGCGCAGCATGGCTTGCGTGGGCGCGGCGAGCAGGACGGTTGGGGTGTCTGGCGCAGAGAAATCCCACGGGGTGGCGAGCAGGATCAGCGCATCCACCTCGCGGGCGGCGAGCTGGGCGACGGCGGTGGCGAAAATGCCGCCCATGCAATACCCCAGCACGGCGATGGGGCCGTTATGGTTTTCACGCAGCGCGCTGAGGGCATCGAGCGCGTAGAAACTGATGTAATCGGCGGTGGTGAATTCCTGCTCATCCGCATCGGGCGTGCCCCAATCGAGGATGAGGGGGCGGAAGCCGCGGGCTTTCAGGTAATCGACAAAGCTTGCGCCGGGATACAGATCGAGGATGGTCGAGCGGTTGATGAGCGAGGGGATGCAGAGCACGGCGACACCATCGAGCATGTCCGGCGCGAGGTCGAGCAGGCGGGCGCTGCCGCGTTCCCATAGCACGTCGTAGGATTTTTCGGGGCGCTCGTAGTCGCTGGCGAGATAGGCCTGCATGCCTTGCAGGAAACCGGTGCTGTGGTTGTAGGCCTGCGTGGAAAGGCTGCTCAGAAAATCGGGGTTGAAGAAATCCGTGAGGAAATCAGCGCTGTTTGGTGGCTGGTCGCTTTTTTGCTTTGGCTGCGGGCTTGGTTTTTGCGGCTGGGGGAACGGGCTTTTTAGCAGTTGCTCGCTGAGGCTGCTCCACTGGTCGCTGGCGTTTTGCCACAGGGTTTGCATCTGCTCCACGCCTTGTTCGAGCGGGGTTTTCGGCCGCATCCAATCGGGCATGAAGGCGTGTAAGGGATTGCTCCACGGCATGGAGGCGTTTGGTAAGAGACCGGATTGCATCATCGCCAGCATCAGGTGCATCGGCAGGGCGTCGGGCATGCGCATCATGGGGTGGGGCTCCAAAAGATTGCATCGCGGCGAGCATCGCGCGGATGGTGTCGGGGTCGCTCATCTGGCGGGTCATCTGATCCTGCCAGGCTTTGAGAAATTCCGCCGCGCGCTGGTGGTAATCGTTGGGGGATGCCATGGGATTTCCTGAATGCTTGCCAAAAGCGGCGGATTAATGCTAGGTCAATCGGAACCAAAAATAAAGAACAACCCGCAGAGGATCGTTATGACCAAGAAAACCCCGCAGACCGAACCGATTGTGATCAAAAAATATGCGAACCGCCGGTTATATAACACCGACACGTCCAGCTATGTGACGCTCGATGATTTGTGCACGATGGTGAAAGACGGCGCGGAGTTCATCGTCTATGACGCGAAATCCGGCGAGGACCTGACGCGCCAGATCCTGACGCAGATCATTTTCGAACAGGAATCGCAGGCGCAGGGCGAGCATTTGCTGCCGATCAATTTCTTGCGTTCCATCATCGGGTTCTACGATAACTCGCTGAAGGGCTTTGTGCCGCACTATCTCGAATCGACGATGAAAACCTTCACCGGCAACCAGGATAAAATGAACGAGATGCTGGGTCTTGGCACCATGGGCAGCTTCGGCCAGGTTGCTGCGCAGCTGGAAGAAATCGGGAAGCAGAACATGGAAATGTTCACCAAAGCCTTCACGATGTTCACGCCATTCACGGATGGTGCGAAGAAGAAGTAGGGCTTCGGCTGCTTCGGCTTTCGATTATTTTCTTTCGCCGCGTTTTTGCGCTGTGTCGCCCCGTCGAATGACGGGGTCCATCTTTCTGCACGCTCGTTGCAGGTGGATGCCGTCATGCGACGGCATGACAAATGTGGGGGGTGTTTGATACGATGGGTTTGGAGCATAAAAAAAGCGCACCGGTGGGTGCGCTTTTTTGTTGATTGGTTGGTGGGCGATTAGCCTTTGCCGTGTCCCTTGCTGCCGCGGCTGTAGCTTGCAAACACACCGGCAGCGGCGCCCATGAACGCTGCGGTTGGATCAACGGTGCCCAGTGCACATGCGCTGGCAGCGGTCGCCATAACGGCACCCAAGCCAACATCTTTTGCGACATTAGCGGTCTGGCCCATGGAGCTGACGAATTCGGATAAGTATGTTTTAACTGCGGGGTCTTTGCAGCCGACCATTTCAATGGTCGTATTGCCCTTGCCGCTGAACCCAAACGTCATATCCTGCTCTGCAGCAAGTTTCGTAATGTCGCTGGTGATTTCTCTGCTGCTCATAATATTTCCCGTGCAAAGGTGAGTTCTTATATTCTGAGAGTATCACGAGATTGTTACAGTTGTGTTACGGCGCGTACGATTTATTGTGAAAATTGTGTGACGAAACTGCCTGAAATTAGCTAAAAATTTAGTGAATTTGTTGGGTGAGCTCGACATCGAGCGCGGCGCGTTTTGCTTCAAGATCGGCGGCGAAATTGGGATCACGCGGTTGGACGGGTTGCTTCGTGCGCAGTGCTTCTGCGCGGCTGGCGATGGCGGCGGCAGGGCGTGCGCCGATGCGTTCCATCCAGTTGCGGCTGGCGGTGGTGGTTTCGGCCATCGCTTCGGTCGCGCGGCGGGAATATTCCGGCGTGGTAGGGGTGGTGTGCTGGCGGACGGCGGTGTGTTCCTGCGAACCGTGCTCGGCGGCGTGATGGCTGATATGGGTCAGCTCGTGCAGCGTGTGTGCGTTTGCCAATGCGTTCGTTTGCGCCATATGGGTGCTTTGCACCGAGGATAGCAGGTTTGGGTCGTGCGCCGGGGGCGTGGTGACGGTGGTCGTGCTGGTCAGGTCGATAGTGTGAATGGCGGGCAGTGCGGTGTGCAGCACGACTGCGCCCGCTGCCAGGCCGCCGACCGCGCCCGCGGCTTGCGTGGCGGTGAGGGCCGTGGCGGCTTGCGCGGCGCTCAGCGTGCCGGTGACGGCGGCGCTGCTGCTGAGGCCAAACCATGAAAGCGGCTGCAGTTTGCCGATGGTGAGTAATGCTTCCGACCAGTAGCCGTTAATGGCGGTGGCGGCTTGCGTGGCAAGGCCGCTGAGGGTGCTTACTGTTTCCGCAACGAACGGCGAGCTGAAGGCGACCCCGGCGAGATATTGGGCGGCGATGACCCCGACAACGGCAACAACTGCGACCGCGGCGACGATGGCAATGCCTTTGATGACGCCGCCCCAGTTGATGCTGGTTTTTGTGCGGGTTTCGATTGGCTCCAGCGTGGCTTCAGGCTCGTCTTGCAGGGGCTGCAGCTCGCCATAACGCGGGCCGGTGATGGGCTGCGGCAGTGCGGGCGGGGTGTAGGTGGGGGCGGCGGGCGTGGGCGCGCCATTGGTGATGTAGATGTTCGTATCCGCGTCAGCCCCTGCGCCGGAAGCGGCGCTGGCGGGTTTTTTTACGGATGGATCGTTTGTTGGCATAGGGTCCGGTCACCAGATTTATTCATGGTAAATCTAGCACGAACGCACGGCGAGGAATGTGACAGTTCTGTGAAATTGGCGGGCGGCCTCGCAAGCTTTCTATGTATCGTGCGTGGTATTGCCATAACCTCAGTGTGTCGCCCCGGCTTTATGCCGGGGTCCATCTTCCTTGCCTGTGGTTAAGGTGGACCCCGTCATGCGACGGGGTGACAGGTGGGGAACGTGACCTCTCGCGCCCAAGCTAAAGTAAAAGTGCCCTAGTGCTGGGTGTCGCCGTAGGCCATTTCATCCAGGCGGTGGACGCGCTCGAACAGGCTGAGCGAGCGCTCCGAGAGATAGTTCAGGTAATAGGGCATTTCGGCGAGGATTTCGGGCATGTGGTTGAGGCAGATATCCGCACCGTCGAGGCGGTATTGGTCGGTGGCGCGGTCTTCCTCGATGCGGCCGGCATAAATCGCGCGGCGTACCATCAGCCAGGCCATGACGCTGGTCAGGCGGGTGGTGATGCGGGTCATTTCGCTGGCATAGGCGAGGCGCATGTTGGGGGCGATGGTGGCCTGTTCCTCGCTGCCGCGTGATTGGAAATAATGGTGGGCATCGAACAGCAGTCCCAAGGTTTCGTTGAAAACGCCGGGTAAGAAGAGTAACTGATTATCCGATGTTGCTTGTCGAGCGACTTGGCGCATGCGAGTACCCATCCCTAGCTGTTTAACATGGCCGGTTCACCCGAGCTCTAAGGATGAGTATACGGGGGAAGTAGTAAATAATCGGTTAACAAAACGGGTGGTTTTGGGGATGGACTATTAAGGTTATTGGTAGCCTTTCTAGGGCACATAAGTGCTTGCTGAACGTATAATTATAATTGGTACAAACATTGAATCATGAAATAAATTCAGTATGGATAACGGCTAATGCCGGGAGTGGTAAGACCACCGCGCTGACCGAACGGGTGGTGCGGTTGCTGCTGCTTGGGGTGGCGCCGGAGCGTATTGTTTGTATTACCTATACCAAAGCGGCGGCGAGCGAAATGCGCATGCGGGTGCTGGAATGGCTGCGCGCGCTGCTGCTGGATGGGGACGAGGCCTGCCGCGCGCGGATCGAGAAAATTCTTGGCGTGGCGGCGGATGAAACGCTGCTCGCCCATGCGCGCGGGCTGTTTGGTGCTGTGCTCGATAGCCCCGGCGGTGGGTTGCAGCTGATGACGATTCACGGATTTTGCCAGAACCTGCTGCGCCGCTTCCCGATGGAAGCGGGGGTGGCGCCGCATTTCACGGTACTGGAGGACGCGGCGGCTGAGGAGATGCTACGGCTGGCCAAGCACCGCATGCTGGAGCGATTTTCCTCCGGCGATGCCTGGTTGGTGGAGGCGTTGACGCTGATTGGCGCGCGCAGTGGCGAGTTTCGCTTCGACGCGCTGATGGGCGATATTATCCGCAAGCGCGGCGCGTGGGCGCAGGTGTGGCGCAACCAATCGCCGGAATCACTGCGGGCGTATCTGTTCGCGCTGCATGGGCTGGCGGAGGGGGCGACGCGCGAGACGTTGGCAGCGACGCTGTGCAACGCGCCAAACGCGGCGGATGCGGCGGTGATTCGCGGCCATTTGCCAGATATGCTGGCGCATAAAAAGAAGACGGAAAATAAATACGCCGCAGGCTTCGCGGCGTGGCTGGAAGTGGTGCCCGAGCACCGTGGGCCGCGCATCGGCGCGCTGTGCACGCTGATGCTGACGGACGGCGCGCTGCGCAAGGATGTGGCGAAGCTGGAACAGGCTGCCGATGGCGCGATGATGCGCCTCGCAGATGCGGTGCTTGCTTATAACGACGCGATCGCGGCGCTGGCCTGTGCGGAGGAATCCTTCGCGATTGCGGTGCTGGCGAAGGCGCTGCTGGAGCTGTATGCGCAGGCGAAAATGGCGGCGCATGCGCTGGATTATGACGATTTGATCGGCAAAACGGTGGCGCTGTGTGCGCACCCATCCACCCTCGGCTGGGTGATGAGCAAGCTGGATCACCGGATCGACCATTTGCTGATCGACGAGGCGCAGGATACGAGCGCGGATCAATGGGCGCTGGTGCGCACGCTGGTGGAGGAACTGATCGCGAGCAATGACGGGATTGGTAGCGCCGGGCTGCCGCGCAGCCTGCTGGTGGTGGGCGATGAGAAACAGTCGATTTATAGCTTTCAGGGCGCGGCGCCGGAGTTATTTGCGCACCATCATCAGCATTTTGCGGCGCTGCTGGAAGGCAGCCCATCGCCGCTGGAGACGCAGATGCTCGATACGTCCTATCGCTCGGCGGCGGCGGTGTTGCGGCTGGTGGATCATGTGGCCGCGCAGCCCGCAGTGGCGGCAGCGCTGAGTGCCAGCGGGATGATTCAACCGCACCGGCTGCATCGCACCGCGGCGGCGGGCAGTGTGACGCTCTATCCGCTGGTGATTGCGCCGGAGAAGGAGCGGCCAGCGGCGCTGACAATCCCGACGGAATATCTCATTATAAAAACCGCGGCGCAGCTGCTGGCGGAAACGGTGGCCGAGCGCATTGCGCAGTGGTTGCTGGTGGAGCGCAGGCCGCTGAAAAGCGCCGGGCGGGCGCTGCGGGCGGGGGATATACTGATCCTCGTGCGCAGCCGCAAGCCGCTGGTGCTGCCGCTGATCCGCGCGCTGCAGCGGCGCGCTATTCCGGTGGCGGGGCTGGATCGGCTCACCCTCGCGGAGCATCTGGCGGTGCGCGATCTGCTGGCGCTGATGGGCTGGTGCATGAATGTCAATGACGACCTCGCGCTGGCGCAGGTGCTGCGCTCGCCACTGATTGGGCTGAGCGACGAGGGCTTACGCGCGATGGCCCATGGCCGCCCGGCGAGCCTGTGGGCGCAAACCGAGCAGCCGTTGCTGACGCATTGGCTCAGCCTCAAACACACGACGCCCTATGATTTCCTGACCGATGTGCTGGAGGTGAGCGGCGCCCGCCAGCAGTTCGCGCGGCGCTTCGGTGAGGAGGTGCACGAGGTGCTGGATGAGCTGAAGGCGCAAGCGGCGGCGATGCCGGCGCATATGCCGCCGACGCTCGCGCATTTTTATGCCTGGATGGATGGCAGCAGCCGACAGGTGAAACGTGAGCAGGAAGCAGCGCAAAGCGACCATGTGCGCATTATGACCGTGCATGGCGCGAAGGGGCTGGAAGCGCCGGTGGTGCTGCTGGTCGATACGGTCAGCATGCCGACAACGCAGCATGAGCGGATGTATTTTGCGCAAGGCCAGCAGCACCCGCCGCTGCCGTTGCTTTCGCTCTCGCCCGAAGCCAGCGGTGCGGCGGCGCTGCTGCGCATGAAGCAGGAAAAAGCCGATGCGCTGACGGCGGAATATGACCGGTTGCTGTATGTGGCGCTGACGCGGGCGCGCGACGAGCTGCATCTGTTCGGCACGGCGAGCAAAAAGGGTGAGGCCAAGGCGGGCTCGTGGTATGCGCTGGCGGAGCAGTCCCTGCGCGCGCTGGGGGCGGTTGAGGATGACGGGCTGCTGACATTTGCCGATGCGCTGCCCGCCGGGCAAGCGGCACCGTTGGAGGCGGGTGAAGCGCCGGTGCTGGCGCTGCCGGAATGGGCGACACGGGCTCCCGCGGTGTTGCGGCAGGTGGCGATGGCCGCGCCCTCGCAATTGGCGGCGGTGCAGGCATCGCCCTATGCGCAAGGGGCGGCGGCTGGGGCAAAGGAGCGCGGCGTGCGCATCCACCGCGTGCTGGAGCTGCTGCGGGCGGAGAGTGACGCGCGCCATATCGCGCAGCTGGTTGCCTATGTTGCACCGGATTGGACGCCTGCGCAGCAGCACAGCGTGGTGCAGGAAATTGCGGCGCTGTTCGCGCAGGAGCGCTGGCTGTGGGAGCATGAGCTGCTGCCGGAGGCGAGCATCACCGGGACTATTACGGTGGATGGTGTGGCGCTTGCGATCAGCGGGCAGATGGATCTGCTGGTGAAAACGCCGGAGGCTATCATCATCGCCGATTATAAAACGGGCCACCATGTGCCGGCGGATGCGAGCGGCGTTTCGGCGAATTATGTGATTCAGCTGAAGACCTATCATGCGCTGGTGTCGCAGCTTTACCCCGGTTTGCCGGTTCGCTGCGCGATCATCTGGACGAGTGCGCCGCGGCTGATGTGGCTGGACGATGCGGTGCGCGCGGCGGCGTTTCCTAAACAAAATGTTATGTTGAAAACCGCCGTTGCGTCTTGACGTCGGGCTGGGCGGAGCCTAATTTAAGTGCATTACGAAACACTTAAAGCGAGGCTGTTATGTCCACTAAACATATCTCCGACGATGAGTTCGATGGCGCGGTGCTGAATTCCAGCACGCCGATTTTGGTCGATTTCTGGGCCGAATGGTGCGGGCCATGCAAGCAGATCG
The DNA here is from genome assembly GCA_040384265.1 of Pseudomonadota bacterium. Lineage (GTDB taxonomy): Bacteria > Pseudomonadota > Alphaproteobacteria > Rickettsiales > UBA3002 > QFOX01. Next base: position 64,968 of record JAZKJM010000001.1, on the reverse strand, counting down.
GGCCGATCCTCGATGAAATCGCCAAGGATATGGATGGCAAGCTGACCATTGCAAAAGTGAACATCGACCAGAACCCGGAATCGCCGCAACGCTATGGTGTGCGCGGTATCCCGACGATGATCCTGTTCAAGGACGGCAAGGCGATTGCCACCAAAGTGGGCTCGATGCCAAAGAGCCAACTGGTCGAATGGTTGAACAGCCACGTTGCCTAACATCCGCGACATCACCAAGGCACTGCACGAGGAATTCGGCCTCACCGCTGTGATGGCTGCAGAAATCGAGTGCTATGTGATGCTGGCGGATGATGCGCCTGAAACCATCGAGCAATTCTGGGTGCCGGTGGAAAAGGCGTTTCGCCACGAGGCGCTGCCGATCATCCGCATCGAGCAGGAGCGCGGGCGGCACCAATATGAAATCGTCACCAGCATGATGGCGCCGGAAGGCCTGGCGGAAACGCTGCGGCTGATGCGCAGCATTGTCGATAAATACGCGTCGCGGTTTGGGGTTAGCGCGTCGTTCGTGGCGAAACCGTTTGCGGATGAGCCATCGAGCGGCTTGCACCTGCATGTGCATCTGGCGGATGCGGATGGAATTAATGTCTATCACAAAACCGATGAGTGGACGAGCGACTACCTGCGCTTCAGCCTCGGCGGACTGCTTGCGACATTGCCGGAAGCAATGCCGGTGTTTTTCCCCAACGCAGCGGATTATGCGCGGTTGGGGGATGCGGACCATGTGCCGAAAATCGCGGGTTGGGGCGTCAATAACCGCTATTGCGCGCTGCGCATTCCGGGCAATCCCGATCCGTATGATAAGCGCATCGAGCACCGGGTGCCGTGTGCCAATGCCGACCCGATGCGGGCGATTGAAGCGGTGCTTGGCGGGGTGCTGAAAGGCATGCGCGAGGCGATCGAACCGCCGGAACAGCATTACGGCAAAACGGCCCCGGCGAGCATGCTGATGGGCCAGTTTTTAGCGCCGCGTGCCATCGGCGAGGGCGCGGGCGAACTGCGTGAACTTGCCCAGGTCTGATCCGGATTCGCGGATGAAATTTACAATCGCTGAGCCGACCACAACCCCATCCGAAAGGGCGGCCATGGCGCTGACATCGGCGGGGGTTTTAACGCCAAAGCCAACACAGACCGGCAGCGATGTGGCGGCACGAATGGCGGCGAGATGCTCACGGATGCGCGCTTCGGGCGCGGCCGCACCGCCGGTGATGCCGGTGATGGAGATGTAATAAAGGTAGCCGTTCGCATGCTGGGTGAGCAGCGGCAGGCGACCCGGCACCGAGGTCGGCGCGATGAGGCGCACGAGGGCGATGCCGTGTTTGGTCAGCAGCGGCTCCACTTCCGCCGCTTCTTCCGGCGGCAGGTCGACGAGGATGATGCCATCCACCCCGGCGGCCTGTGCATCGGCGGCGAATTTCTCGTAGCCATAAACATAGACCGGGTTGAGATAGCCCATCAGCACCAGCGGGGTGCTGTGCTTGGCGCGGAAGGCGCGGGCGAGACCCAGGATATGGGCGAGGGTGGCGCCTGCTTCCAGCGCGCGCAGGCCAGCTTGGGCGATCACCGGGCCATCCGCCATCGGGTCGGAAAATGGGATGCCGAGCTCGATAATATCGGCCCCGGCGGCGGGTAGCGCATCCAGCAGTGCGGCGCAGGTGGTAAGGGATGGATCACCGCCCATGATGAAGGGAATGAAGGCCGCGCGGTTTTCGGCGCGGCAGCGGGCGAAGGCTTGGTCGATGCGGCTCATAGCGTGACCCCGAGCGCTTCGGCGACGGTGAAGATGTCCTTATCGCCGCGGCCGCAAAGGTTCATTACGAGGATCTGATCCGCGGCCATCGTTGGTGCGCGGGTGATGACATGGGCGAGGGCGTGGCTGGGCTCCAGCGCGGGCAAAATGCCTTCCGTGACGGCGAGGGTTTTGAAGGCGGCGAGGGCCTCATCATCCGTCGCGCTGACATATTCGACGCGGTTGGTGTCTTTCAGCCATGCATGCTCGGGGCCGATGCCGGGGTAATCGAGCCCGGCGGAAATGGAGTGGGCCTCGGTGATCTGGCCGTCATCGTCCTGCAGCAGGTAGGTGCGGCAGCCATGCAGCACGCCGGGCGTGCCGCGGGTGAGCGAGGCGGCGTGGAAATCGGTATCGAGCCCGTGGCCTGCGGCTTCGACAGCGACCATTTTCACGGCGGCATCCTTCAGGAAGGGGTGGAACAGGCCGATGGCGTTGCTGCCGCCGCCGATGCAGGCGACCAGCATATCCGGCAGGCGGCCAAGGCGGGCGAGCGATTCGGTTTTGACTTCCTGCCCGATGACGGACTGGAAATCGCGCACCATCATGGGGAAGGGGTGCGGGCCCGAGGCGGTGCCGATGAGGTAGTAGGTGTCGTCCACGTTGGTTACCCAGTCGCGCAGGGCTTCGTTCATGGCGTCTTTCAGGCTGCGGCTGCCGCTGGTGACGGGGATGACCTGCGCGCCCAGCAGCTTCATGCGGAAGACGTTGGGCTTTTGGCGCTCCATGTCTTTGGCGCCCATATAGATGATGCATTCGAGCCCAAAACGCGCGCAGACGGTGGCGGTGGCGACGCCGTGCTGGCCCGCGCCGGTTTCAGCGATGATGCGCTTTTTTCCCATGCGGATGGCGAGCAGCACCTGGCCGATGCAGTTGTTGATTTTATGCGCGCCGGTGTGGTTTAGCTCATCGCGCTTGAAATAGATTTGCGCGCCACCGAGTTTTTCGGTCAGGCGTTCCGCAAAATACAGCGGGCTTGGGCGGCCGACATAATGCTTCATCAAATCGTCGAACTGGGCGTGGAAGGCGGGGTCGGCGCGCATGGCGGCATAGCCGCGCTCGACTTCGAGGATCAGCGGCATCAGCGTCTCGGCGACATAACGGCCGCCATAGATGCCGAAATGGCCGTTGTCGTCGGGAATGGTCGCGTGTTCAGGCATGCGAGGCATGTAGCACAGCCGCGTTGAAGGCTGCAATCTTTTCTGCGGATTTTACGCCCGGGGCGGATTCGATGCCGCTGCTCACATCGACCATCGGCGCGTGGGTGGCGCGGATGGCTTCGGCGACATTGTCGATGGTGAGGCCACCGGCGAGGAACCATGGGTTTTTCATCGTCAGGGTTTTGAGCAATTGCCAATCGAAGGTTTTGCCGCTGCCGGCTTGCGGCGCATCGAACAGCACATGGGCGCTGACGTCCTCCAGCGCTTCGGCCATGGCGAGGTCCTGCGCATCGCGCACGGAGAGGGCGCTGATGATGGGGATGCCGGTTTGATCAGCAATTTTGCGGATATAATCGACCGAGGGAAATTGATGTAGCTGGATGAAATCGGGCGCGACGAGGTTTGTGATTTCCCACAGCAGCCCTTCGGAAGGGGCTTTCAGCACCACGACGGTTTTCAGCAATGGTTTGGCATGCGCGACGAGTGCCTCAAGATCGCCAAGGGCGACATGGCGCGGGGAGGCTTCGTGATGGACGAAGCCTGCAAAATGCGCGCCGGTAGTGGCGGCGGTGGTGATGTCATCGGAGGTTTTTAGTCCGCAGTTTTTGATGAGGACTGGCACGGCGTGAAAACTAGTCTTTCGGAATCACGTTGGTGACGCGCTCGCGGAGTTCTTTGCCGGTGCGGAAATAAATTGCATGGCGCTGGCCGACGCTGACCATGGAACCGTTTTTGGGATTGCGGGCGGCGCGGGCGTCGCGCTTGCGCACGGAGAAAGCGCCGAAGCCGCGCAGCTCAACCCGGTTGCCGGCGCCGAGCGCGTTGGTGATTTCATCGAACATGGTGTTGACCAGCACTTCAATGTCGCGCTGGTACAAATGCGGGTAACGTTTGGCGAGTCGTTGGATCAGTTCTGATTTTGTCATCGTTTCTCTCGCTATATCATGACGTTATTGCGTGAGTGAAGGATGCCAGATGCTAACCAGCCCGTCAAGCCCTACTGCTGATTTATCGAAGATTTTTATTCCCGAGTACTGGCCGAGCTTGCCTAAAAGCGAGTTAATCTCTGGATCGGGCGTGATTTCGCGTAGCTCCAGTTTAGGGTTAATTTTGCGGTTTTCGGCCAGCCAGGCGAGGGCTTCATCATCCCCGCCGATGCCGTCGATCAGCTTCAGCTTGACCGCCTGCGAGCCGGTATAGATGCGGCCATCGGCCAATTTACGCACCTGCGCATCGTCCATTTTACGGTTCTCGACAATCAGGCGGACGAAATGGTCGTAGGCATCCATCACCACTTCGGAGACGATGGCGCGCTGGTCATCGGTGAAGGGCTCGGCGATGCTGGGTACATCCTTCATCGCGCCGGATTTGATGGTGATGGGGGTGATGCCGAGCTTATCGGCCAGGCGGCTGATCTCGAGGCTTTGCAGCAGCACGCCGATCGAGCCGGTGAGGGTGCCCTCACGGGCGACGACATGGTCGGTGCCGAGCGCCGCCATGTAGCAGGCCGAGGCGCACAGCGTGTGCATGACGCCGACAACGGGTTTCTTTTTGGCGATTTGCTTGAGTTGCAGGTAAATCGCTTCGCCGCCGACAGTGGTGCCGCCGGGCGAATCTAGCCGCACGAGCACGGCTTTGGCGCGGTCATCTTCGAGGATGTCTTTCATCAGCGCGTCGCGGTCGGCATCGTCTTCCATGATGCCTTCGATGGTGATCTGGGCGATGTAATCGCCTTTGCCGCCTTTGCTGTGGGCGCCAAACCCGCCAAAGAAAATGGCCGCCGCCGCAAACACCGCAACCAGCGCCAGCGCCCGCCAGCTGACCAGCTGGGACTTAAGGCGTTTACGGTCGATGAGCAAATCGCTGTGGGGTTGCATAGCTACCTCGTGGGTGGTTGCGAAATTACTATGGCGTCAGCAGTGCTCAGTCAAGATGCAATAAATCAATGATTTATTTAGAATCAATGCACCAGAACTCCATGCGATAGGACCTCTGTTTTTCGCAAAGCTGGTAATGATGGTTTTTCATGTATTGGGTTACGAATTGTCTGGTCATTTTTGAAATAGGGCGAGGTACAAAAAAAGCCGGAATGCATATAAAAATTACTACGGCGATGATCATGATCCTCTTCTGCGTCTGTTGCGAGGGGATTTTGGGGATGATGTAGTTTAAAAAGGGGAAGGTTGAAAAGACAATGATAGCTATCAGCGGAAAAGTCACTGCGCTATCAGCAGAAAAACCATGAGGCCCATACACAAACGCAACATTAGGAACTTGTAGGGAAGCTGCGATAAGAGGGCCCACGAGAGGGGCCATAAAAATCACGCTTAGCACAAGCATGGCAATGTTAATTTTCGTTTTGTGCGATTTCATTTTTTAGCGCTGACCATAAAGAAAGGGCGGATATTAAATACCCGCCCTTTCGGTTTACTCAGATAGTCATAAGAATTAAGCGGCGTCTTCGTCTTCAGCAGCAGCCTTTTTCTTGGCAGCAGCTTTTTTCTTAGGACCCGACGCTTCTTCGATGGCGGCACCGAGGATGTCGCCGAGGCTTGCGCCGGAATCGGACGAACCGTATTCCTCGATCGCACGTTTGTGCTCGTCTTGCTCAAGCACCTTGATCGATACGGAAACCTTGGAGGTTTTCTTATCGACGCTGACGACTTTCGCATCGACGCGATCACCAACGGCGAAGCGCTCAGGGCGTTGGTCTTGACGGTCGCGGCTCAAGTCCATTTTCTTGATGTAGGACTTCACGCCTTCGGCGATCTCGACTTCGATGCCATCACGGTCAACCGCGGTTACTGCACAGGTCACCACGTCGCCTTTTTTGTAGGCGGCGAGGGTGTCACCGGCAGGGTTTTCGCTCAGTTGCTTGATGCCAAGGCTGATGCGCTCTTTCTCGATATCGATGACGAGAATGCGGGCCTGCACCTTGTCACCTTTTTTGAAGGTTTTGATGGCTTCTTCGCCCGGCTGGGTCCAGCTGATGTCCGAGTGGTGGACAAGGCCGTCGATCTCGCCTTTGAGGCCGACGAACAGACCGAAGTCGGTGATGTTGCGCACTTCACCTTCGATGATGTCGCCTTCATGCGAGTTGGCGGCGAAGCTGTTCCATGGGTTGTCGATGCACTGCTTCATGCCAAGGCTGATGCGGTGTTTGTTTGCATCCACATCCAGCACCTGCACTTCGACTTCCTGACCGGTTTGCACCAGCTTGGATGGGTGGACGTTTTTCTTGGTCCAGCTCATCTCGGAAACGTGCACGAGGCCTTCCACGCCGGAATCCAGCTCAACAAAGGCACCGTAATCGGTGATGTTGGTGATTTTGCCTTTGAGGCGCGCGCCGGGGGTGAATTTATGGCTGACGCCTTCCCACGGGTTGCTGTCGAGCTGCTTCATGCCCAGCGAGATACGCTTGGTTTCGGCATCGAACTTGGTGACGATCACGCGGACTGGATCGCCAATCGCGAACACTTCCGATGGGTGATTGATACGCTTCCACGAAATGTCGGTGACGTGCAACAGGCCGTCAACGCCGCCCATATCGATGAACGCACCGTAGTCGGTGATGTTTTTGACGATACCGTCAAGCACTTGGCCTTCCGCGATTTTATCGAGGAGCATGCCACGGGCTTCGGCGCGCGACTCTTCCATGATGGCGCGGCGGGAAACCACGATGTTCCCGCGGCGGCGATCCATTTTCAGGATCAGGAATGGCTGCGGGATGTTCATCAGTGGGGTGACATCCTTGATCGGACGGATATCGACTTGCGAACCTGGCAGGAACGCCACGGCGCCTTTGATGTCCACCGTGAAGCCGCCTTTAACGCGGCCGAAGATGACACCTTCGATCTTGGTTTGGTTTTTGTGGATTTCTTCGAGCTTGATCCATGCTTCTTCGCGCAGGGCTTTCTCGCGGCTGAGCTGGGCTTCGCCGTTACGGTCTTCGATGCGCTCGATATAGATATCGTACGTGTCGCCGATGCGGATTTCAGCAGGCTGGCCAGCAACCGAGAATTCTTTCAGTGGGATACGGCCTTCGGATTTGAGACCCACATCGATAATAGCGAGGTCTTTTTCGATGCCAACGATGGTGCCTTTGACGACGCTGCCTTCGGACAGTTTGCCCGCGGCGCTGTTCTCAAAGAGATCGGCGAAATTTTCGCCGGTGGTGAAATTTTCGTCTTTGAAGTCTTCTTTACGTACTGCTGCTGATTGAGCCATGAAATGGATTCCTTAAGGGGTATTGGTTAGAGGTTAACCCGTGCGCACAACGCGCGCGGGAGGAGGATTTATACGCTTGGGAGGCCAAAAGGCAAGCGGTTTTGGCCAAAAATGGGCTTAAAACGTAATGAAATCTTCACATTATGCTTTATCCGAATGTGTTAATGAGTGTTGCATATAGCATTTATCAGGAGCGACACATGACAAAACCTACCACCACCGTTACCGTGCATAAACCGACATTGGGCCAGCGTGCGGCATCTCAGGGGGGACTCATGGGCCTTATGTTAGCCGTTACAGAGAATGGCGGCCCTGACAAACCGGACTGGCTGGAAAGCATCACCACGTTGCATTTGATTCAAGACAATTTGGCGAAGTACCTTGCAACTCCCACAGAAGAGCATCCGGGTAGCCTTTTGGGTGAATTCCCCAAAAACGGGAAAAGGTCTTATGGCAATCAACCGGGCAATTACGACATCATCAATAGCGCGACGATGGTTTTGAAGCATATGGAGAATAATAAGCAACTGGAAGCTGTGCGTGAGCAACAGAATTTGCTTGGCATCATTGCATCGTCAAAGGGATATGCTGAAGACAGTACGGAATATGCTAATGTACAGGAAGCGATTAGCCAGTTTGTAACACGAGTCAAAGAGCATAATGCGCAGATGGCAAAACTGAACCGCTAGCCTTTATTAATCACCCCCAGCACCTTCTCGAACACTTCGTTCATGCTTAGGTCGCTGGTGTCGATGACGATGGCGTCTGCGGCGGGGGCCATGGGGGCGACGCTGCGGGTGGCGTCGCGTTCGTCGCGCTCGACCAGATCATCGTAGACGGACTGGTAATCGACGGTGACGCCGTAATCCTGCAACTCGCGGTGGCGGCGCTTGGCGCGGGCCTCGAGGCTGGCGGTGATGAAGATTTTCACATCCGCATCCGGGCAGATGACGGTGCCGATGTCGCGGCCATCGAGCACGGCGCCTTCTTCGCTTTGGGCGAATTTGCGCTGGTAGTCGAGCAGTGCCTCGCGCACTTCCGGCATGGCGGAGACGATGGAGGCGGCCTGGCCGATGCGCTCGCCGCGTAGTTTTGGGTTGGCGAGATCCTGCGCGTTAATGGCGCGGCTGGCGGCGATGGCGGCGGCGACGTCGCTGGGTTTCTGGTCGGCGTAAATCACCCGCATGCCAACCGCGCGGTAGAGGCTGCCGGTATCGAGGTAGCCGACATTGAAATGGTTGGCGAGGCGGCGGGCGAGGGTGCCTTTGCCGGAGGCGGCGGGGCCATCGATGGCGATGACGAGGCGGCGGCCCGTGGCGGTTTTCTGGGCGAGGCGGATGTTGGCGCCAAGGTCGGCCATCAGCTCCATGAAGCTGGGGAAACTGGTGGCGATGGCGCGAATGTCATCCACCGTGACCGGCTCGGCGCTGACGAGACCGAGGACGAGGAAGCTCATGGCGATGCGGTGGTCGAAATGGGTGGTGACGGTGGCGCCACCGCGCGGCGCGCCGCCTTTGCCATAGACAATCAGGTCGTCGCCTTCCTCGCGCGCATCGACACCGCAGGCGCGTAAGCCCGCGATGATGGCAGCGAGGCGGTCGCTTTCCTTGACCCGCAATTCCGACAGGCCGCGCATGACGCTTTTGCCCGTCGCGCAGGCGCAGGCGATGGCGAGGATAGGGTATTCATCGATCATCGACGGGGCGATGTGGGCGGGCACATCCACCTCATGCAGCGCCGAGGTTTTGGCGGTGATGTCGCCGACCAGCTCGCCGCCGATGTCGCGTTGGTTGCTGATGGTGAGGTTGGCGCCCATGCGCTTCAACACATCGAACAGGCCGGTGCGCAGCGGGTTCAGGCACACATCGCGCACGGTGACGCTGGCGTTGGGCACCAGCAGCGCGGCGACGATGGGGAACGCAGCGGAGGATGGATCCGCCGGGACATGCAGCTCGCGGTCCTGTGGCGTTTGTTCGGGCTGGCCGGTGAGGGTGATGACCACGCCCTCAGGCGATGGGGTGCTAAGGACGGGAATGCCGAAGAAGCGCAGCATGCGTTCGCTGTGGTCGCGGGTGGCTTCACGCTCGATGACGGTGGTGGTGCCGGGGGTGTTGAGGCCTGCGAGCAAAATGGCGGATTTAACCTGCGCCGAGGCGACCGGCAGGGTGTAGTGGATGTTGATGGGCATCGCCGCGCCCTTCATGGCGAGCGGCAGGCGGCCGCCTTCGCGGGCCCAGAATGTGGCGCCAACCTGCTCCAGCGGGCCGATGACGCGTTGCATGGGGCGCTTGCGCAAGGAAGCGTCGCCGGTGAAATGGCTGGTGTAGGGATAAGGCGCGAGCAGGCCCATCATGAGGCGGGCGGCGGTGCCGGCATTGCCCATATCGAGCACGTCGGATGGCTCGTGCAGGCCACCGATGCCGCGGCCGCTGACGACCCAGGTGCCGCTGGCGTCGCGCGTGATGGGTACGCCGCACTGGCGCAGCGCCTCGGCGGTGCGCAGCACGTCTTCGCCTTCCAGCAGGCCGTGGATGGTGGTGGTGCCAAGCGCCTGTGAGGCGAGCATTAGCGCGCGGTGGGAAATGGATTTATCGCCGGGCACGCGGCAGCTTCCTTGTAAGGATTTTGCTGTGGTGCCGGTGGCAGCGCGCGGCAGGTTATTCAGATTGTGATCATCAGAATGCATAAGGCCTATTGCGTTTTCTAAAAAACTCACGTTATGTGAATGGAATGGGCGCGTTCTAACGCAAGTTGGGGCCGCACGCAAGAATAGGAAATATTGCAGGAAAGTGGAGGCTTCATGACGTCTGGGGATTTAGGCAGCAAGCGCGTTTGCCCGAAATGTGACGCCAAATTTTACGATTTTGGGGTGGTGAATCCCATCAAATGCCCCAAATGTGCCAAGACATGGACAGAAGGCGTCAAGAAAAAGCCAGCCCCTAAAAAAGAGGTGAAGCCGGCGAAACCTGTGCGTAAATCCGCGCGGGATGATGACGATCTGCTCGACATGGCCGGCGACCTTCCGGATGTGGAGGATGGCGACGAAGCGCTTGAGCTGGAGCCAATGGAAGACGATGACAGCGTGGAACTGACCTCGCTGGAGGAAGTCGAGGAGCATGACGAGGAGGAGGAATCCGACCCGAATTCCGACGATGCGGATGACGATATGTTCACGGAAATGGTTGGCGACAATAAAATCGTCGATGATTTCGAGGAGCATGAGGAAGAGGAAGACGACGAGGATGAAGACGAATCCGACGAGGATGATGAGGACGAGGATGAAGACGATGACGACCGGCCGAAGAAAAAGCGGCGTCGCTAATCCTCCCATCCCCTGTTACAGACGTAAGGAAATATTAAAGGTATGACCGCATGCGCGTAGTGAGCCGGGAGCCGGAAGCCCATCTGATCGAGCTGTTGCAGCTGGTGCAGGATAGCCCGCAGGGGTGGCATGTGATCTGCTTCCATTTCGAGCTGTTGCTTGAGCATTACCGCAGCGAATACCAGATCAAAATTGCGACCAACCTGATGAACGACCTGCTGGGTGACCGCGACGGCGCGATTTACCAGTGCGACGATGCGACGATCTATGTGATGGTGCGCAATTTCCCCAAACAGCTGGCCGAGAAGATGATCTTCCAGCTGCGCTATTTGTTCATGGATGATCCGGTTGCCTATACGGCGGAGGGCGATGAGAACCCGGCGTTCTCGGATTTCTACGACATCGAGCAGCAGTGGCAGGATTTCATGAATCTGTGCAAGCGGCGGCTGATTGTGCGGGTGCGCCAGTCGCAAGGCGGCTTGCCGCGTGCGGCAGCGGCGACGCTTGCCGGTGATACGCCGCCGCCTGCAACGGCCGGTGGTAAGGAGCTGAAGCTATTGACGGCAGCAAGCCTTGCCGCGATTGAGCGCGACATGCGCGATATCGACCTGACCGCGACCATTCGCCGCCAGCCGATTTGCGCGGCGATGCCGGAAACCACCATCCGCACCGTGTTCGATGAGGTGTATATCAACATCAACCACCTGCGCCAGAGCATGGGGGTGGAGGTGGATCTGCTGTCGAATCGCTGGCTGTTCAAGTACTTGACGCAAATTCTCGATGATCGGATTTTGGACACGATCCAGCGCAACCCGATTCGTTACCTGACCAAGCCGGTGAGCCTGAACCTGAACATCCAGACGCTGCTTTCGACCCGCTTTACGGAGTTCGATGCGGCGATCAAGCCGACCAGCAAGGTGGCAATTGTGATCGAGCTGCAGATTGCGGATGTGTTTGCGGATATGTCGGCGTTCCTGCTGGCGAAGGATATTGTGCAGAAGCTTCGCTACCGTGTTTGCCTCGATGGGGTGACGGAGCTGAGCATCGCGCAGATTGACCGTAACCGGCTAGGGTTTGACCTTGTGAAACTGATCTGGAACAGCGATGCGAGCCAGGACCTCACCAGCGAGAAAAACCGGCGATTGGCGGAAGCCGTGCGTGCTTGCGGCAATAACCGGGTGATCCTCACCCGCTGCGATAACCGGCAAGCGGTGGAATATGGCCAGGCGCTGGGCATTACCCTGTTCCAGGGGCGGTATCTCGATAGTGTGGTGAACCCTAAATCGGCGGTGAAGAACTGATGGTCTCGTTTTCTCTCTGGATGGATGCGCATCTGTTTACCATCATCGGCCTGATTTGGATGATTGTGCTTGGCCCAGCGGTGGGCAATTATGCCTGCTCGGTGGTGTACCGCCTGCCGCGCGGCAAAACGCCGTTCGAGCGGCATCCGTTCTGTGGCCATTGCAATGCGGATTTGAAACCAATTGATCTGTTCCCGATTGTCTCCTGGTGCATGACGCGTGGCAAATGCCGCTATTGCAAGGGCGCGATTCCGAGCATCTACACGGTGCTGGAGGTGGTGTGCGGGGTGATTTTTATCGCCTATTTCCTGAAGTTCGGAATCAGTGAACAGTTCCTGCTCTATACCACCTATGCGGTATTTGTTGTCATCATGGCTGCCATTCAATGGCAGCAGGGCTGGATTGCGGCGACGATTTATTCCTACGCGTTTGCCTGCCTGGCGCTGGCGCGGGTGCTGGCGGAGCATACGATCTATGGCGTGGTGCAGACCGGGTTCGTGATGATGATCCTCGCGCTTGCGGCGTTGCGGCTTTCGGGCAGCAAAGTGTCGCCGTTTGAGAAGCCGTGGGTATGGTGGTTCACGCTGATGGGCGCGCTGCTGCCGTTCGATCAGTGGCAGTATATCCTGCCGTTCTTCGTGATGAAGTTCCTGGTGCCCAAGGAGGCGCGGGTGATTGTGTATGTGGCGGGCGCGCTGGCGTTGCCGCTTATTCTACCGTAACCGATTTCGCTAAATTGCGGGGCTGATCCACATCCGTGCCCTTCAGCACAGCGGTGTGGTAGGCGAGTAATTGCGCCGGAACCGCATACAGAATCGGCGTGACGAAGGGGTGCACGGTGGGTAATGTCACCGCGTCGCTGACGATATTGCCAAGCGCGGCGATGCCTGCCGCATCCGAAAAGGCGATGATTTTACCGCCGCGTGCGGCCGCTTCCTGAATATTGGAGGCGGTTTTTTCAAACAAATGATCCTTCGGTGCGATGGCGACAATCGGCACCGATTCATCGATCAATGCAATCGGCCCGTGCTTCATTTCACCCGCGGCATAGGCCTCGGCGTGGATGTAGGAAATCTCTTTCATTTTGAGCGCGGCTTCGTGGGCGATGGCGTAGCTGGTGCCGCGGCCGATATAGAGCATATCTTTGGCGTTCTGCACTTTATGGGCGAGTTTTTCGATCACATCGGCGTTGTGCAGCACTTCCGACACGCGGGCGGGCACTTCGGCCAGCGCGTGGGTGAGGCGGGCCATTTCGGCGGCATCCAGTGTGTTTTTCGCATCCGCCAGCGCGATGGCGAGGCAGGCCAGCACGGTCAATTGGGTGGTGAAGGCCTTGGTCGAGGCGACGCCGATTTCGGGCCCGGCATGGGTGTAAAGCGTGGCTTCCGCCTCGTGCGACATGCTGGATTCGGGCATGTTGACGATAGCGAGCGTGTGCTGGCCTTGCGTTTTGGCGTAGCGCAGGGCGGCGAGCGTGTCGGCGGTTTCGCCCGATTGCGAAATGGCGAGGGTGAGCCCGCCTTTCATCATCACCGGCTCGCGGTAGCGGAATTCCGAGGCGATGTCGATGTCGACCGGTAGCTTGGTCAGAGATTCGAGCCAATAGCGCGCGGTGAGCCCGGCGTAATACGAGGTGCCGCAGGCGACGATGGTGATATGGGAAATATTCGCCAGTGCGAAGGGCAGCTCGGGCATGGTCACGCGGGCGGTGGTGGGGTTGTAATAAACGTTGAGCGTCTGGCCGATGACGGAGGGCTGCTCGAAGATTTCCTTCTGCATGAAATGGCGGAAATCGCCTTTGCCGGTGGTGGCGCCGGTGAGGGCGGTGACTTTGATTGGGCGCTCGACGACTTCATCCGATGCGTTGTAGATCGTCACCGAATCACGGCGGATTTCGGCCCAATCGCCCTCGGCGAGGTAGCAGATTTTCTGGGTGAGCGGGGCGAGGGCGACCGCATCTGAGCCGAGGTAATTTTCGCCCGTCCCAAAACCAATGGCGAGCGGCGAACCAAGGCGGGCGGCATACATGACATCCGGCGCATCGGCAAAAATGATGCCGAGCGCAAAGGCGCCCTCAAGGCGCTTCAGGCAGGCGGAAACGGCCTCGCGCGGTGCTTTGCCTTGGTTGAGGTAATAGGTAATGAGCTGGGGGACGACTTCCGTATCCGTCTGGCTGGTGAAGGCGTGACCGGCGCTTTCGAGCTCGGCGCGCAGCTGCTGGAAATTTTCGATAATGCCGTTATGGACGACGGCGACTTTATCCGTCGCATGCGGGTGGGCGTTGGCTTCGGTCGGTAAACCGTGGGTGGCCCAGCGCGTGTGGCCGATGCCGACGGTGCCGGCGAGCGGCTGTGCTTCCAGCAAGGCGGAAAGGGCGACGAGCTTGCCCTGCGCGCGGCGGCGCTCGATGCGGCCATCCACCAGCGTGGCGATGCCGGCGGAGTCATACCCGCGATATTCCAGGCGGCGCAAGGCCTCGAGCACCCGAGGGGCCGCCAGTTCAACGCCGATAACACCGATAATTCCGCACATATGATTCTCCTTAGCTGGGCGGTAGCATGGGCGCGGCGGTGTCGCAAATGTTATATTTGGTAAGTAGCTGTGAATCAGCGCGATTCACTTAATGATTTCTTGGTTGGGCTGGTGTAGCGTTGCCGGGATGATTTTTTCGGTCCAACAGCTGTATCGTAATAGCGTTGCGCTTCTATGCGCCGTGTTTATCTGCGTGCTGACGCTCACGCTGACCTGTGTTTCGTTCTTTGAACTGCGGGCCAACCAGGCGCGGGCGCTGACCATTCAGGCGCGTATGGTGGCGCTCGATTTGGGGGATGTCGAGGGTATCGACAATAGCAGCAGCAACGCTGCGCTGGAGGCGGTGGCCGCGAACAAGGACCTGATCCTCGCCTGCGTGTATGACCGCAACAACGTGGCGCGCGGTTTCAGCCAGGGGCAGAAGGATGGCGAACAGACAAGCCTGCAGCGTAGCTGCAATCAGCTGGCCAACGATGCGCGCGAATTCCAGAAAATTGTCGTCACTGTGCCTATCATCAAGCGCCGCTTGCCGGAGCCGACCGGGGCGGTGACACTGGTGGCCTCGACGCCGTCGATCATCGATTACGCCGTTGTCTGGCTGATGATCTCGGTGCTGTTGGGCCTTTGCCTTGCGTTTTTCTGCTGGTTGCTGGGGCTGCGGTTGCAGCGTGCGCTGATCAAGCCGATCCGCCAGATTTCCTCGACCGCACAGCGTGTGTCGCTTTATAAGGATTATGCGTTGCGGGTGGTGCCCGGGGTGCTGAACACGGTGCCGAAGGAAATTCAGGCGCTGACCGATTCGTTCAACGCCATGCTCAAAGAGATCGAGGATCGCGATAGCCGCCTGTCGCGCAAGAGCTCGGAGCTGGAAAAATCCCGCCAGACGGCGGAGGCGGCCAGCCAGGCGAAATCGCAATTCCTGGCGAATGTGAGCCATGAATTGCGCACGCCGCTGAACGCGATTATCGGCTTTTCGGCGATGATTGGCGAGCAGCAATTCGGTTCGCTCGGCCATCCGAAGTATGTTGAATATGCGCGCGATATTCAGGATTCCGGCCGCCATTTGCTGGATGTAATTAATGACATCCTCGACCTGACGAAGGCCGAAACTGGCAAGCTGAGCGTGACGTTCAGCTCGCTTAATATCGCCAAAGTGATCGAAAAAGCGCTGCGGATCGTGGCCGGGCAGGCGCACCAGCGCAAGATTGATATCTATACGGACCTGCCGGAGAAAATGCCTAAAATCATCGGCGATCCGGTGCGGCTGGTGCAGATTCTGCTCAACCTGCTTTCCAACGCGATTAAGTTCACGGATGAGGGTGGCAAAGTGACGGTGAGCGCGCGGGCGGAAGCCGGGCGGCAGGGCATTTATTATTTCACGCTGACGGTAAAAGACAGCGGCATCGGCATGTCAGATGCGGATATTCGTAAGGCGTTTTCGACATTTAACCAGGCAGATTCGGGGCTGAACCGTAAATATGAGGGCGCCGGGCTGGGCCTGCCGCTCACCAAACGGTTGGTGGACCTGCATCACGGCAAAATCAAAATCGAGAGCACGCCCGGCGATGGCACGCTGGTGACGGTGCGGCTCACCTCCGATCCCGCGCTGCTTGATTAACATCACCCATTATGCCAGAACATAAGCTGGAAATAATTCAACGGAGACAACAATGAAGCAGGTCTATCTCGAAACCATTCTTTTGATTGAGCGTCTGCACCGGCGCTTCCTCGATGTGGTGAAAAGCGAGCTCGATCGCCTGAAGGTCGAAGACATCAACAACGTGCAGACGCTGATTCTCTACAACATCGGCGGCGACCAGCTGACGGTGGGGGAACTGACCAACCGCGGCTATTACCTCGGTACGAACGTGTCGTATAACGTGAAGCACCTGGTTGAAACCGGTTACCTGATTCAGGAAAAAGCGCCGCATGACAAGCGTTCCACCCGCGTGAAGCTGTCGGAAAAAGGCGCAACGCTGGTGCAGAAAATGGATGCGCTGATCGAGCGCAATGTCAGCGAGCTGGATAAGCGCAGCTCGGGGCTCGCTTTCCTGAGCGAGAGCAATAAATCGATGCATAATCTGGAGCGTTTCTGGACGGAGTATATGAATCGCCTCTACTAACCACGCGTTTTGAGGGTAGCTGTTATGAAGATCATGTTCGCGGGATTGTTGGCTGTGTTGGTGGTGGCGTTGACGCCACAGGCACGGGCGCAGGAAAATATCATTACCATTGGCACCGGCTCGGTGACGGGGGTGTATTATCCGGCGGGCGGGGCGATTTGCCGCCTCATTAATCGCGGGCGCAAGGAGCATGGGATTCGCTGCTTTGTCGAATCGACCGGTGGCTCGATCTATAACATCCGCGCGCTGCGGGATGGGGAAATCAGCTTCGGCATCGTACAGTCGGATTGGCAGTATAACGCCTATCGCGGCGAAGGGGTGTTTGCGGATGGCCCGCCATTCCGTGATTTGCGCTCGGTGTTTTCGTTGCATAGCGAAATGTTCACGGTGGCCGTTGGCAAGAACAGCAACATCAAGCAATTCTCCGACCTTAAAGGCAAGCGCGTGAACCTTGGCGATGCCGGGTCGGGCATGCGTGAAATCATGCAGAGCCTGATGGAGCTGCATAGCTGGACCAAGCGCTCCTTCGAGGAAGCAAGCGAGCTGAAACCAACGGATGCGGCGAAAGAGCTGTGCGATGGCAAGATCGACGCGATGGTGTTTGCGGCGGGTCACCCGAACGGACTGATTCAGGAAATCACCACCAATTGCGGGGCGAAAATTATCCCGGTTGAGGGTGCGGAAGTGAACAAGCTGCTTGCCGAAAACCCGTTCTATGCGCGCACGGCAATTCCCGGCGGCATGTATCAGGGCAACCCGCAGAACACGCCGACCTTCGGCGTGAAAGCGACGCTGGTGACCACGGCGGATGCGGATGAGGAAACGGTGTATCAACTCACCAAAGCGGTGTTCGATAATTTCGACAGCTTCAAAACCCTGCATTTCGTGTTCGCGACGCTCGATAAGGAACGCATGGTTTCGGCCGGGTTGATTGCGCCGATTCACCCGGGCGCGCTGCGCTATTTCCGTGAAGCGGGGCTGATTAAGTCGGATGATGCAAAAGCCGCTGCGCCGACGAAAAACACCCGCACTGCGCCTGACACGAGCATGGACGCGCCTGCGTCGGGGGAATAATCCTTCTTCAATACTGATTTAGTGCGAACGCTCGACGGCGAAGCGGGCGGCTTCCATCATCGCGTCTTTGGCGGGGGATGGGGGGAAGATGGCCAACGCCTCGCAGGCCTGCGTGACGAAGGCTTGCGCTACATTATGGGTTTTTGTGAAGGCGTCGTGGCTGGCGAGCAGTTGCTTGGCGCGCTTCAGGTTCTCCGCGCTGATGGTTTCGCCGCTTTCGAGCGCCTGTTCCCAGAAAGCGCGTTCTTCGGCTGAGCCATCCGCATAGGCAAAAATGACGGGCAGGGTGACTTTGCCGTCGCGGAAATCATCGCCGATGGCTTTGCCGAGTTCGGCTTCGCTGGCCTGGTAATCAAGCGCATCATCCACCAGTTGGAAAGCCATGCCGAGGGCCTGGCCATAGCAGCGCAGCGCATCGCGCCATTGGGGCTGGTCGCTGACCACTGCGCCAAGCTCGCAGGCGGCGGCGAAAAGGGCGGCGGTTTTGGCGGAAATCACTTCTTCATACACCGTTTGGGTGATGGCGAGATCGTGGCTGACCATCAGCTGGTGCACTTCACCGGCGGAGATGATTGCGGCGGCATCCGAGAGGATCTTCAGCACATCGAGCGAGCCATCGGCCACCATCAGCTGGAAGGCGCGGCTGAGCAGGAAATCCCCGACGAGGACGCTGGTTTTATTGCCCCATAGGGCGTTGGCGGTGGCGGTGCCACGGCGCAGGTCGCTCTCATCGACCACGTCGTCATGCAGCAGGGTCGCGGTGTGGATGAACTCGACGCAGGCGGCTAGCCGCACATGGCGCTCGCCGGTGTAGCCGCAGAGCATGGCGGCGGCGATGGTCAGGCAGGGCCGCAGCCGCTTGCCGCCGGCGGCGACGATGTGGGAGGTCAGATCATTGATGAGCGCGATGTTGCTGTGGCCGTGCGCGGCGATGACGGCATTGACGCGCGCCAGATCGGCGTCGACAAGCGTGCGCAGGCGGGAGATGTCAGCCCGTGGCTGGAGGAGTTTCGCGGGTGCGTTCATGCCAGTGTGCTACCGCAGCGCGGGCGCTCAGGCAAGGATTGTGTTGCTGGCGCTGCCGCTGGCGGTTGGCCGCACATCCGCCAGCGGGCGGACGAAATGGTGCTCGCCCGCCTGAAACAGCAGTTGCCCGCGGATGCCGGTGATCTGCGCGCTACTGTCGAAAATAGCGCGGATGCCCTGGCTGATCTCGGCATCGAGCGGCTGCGCGGTGCGGACGATAAGGTCAAAAGACTTGGTGCGATCCGCCGCTTTGATGAAGCCATCGAACTGCATCGGGCCGATGGCGTTCATGCCGACTTCGAGCACGAAGCGCTGGCTGCGCCCCTCGCTGTCGGTTTTTTTATCGGCCTGCTCGGGATCCTTGCTGATAAACAGCCGCGCTTGCACCAGCTCCTGCCCGAACATCATCGGCAGCATGATGGACGACCAGTGCGGCAGTGGTGAATCGGTGTAGGCCTGCTGCATCTGGGTGATGTCCTGCCGCAGGCGGGCCATGAGTTCAGGCGCGGCCAGTTCGAGCTGGCGGGCGAGGCGCTTGCCAAGCAGCGCCTCCGGATCGCCCTGTTTCACCGCAGCAATGAAGAAAATCAAGTTGCTGGTGAGGTGGTGGTTGATGGCAGGCAGGCGCTGCTGCACGTCGCGCGCGAGGTCCGGATTGGCGGTTTTGATGGTGCTGATGAGCTGGTCGAGCCCATCCCATGTGCGGGTGACGCTGCTGATGATGGTTTCGCCGGGGGTCAGTGGGGTGATGGGCGCGGGCTTGCCGGTTGCATCCGCCTGCGCGCTGACAAGCAGGGTGGTGCCGGTGGGCAGCGGTTGCGTGGTGTAGACTTTCAGGGTCGCAAACGGCGTGTGCAGAATGGTCGCGCCGTCGGGCTCATGGCCGATGACGCTGGCTTCGACCGTAGGCTGGTTGGAGGCAACAGCGGGCGTTTTCGCGGCGATGGGCGCGGCAGGTGGGGCGACTATCGGCGCGGGTTGGGTGGCAATGGTGGGCTGCTTGGTAGCAGCGGGGGCTTCCGCTTCCCCTTGAACGGCGGGAGCAGGCGCGGTGGGGGCCTGCGGCTTGGTGAGTGGCGCGGCGGCGATGGGGTCGGCTTCTGGTGTTGGTGCCGCAGTGGCATAGGCAGCCGGTGCGGGCGCGGGGGTGGCGTTTGCCAAGGGTGGGGCGGCCGCAAGAGTGGTGGCGGTTTGCGGTTGTGGCGTGCCGGGGCGTGGGGGCAGCAGGCTATCGGGCAAATGCGTTTCGGGCAGGGCGGCGAGCGAAATGGGGATGGGCGGCAGCCGCACATCCAGCACGGTCAGTTTGAGCGGGGTGCCGGCGCTGAGTTGATTGAGTTGGGCCAGCTGCGCGGCGACGGCGGGCAAGGCGGTTTGTAGCTGCTGCAGGGCGCTAGTGAGCACGGGTGCGGTGGCCGGGGTGGCTTGCAACACGACTGCTTGCAGCACCGGGTTGGCGGGCGCGGCGGACGTGCTGCCGCTGGCGGCTTGGGTGGGGGCATTTGGCAGCGCGGCGGCAAGGCCGCTGGTGGAGATGGTGTCGCGCGTCAGCCCGCGGCTGTTTTGTGCGTTGTAATCCTGCGGGGTTAACCCATCGACGGTGACGATGCGGGCGAGGGTGGTTTGCGTGGGATCGACCCTGAACACGACTTCGCTGCCGGTTTTGAGAAAGACATCGCTGGTCACCTGCAGGTCGCCAAGGGCGGTGCGGACGATGGGGTTGTTCTGCGCATCGCGGTTGACGACAAAGCCTTCGACCGTGGTGCCCGCCGGGACAGTCGCGAGCGGGTTGCCATGGCTGCCGCCCGTTTCCGGGTTGGGCGCGGTGACGGAAACCGGCTGGATCGTCGCCAGGTTGCTGATGGGGGCGGGCGCTGCTATCGGTTCTGTCATCGCTGCCCTTTCGTGCCCGCTAATCTTTTTTCAGCAGCTTGATGGAAATGGCCGCTGCATCCGTCGCCGCGGTGGTGTGCGGCGCTTTTTCGAGCAGCGAAGACTGGCTGCGGATGGCGTCCTTAACCTTGTTATCCTTGCGAATCACGCCGAGCAGGGGCGGTGAAATTTTGAGGAAATTAGTCGTCGCACGGTTGATGGCGGCATAGGTGGCGTCGCCTTCTTTCTGCGAGGCGGCCTGGTTCACCACCACATGCACTGCCGGCGCGTGCGGCCGGGTGACGCACAGCTTGATGAAGGCATAGGCATCCGTCAGCGAGGTTGGGTCATCCGTCAGCACGACGATCACTTTGCTGGCGAGCGAGGACATGACCTGCACGTGTTGCTCGATGCCTGCGCCAAGGTCGATGATGACGAAATCATAATCGCGGGCGAGATCGACCAGCTGTTCGGCGGCTGGTGTCATGCGGCTGGCGCCGAGATTGGCCATGGAGGTGGAGCCGGAACGGCCCGCGAGGATATCGAATTTGCCGCCTTCGTAATGGGTGATGGCGTCGCGCATGCGGCACTGGCCGGAGAAAACTGCGCCGAGGTCGCGGGTGGGGGTCAGCCCCAGCTGCACGTCCACATTGGCCAGGCCGATATCGCCATCGAACAGCAGCACTTTGCGACCGGCGCGGGCGAACAGATGGGCAAGGGTGATCGAAAACCATGTTTTACCGACGCCGCCTTTGCCCGACGCAACCGCGATGATGTTCTCGCCGCGAAGGGGGGCCGGGGCGCTTGCTGGGATGGGTTCGGACATGGCGTACTCCTTTAATGGGTCATTCGCTCGCGCACATGGCGGAGCATCAGGCGTGAAAGTGCCGGGGCGGAAAGGGCGGTGCAGGCATCCGTCGGCACGGCGGAATGGGTGAGGTTGGCAAGTGCATAGCCACCGGCGGAAACGGCGGTGAACAGGGCTTTCAGGCGGCGCACGGCATCCATGCGGGTGATGATGGTGCGCTCGATGCTGAGGAAGGTGAACACGCTGGCCATTTCCTGCGCTTCGTCCGCATCCATCCCGGCCGGGCAGACGAGAATGGGCTCGATGCCTTGCAGCCCGGCCAGCTCGCCGAGCGCTTTCATTTGCGCGAATTCATAAATGTTCGCGCCCGCGCTATCGATCAGCACCCAGGCTTTGCCCTGATATTGGGTGGTGAGAATTTTGAGCTGCATGCGCGTGTCGCAGGTATAGAAATCGCATTTCAGGATTTCGGCGAGATGCTGCAGGCTGTCCGCGCCGTTCATGCGCTCCGTGTCGGTGGAGATGATGACGACGGGTTTGTTCTGCATCACCAGTTCGGTCGCCAGCTTCGAGAGGGTCGCGGTTTTGCCAGCGCCATGCGGGCCGACAAACATCAGCGCGCGCTCTGGCGGCGTGGTGCTACCGGTGGCGATGGGTTTGAACACGAAATGGGCGGCGAGTGTTTCGCTGAGGGCGCTTTGGGCGACTTCGAGCAGCGCATCCGCCTTCAGCGGCAAGCGGTGCAGGGTGGCGAGCATGCGGCTGGCGAGCGGTTCGGGCACGCCGTGATAGGCGAGTGCTTCGGTGACGATGGGTAGGGCCGGGTGCTCCAGTTCCACCCGTGCAGTCGCCGGGCGGGTGATGTGCGGGCTGAAGGGCATGATGTCGGCGGGGTCTTCGATCAGGTCGTCATCGAACAGCCGCTCATCGGGTTCATCCACCGCGAACACGACGACAACGCCTTTGCCACGGCCGGATTTTTTGGTTTCAAGCAGCACCGCATCCTCGCCCAGTTCGCGCCGCGCCAGTGCGAGGGCCTCCTGAATCGTCGCCGCACTGATTTGCTTCATTCTCACAGCTGACCTACCGTTTTAATGCGGGCTTTCGGGTGGATTTCGTTCTGGCTCAGTACCTGCGTTTGCGGGCGGAAACGCTCGATGATGGAGCGTACATACGGGCGAATGGTCGGGCTGGTCAGCAGCACCGGCATTTCACCCTGCATGGTCAGCGCCTCATATTTCTGGCGGACGATGGTGATGAATTCCTGAATGCGGCTGGGCGCCATCGAGAGGGTGCGCTCATCGCCCTCGCCAGTGAGGGATTCAACAAAGGATTGCTCCCACGCGGGCGACATGGCGAGGATCGGGATGTAGCCCTCCTCGTTGGTGGTTTGGTGGCTGATCTGGCGGGCGAGGCGCATGCGTACATGCTCGGTGATGAGCGAGATATTCTGCGTCACACGGCTGGATTCGCTCACCGCTTCCATGATGGTTGGCAGGTCGCGGATGGAGATCATTTCGCCGAGCAAATTCTGCAACACGCGCTGCACGCCGGAAACGGAAACCTGCGACGGAATCGTTTCGGAAATGAGTTTTTGCTCCTCCTTACCCAGATCGTCGAGCAGCTTTTGCGTTTCGGCGTAGGAGAGAAGGTCGGCCATGTTGTCTTTCACCACCTCGGTGAGGTGGGTGGTGATGACGGTTGGCGGATCGACTACCGTGTAGTTACGAAACAGCGCTTCTTCGCGGTAGTTCTCGCTCACCCACATGGCGGGCAGGCCGAACGTGGGCTCGATGGTTTCTTCGCCGGGCAGGCTGATGGTGTTGCCCGCCGGGTCCATCACCAGCAGCATATCCGGGCGAATGTCGCCGCGTGCGGTTTCCACTTCCTTGACCTTGAACACATAGCTGTTGGCGGGCAGCTGCATGTTATCCTGAATGCGCACGGGCGGCATCACAAAGCCGAGTTCGCGCGCGACTTGTTTGCGCAGGGCTTTGATTTGCTCGGTCAGGCGGTGGCCTTTTTGGTAGTTGATGAGCGGCAGCAGGCCGTAGCCCAGCTCGAGCCGCAGGCTATCGATTTGCAGCGAATCGGAGATTTTTTCATCGACCGGTGCGTTGGCCTCACCGGGTGCGCCGGGCATGGCAGGCATGCCGGGTACGCCACCGGTGGTTTCGGCAGCTTTTTTAACCTTGTTGTTTTTATGGATCGAAAAGGCGAGGTAGCCGGTGAGGAGTGCCAGCGTGAAGAATGGTGCGAACGGAATGCCCGGCAAAATGGCGAACGACAGCAGCAGGAAGCTGGTGATGCCAAGGGGTGCCGGCATGCGCGAAAGCTGGCCGATGACGGCCTTATCCGACGAGCCGTCGATGCCGGCTTTGGTGACGAGAATACCCGCTGCGGTCGAGACAATCAGCGCTGGGATTTGGCTGACGAGGCCGTCACCGATGGTGAGTTTGGTGTAGGTGTCGACGGCTTTGGCGAAGGTCAGGTCATTGACCGCGATGCCGATGACCATGCCGCCGATCAGGTTGATGAAGGTGATGAGAATGCCTGCAATCGCATCGCCGCGCACGAATTTGCTGGCGCCATCCATCGAGCCATAGAAGGTGCTTTCATCTTCCAGCTCTTTGCGGCGGGCTTTGGCTTGTTTGTCGTCGATCAGGCCGCTCGAAAGATCAGCGTCGATGGCCATTTGTTTGCCGGGCATGGCGTCCAAACTGAAGCGCGCGGAGACTTCGGCAATCCGGCCCGAACCTTTGGTGATCACGACGAAATTGATGATGGTCAGAATGCCAAACACAATCGCACCGATGAGCACCGAACCGCCCGCGACGAACCCGCCGAAGGCCTCAATCACGTGACCGGCGGCGTGGGCGCCTTCGTGCCCATGGCTCAAAATCAAGCGCGTGGTGGCGATGTTGAGCGAGAGGCGCAGCATGGTTGAGACGAGCAGAATGGTCGGGAAGGCCGAGAGTTCGAGCGGTTTATTGACGAACAGGGCCGTCATCAGGATCAGCACCGAAATGGTGATCGAGATGCCAAGCAGCATATCGAGCAGGATCGGCGCGATGGGCAGCACCAGCACCGAGATGATGCCAATCACGCCCAGCGCGAAGAAGATATCCGTGCGTTTCGACGCGCTGCGGATGTTCTTCCGCATGATCGGAATCGTGAAGCGTGAGGCGAGCGATGTTTTTGGCACCGGGGCCATTAGTTTGTCCCTATCGTTGATACGATCATTCGATTGTCATCCCGGGCTTGTCCCGGGATCCAGCCGTGCAATGCGCTCAGGGAGGATTGCTTGCGCTCCGCGCGCCGGATCCCGGGACAGGCCCGTGATGACACTGTGTTGGGGGTCAGCATTAATAGCTACCGGTTTTATTGGGGATGGCTTCGTCGTTATATTGCTTCAGTTTGTTGCGTAGGGTGCGGATGGAAATGCCGAGCACCTGCGCGGCTTGCGTGCGGTTTCCGAGGCAATAATCCAGCGTATCGATGATGAGTTCCTTCTCCACTTCACCCACCGTGCGGCCGACCAGATCGTTACGGCGCATGGTGTTGTTGGAGGGCACGCTTTGCGGCGCCAGTGCGGGCTGCATGGTTTCCAGATTGACCGGTGCGAGCGGCGAAATTTCCGGCATCGGCACGGCGGCGGCGATCGCTGCGGCATCCTTGCGGATGGGCAGGAGGATGGCGGTGTCCTCGATCACGTTGCCTTGCGCCATCAGCACCGCGCGGTGCATGATGTTTTCCAGCTCGCGCACGTTGCCGGGCCATGGGTAGGCTTTCAGCTTGTCGAGTGCTGCGCCGCTGAGGCGGCGGGTCGGCACGCCGTTGGCTTTGGAATATTTCTCGATGAAATAATCGGCCAGCGGGGCGATGTCGTCGATCCGCTCCATCAGCTTGGCGAGGTGCAGGCTGATGACGTTGAGGCGGAAATAGAGATCCTCGCGGAAATTGCCGCGCTTGGCTTCGGCCTCCAGGTCGCGGTTGGAGGTGGCGAGGATGCGGATGTTGATTTTGATCGGCTTCGATCCGCCGACGCGGTCGATCTCGCGTTCCTGAATGGCGCGCAGCAATTTCGATTGCAGGCCGATATCCATTTCGCTGATTTCATCGAGCAGCAGGGTGCCGCCGTTGGCTTCCTCGAACTTGCCGATGCGGCGCGACAGCGCGCCCGTGAAGGAGCCCTTCTCGTGGCCGAACAGCTCGGATTCCATTAAATTACCCGGAATCGCCGCACAGTTGACGGCGATGAACGGCTTGCCGGAACGCGCGCTTTTTTTGTGCACATAGCGGGCGATGACTTCTTTGCCGGTGCCCGATTCACCGGTGATGAGGATGCTGGCATCCGACGGCGCGACTTGCTCGGCCATTGCCAAGGTGCGGCGCATGGCTTCCGAACCGTGGATGACGGCGTGGGCTTCTTCCGAAATCGCTTCGAGCACGGCGGCGATGAGTTCTTCATCCGGCGGCAGGGGGATATATTCCTTCGCCCCGGCGCGGATGGCGCTGGCGGCGGCTTTCGCATCCGCCTCGATGCCGCAGGCGACCAGCGGCACGGTGATGCGTTCGGCGGCCAGCATGGTGACGAAGCGGGCGATGTCCTGATGCACCTCGATCATGATGATATCCGCACCCTGGCCGTCGCAGAGCATTTGGTAGGCGCCATCGATATCGGATACTTGCGACACTTTCGCGCCACGATCCCGCGCGATTTTACTCGCTGCACCGATCTGGCCGCCTAAGTCACCAACGATTAATAGTCTCATAGCACACCTCTTTTTTTAGTCGTCTATTCGCCGTGGTCTTCCCGTCACTCTGGCGGTGACTGGGAAATAGGCTTATTTCTCCGCTTTGATGATCTCTGTCATCGTTACGCCGATTTTATCTTCGACCACCACCACTTCGCCGCGGGCGACGAGGCGGTTGTTGACGAGGATATCCACCGGCTCGCCCACTTTGCGATCCAGTTCCACCACCGCGCCGCGGCCCAGTTTCAGCAACTGCTGCACTTGCATGCTGGTTTTGCCAAGCACCACCGAAATGGACACGGGAATATCGCTGACGGCTTCCAGCGTCAGGTTATCTTCGGGGGTGTCGGAAAAAGCGTTGTCATCAGCCATATTATTCTCCTGTGCGTGTGGCGGTGGTGTCGAGTGTCTCGGCGAAGGTCATCTCCAGCGGAATGCGGTCGATGAGCGCTTCGATCTCGGCCCATAATTCGGTGGTGGAACGATAGACCTGCCCTGTGCCCCAGTCGAGGGAAACATCGCTGGTGGCGAACTGGTCGTTCGATTTAAAATGGATCTCGCCTTCGAAATCATGGGCGTTGAGCAACGCTTCCATGCGATCGGCGGTTTGGGCGAGCATCTCGGGGTTGACCTCGATGACAAGGCGCGGCTTGCTGAACACCACCGGCAGGCAGCGCTCCACAAGGGCGGTGATGGCTTGTTCACCACGCGCATCCAGCGCTTCGTTCGCCACTTTTTTGGCGATGGCAAGGGTGAGCGCGCCGAGATTTTTGGCTTCGGATTGCAGCAGCGCTTTGTAGCGTTGCTCAAGGGCGTTGATCGTATCAAGCAAGCTGAGGACGAGGCTGTTGGTCTCATCCGTTTTTGCTTCGAAATTTTTGCGCGCATCCACCGTGCCGGCGTGGAACCCTTCGAGATAACCGGCTTTGCGGCCTTCTTGCGTGGCGGCATCCAGCTGGGCCTGGGTGAAGCTTGGCACCACCGGTGCGGCGGGTTCGACAAAAATCGACTCTTCTTTCGAGACGGTTTTCATGACGATGGGGCCACGGAAATCGCGCAGGCTGTTGAAGTCGAAGCGCTGGAGGCGTTGCTGGGTCATTAGTAGACCAACTGATCTTCGCCGGAATCGCCCGCGATAACGATTTCACCTTTGGCAGCGAGGTCTTTGGCGATCTGGACGATGGCCATTTGCGCTTCATCCACATCCTTCAGGCGAACAGGGCCGAGCGCCTCGATATCCTCGCGCAGCAGCTTGGAGGCACGCTCGGACATGCTCTTGAAGAACAGCTCCTTGATGACTTCCGACGCGCCTTTCATGGCGATGCCCAGTTTCTCTTTTGGCACCTGGCGCAGCAGGGTCTGCATGCCGGATGGATCGACCTTCTTGAGATCCTCGAAGGTGAACATGAGGGCGCGGATGCGCTCGGCGGAATCGCCACTCTTCTGTTCGAGGATGGCCATGAATTTCGATTCGGTGTTGCGGTCGAAGTTGTTGAAAATTTCCGCCATGATTTCATGCGTATCGCGGCGCTGGGTTTTGGCGAGGTTGTTCATGAATTCGAGGCGCAGGGTTTTTTCGACGCCATCGAGTACTTCTTTCTTCACCGCTTCCATGCTCAGCATGCGCATGATGACTTCGAGCGAGAGTTCTTCGGGGAACACGGCAAGCACGCGCGCGGCGTGTTCGGCTTTGATTTTCGACAGCACCAGCGCAATGGTCTGCGGGTATTCGTTCTTGAGGAAAGTGGCGAGGATTTCCTCGTTCACGTTGCCCAGTTTGTCCCATGTCGTGCGGCCGGCGGGGCCGCGGATGTCTTCCATGATGCCATCGACGCGGTCTTTGCCGAGCGCCTTGAGCAGCAGGCGCTCGGTGGAATCGAACGTGCCGACGACGACGCCGGAAGAGGACATGGATTCCACGAAATCGACAAACAGGCGCTCCACGGTTTCCGCGCTGACGGTGCCGAGGGAAGACATGGTGTTGGAGAGTTCCTTGATTTCCTCATCCGTCATCGCGCTGAGGATCTTGATGGAGTTTTCCTCATCCACCGACATCAGGATGATCGCCGCTTTCTGCACGCCGGTCAGCTTGCGGTAGTCTTCCTTTTTATCGTTCTGGGCAGGGACGGGTGGCATCGATGAGTGCTCCTTTAGGATACGGCAAGCCACTGACGAAGGATCTGGGCCGTTTCGTCAGGGTGTTTATCAATCATTTTGTTGATCTTCATGTAGCTGGATGAGCGCAGTTTGCCCTGGATGCGGTCGATGTTGATCATGTCTTCGCCGTCATCACCTTCGAGGGAATCATCATCCGCAAAGGCTTTGAGGCGCGACTGGTCGGTCAGGCGGGCGGCGATGGATGGGGCGGCGAGGGCGGCCTGTTCCATCTCATCCTCTTTCGCAGCGGCAGCGGCGGACTCGATCGCGCGGGCCACCAGCGGACGGATGACCAGCAGGATGGCGAGGATCGCCACGCCGCCGAGCACCATGGTCTGGATGATGGAGTTGAGGTCCTGTTTGATCCAGTCGAACGGCGAGGTGGCGAACATATCGGTCGGGGCGGCGGCGAATGGCATGTTGATGACGCTGACTTCGTCGCCACGGGTCGAATCGTAACCGACGGCGGATTGCACGAGTTTTTCAAGCTGTTTCAGCTCGGCATCCGGGCGTGGGGCGTAGGTGGTTTTGCCATCCTTATCGATGGTGGAAATGCCATCGACCAGCACAGCGACGCTGAGGCGTTTGATGACCCCGGCTTCCTTGACCGAGTTGGTGGTGGCTTTGCTGATCTCGAAGTTGGTGGTCTCCTCGACGCGTTTTTTGTTGTTGCTGTTGGTCGTGCCTGCGCCGCCCGATGCAGCTTGCGCGGCGGGCAGGTTGTTGCTGACGCTCACCGAATTATCGGTCGATTTTTCGTTGCCGCTTTCATCTTCTTTCACCGATTGCACGGAGCGGGCAACCTGGCCTTCGGGGTCATATTTCTCAGAATTGGTGATGGTGCGGTTGAAATCGATATCCGCGTGCACTTCGGCTTTTACTTTGCCGATACCGACCGATTGTTCGAGCAGTTTTTCGAGGCGCTCCATCGTTTTCTTTTCGTAATCGGCGCGGAAGCCTTCGGCGTCTTCGCTGACGGCGTTGGCGTCGTTGGATTCATCGACCCCTTTGGCGAGCAGCACGCCGCGGCTATCGACCACGGTGACGCGGGTGGGCTTCAGGCCGGGGACGGCGCTGGCCACCAAGTTGCGGATGGCGGCGATTTCGTTTTTGTTAAGCCCGCCCGTGGCGCGCAGCTTCACGGCGACGGATGCGGTTGGCTCCATCGCGTCACGCGAAAAGAGTTCGCGCTTGGGGGTGACGAGGTGGACGCGGGCGACCTCAACCGTGTCGAAGCTGCCGATGGTGCGGGCCAGCTCGCCTTCCAGCGCGCGCAGCTGGTTGATGTTGAGCACGAAGTTCGAGGTGCCGAGCGTGTCGGACTTATCGAAAATTTCATAGCCGATCATCGAGCCTTGCGATGGCAGACCGCGCTGGGCGAGCTTGAGGCGCAATTTATCGACCTGGTCGGCGGGGACGAGGATCTGGGTGCCGTTGCGCTTGAGTTCATACGGGATGTTTTGCAGTTCCAGCTCGGCGACGATTTTGCCGCCATCCTCGACGGGTACCGCATTGTAGAGTGGTGCAAAGGTCGGCACGGCGACGCGCAGGGAGATATACGCGAAAAACCCGATCATGACGACGGCGGTGCCGATCATGGCCGCGAGTTTGATCTGGTTGAGGTCTTTGAGGGATTGCACCATCGCGTTCATGCGCTACTCCAGTGACAAAGGGGTGAGCGCGCCATACGTGGTGGTGCGGTCAACGGGTTGCAAATAGGAAGTGGAGCTTGCCAGAGTAAAGCGAGTGATTTCGGTGCAAAGTATGACGGTTTCGTTGTGCAAGGGGCCCCTGTTTCACTCATCTTTATGCGTTTTTTACGCTTTTGTTTTTATTCGGTTATTTTTGTTTTTCTTGGTCGGTAAGCACAATTTGCCTACATTGTTAATCTATAGAAGTTAGGAATTTTTGCAAGCGCTATTTTGTGCATAACTAGGAAATAATTTCCTATATTGACAAAATCGGTTGTGCGGTCACCGGGGTGGTGGTTTCGCGGACGATGATATCGGCGAAATCACGCAGGAAGACGGAGCCGTTGATCGTGCGCTGCAGGAACACATTGCGGCGGTCGTCTTCGTCCTTTTTACGGCGCAGCAGGTCGAGCACCGACAGCGCATCGACCGCGCGGCAGATAGCGGGCTTGGACACGTTCAAATGCTCGGCGAGGCTGCGGATGGTGTGCGGCGGCGGGGTCATATAGACGGTAAGGATCACCCCGATCTGGCGTTGCGAAAGGTCATACGGCAATTCGCGCAGGGAGCGCGCGATGACACGTTGCCATTGTTTCAATGCTTCAAAGGGGGCGGGTGTTTCGCTCATGCAACGATCCTATCAAGCAAAGCGGGATTGTAAATAGGCGAACAGCGCGCGCAGCGTGAGCGCCTCGCCACCGACTGGGCGGCCCGGCTGCGCTTCGGCGTTCCACGCATAGCTGTCGATATGCACCCACGGCGTTTCTGGCGACACGAACCGTTCGAGAAACAGTGCGGCGGTGATGCTGCCCGCGAAGCCGTAATTGGGCGTATTGGTCACATCGGCAATCGGGCTGTTGATGTATTTTGCGTAGCCCTGCCAGAGCGGCATCGCCCACATAGGATCGCGCACGGCCATCGCGTGTTTTACGATGTCGCGGGCGATGTCGTCGCGGTTGGAATAGAGTGCGGGCAATTCGGTGCCCAGCGCCGTGCGGGCAGCGCCGGTGAGGGTGGCGACATCGATCATCAGCGCCGGTTTGCTGCGGTCGCCCTCGGTCAGCGCATCGGCGAGGATGACGCGGCCCTCCGCATCTGTCGAGCCGATTTCGATGGTGAGGCCCTTGCGTGTGGGCACCACATCCTGCGGGCGAAACGCGTTACGGCTGATGCTGTTTTCCACCGCCGGAATCAGCACGCGCAAGCGAATGGGCAGCTTGGCGGCGATGATGGCCTGGGCAAGGCCCAGCACCAGTGCCGCGCCGCCCATGTCCTTTTTCATCAGCTTCATCGAGGCATAGGGCTTAATGTCCAGCCCACCCGTATCAAACGTCACGCCCTTGCCGACCAGCACCACCAGCGGGTGCGATTTTTTGCCGTGGGTCAGCTCGATCAGCCGCGGCGCTTCCGGCCCGGCGCGGCCAACGGCGTGGATGGCGGGGTAATCCTGTTTCAGCAGCGCATCGCCGACGATTTCGTTGAAGGTTGCGCCCATGTGCTTGGCCGCCGCGCGCGCCGCTTTGGCGAGGCTGGCCGGGCCCATATCGTTGGGCGGGGTGTTGATGAGGTCGCGCACCAGCCCAATCGCCTCCACCCGCGCCTGCAGGGCGGCAAGGTCGATGGTTTTTGGCACGGCGAGGGCGAGCGCTTTGCGCTCCATTTCTTTATAGGCGTTGAACTGGTATTGGGCGAGGGCGAAGCCGAGGGCCGCATCCTCCAGCACCGGTTTTTTCCAAGCGGTTTCCAGCCGGTAATGGCCAGCGGGCAGCATGGCGGGCAAGGCGGCGAGTGACCAGATATGCGGCGCGGCCTCAACCCCCGCCAGCACCATCGCCAGCGCGCCGTGCGCATCCGGCACCAGCAGTGCGCTGTCGGGCTTGGCGGTGAAGTTTTGGGTTTTGACCCATGCCTGCACGGGCTTGGGTTGCTTTTTCAGCCATGCGGGCAGCGCCTCGCTGGTCAGCGGCACGATCGGCGTGGTTTTCGCGGTGCTGTGGGTGAAATAGGCCATGGGATCGCCTTTGCGCGAATGATTTTGACAGTCGTCATTGCGAGCGAAGCGCGGCAATCCATCTTCCTTTGTGTGACCAAGGTGGATTGCTTCGCTAAGCGCTCGCAATGACGAAATTCATAGCGGGCAATCCTGCCGCAATTCAAGCGCCAACCGCCTGCCGGGGCATTCGCGGGCACCGCATCTGCGCAGGTGTGGCACAATAAACGATGCGCACCGCGCGCGGCTGTGCTAGGTGAGCGCCATGGAACCCGAACAACCGCTCGATTATGGACTGGTGATGCTGCGCGGCATGGTGGGGCGCTGCCCGCATTGCGGCAAAGGCAAACTGTTTGCCCGCTACCTGAAACAGGTGGATGCCTGCGCCGCATGCGGCGAATCCTACGCCCATATCAACGCAGATGACGGCCCGGCTTGGCTCACCATTGTCATCGTCGGCCATGTGCTGGCCTCGGTGCTACTGTTCGTGATCCCGGATTCGACCTGGCCCGATTGGCTCTCGATGGTGGTGTGGCTCAGCGTCGCAGTGGCGATGTCGCTGCTGTTGCTACCGCCCGCAAAGGGGCTGTTCATCGGCGCGCTTTGGCGCATGGGGCAGGTGCGGGGCTAGGCCCGCTATTTAAATTTCTTTTTCCATTTATTGGGCGCGTCCGAGTGCCATCCATCCCACAAAGGACCGCCCGCCTCTGTTAGGATTTTTTCAGAAAATAGGATCAGTTTTTTTGTTTTGCCATTGAATGCATCAGCAAATGCGTGATCAAAATTAGCGGCCATTCTTGAATCCAGTTGTTGCAGGCTGCGAGGAATCCACTTCCCACCCGCAACCCATTGGCTAGCATTCCTGAAAATAAGCTCTGCCAGTAAAGGATAGAGTTGCGTGGCGCATGCCATGACCTCTTGTTTTGGACGCTCATCTCTTAAGTCATCCAGTATATCGCATATTCTATATCGAAGCTCATCGAGCACTTTTTTAGAGGGTTTTTGCGGACCCAATTTTAGATATTCATTGGCGCACGCCAGAACCTGCTTCGACAGGACAGTGGCTTTCGGTACAACAACGCCGGTTGTTATCATATGCGCGAGGCTTGCTTTGCCGTTCTTTTGCTCATTTGAAATAAACCAATGAATAGTTTCTCTATCATGGGCCAGAACTTCTACGGGTATGGATTCAAAAATAAATGATTCACGAAATGCATTCGGCAATTTGGTAAACAATAAAACAATATCCAAATCTGAATGTTCTTTACCTTCACCGCGAATAATCGAGCCGGAAACAAAGGCAGAATTAGCCTTCGGGAAAGTTTTTTGTAAAAACTTCTCAGCAATTTTAAGATGTTTTTTGCTCATGTCGAAATTGTAGCTGTCGGAAGTAAAAACTAAAAGAGCTTTTGCTAAGCGTGTTTTTCAAAAATAGAGATTATTTTTGTCGATCAATTGTATGGATGGAAGAGATTGATGTCGGCCTGCTGGCCTCCACCCTGCGGGCTCTTCGCTGCGCTACGAGTCCAAAACGCCTGCTGGCGTTTTGTCGAACTAGGGTTCTTCTGGAAGCAATCGTCTCATCCTCCATATAAAAAGCCCGCACGGGCGGGCTTTTTATATGGAGGAGGGGAAGAGATTCGAACTCTCGGTACGCGTTAACGTACACACACTTTCCAGGCGTGCGCCTTAAACCACTCGGCCACCCCTCCGTATTCATATCCGCAAGGCATCGCCTCGTGGTTTAGTCTATTGGTCCTCGCGCCGGACGGCTGGCACTCGGCCACCCCTTGCGTCTGAGGAATGCGTTCTATAATGGGCGCGGGCGCAAAATACACCAAAATTTTCATCGTGACTTTTTGGCGTGGCCGTCCTTATGATGGGCGCATGTTTTCATTTTGCAAAAAACCTGACGATAGCCCGGCCAACCGCGTGGTGGATGTGGGCTGGCTGCTGGATACCGACAAGGCCAGTTTTATCTGGGATGCGCCGCGCAAAATGTCGCGCCCGCCCGGCCGCACGGCGCATGCGAAGGGCGTTTCCGTCTGCCCGGCGGTGAATGACCATGAGTCGCGCCTGTTTGAAGTGACCTGCCCGGTGGATATTCAGCTGCGCTATAAGCCCAACGGCGATGAGCCGGGGCTGATTAACCTGGCGGGCGATCAATCGACCATCCGCCCATCGCACCTGAACAAGATGTTTGCGATTGTGAATCGCAAGGAATGGCGCGACCCGAACCGGCCGATCCTGCAGTTCATGACGCCGTATGTGTTTCTTGCGGATGAGGCGGTGACGATCAATCAGCTGCCGCCGTTTTATCACCCGACGGGGACGCCGTGGCCGGGGCTGCTGATCGGCGGGCGCTTCCCGATTGATGTGTGGCCGCGCGGGCTGGTGTGGGCGTTCGAGTGGTATGACACGAGCAAAGACCTCATCATCAAACGCGGCGAGCCGTGGTTTTATGTGTCGTTCGAGACCATTGACCCAAGCCGCCGGGTGCGGCTGGTGGAGGCGGAAAACACGCCTGCATTGACGGAATATATGAACGGCATCAAGGGCGTGACGAATTATGTGAATCGCACCTTCTCGCTATTCAATGTGGCGAAAGAGCGGCGGCCGAAAACGCTGCTGGTGCCCAAGCAACGCTAATCTTTTTGCGCGATGACTGCGTCGCAATGCGCTTGCCGGTGGGTGTGGTAGAGCATGCGCTGCAGCCACGGGGCAAGCAGCATGCCGGTGGTGGAAACCAGCGCGAGGCCACTGAACAGCGCATAGGCCGAGGCGAAGATTTTTACGGCATCATTTTGCATGGGTGACACGGGGCCCATGCCGCCAAGGATCATCGACGCTTCGAGCAGCGCATCCACCCATGGTAGCGCGCCCAGATAATGATAGCCGAGAATGCCGATGGTGAGCGAGGTGCTGACCATGATGGCGGCGATGAGCAGCGAGCGCTTCACTTTGCCAAGCCAGTGGGCGCGGGTGAAGGGAATGTGAGTGGCTGGCTTTTTCATGCCCCATGCGTAGCACGGCGGGCCAAGAATACAAGTGACAGGCTGGGGGCGCGCTGCTATGCCACATGCATCAACCCGCATTAACGCAAATTGGCGCGCCTGGGCTTTCGTATGATGATTTACAGTCAGGAAAACGGCCGTGTCACCGCGCAAGCGGGCGGTGCCGGGCTGGAAATTCCAAAAAATACCGTCTGGATCGACCTGCTGAACCCGACGCGGGAGGAAGAGCTGGCGGTGGAGGCATTCCTCGGCCTCGAAATTCCCACCCGCGAGGAGATGCACGAGATCGAGGTCTCCAACCGGCTCTACCAGGATCGCGGCGCGCATTACATGACGGCGACGATGACCACCAAGGTGGACACGCAAGCGCCCGAAACCCATGCGGTGACATTCATCCTCACGGCATCTGCGTTGGTGACGATTCGCTATGTCGATGCGACATCTTTCCGCCGGTTCGCGGCGATGATCCTCAAGCAGCCGGATGCGCAGTTCGATGAAAACACGCTGTTTCTGGGGTTGATGGATGCGATCGTGAACCGCATCGCCGATATTCTGGAGCGGTTGGACCGCGATATTGACCGCATCACCAAGGATATTTTTCGTAGCCAGAAGGCAGGGCCTGCAGCCAAATCGGCGGATTACCAGCAGGTGCTGGAGCGTATTGGCCGCAGCGGGGATTTATCCTCCAAAATCCATGAGAGCCTTGTCACCTTCGGGCGTGTCGCGGGCTATGCCAACCACCACAAAAAAATGTGCGTGACGGAAAACGAGACGGAGCTTGTTGCCATCCGTAAGGATATTTCGGGCTTGATCGACCATGGGACGTACCTGACCGGTCGCGTCAATTTCCTGCTGGATGCGACGCTGGGGATGATCAGCATCAACCAGAATGCGGTGTTCCGGGTGCTTTCGGTGGCGTCGCTCATTTTCCTGCCGCCGACATTGGTTGCGGGGATTTATGGGATGAACTTTAAGCTGATGCCCGAGCTGGAATGGCATTTTGGCTATCTCGGCGCGCTGGTGCTGATGTCGTTTGCGGCGATTTTGCCCTATGCCTATCTCAAGCAGCGCAAGCTGCTATAATGCGCCCGGCCCATAGAGCGCATGCGCGCGGGCGGTGAAGGCGGCACCCATTTTTTCCGAGGCCCGGCCAAAAAGTCCGCCGATCAAACTATCGAGCAGCTTCGATTTGAACTGGAAATCCAGTTCGAGGTGAATTTCCGTGCCGCCATCCTTGGGCACGAAGCGCCAATGGTTGCTGAGCCGGTGAAACGGCCCGCTGACCAGATCGACATTGATGCTTCCCGGCGCATCGCCCACCGGCGGCACCGGGGTGACGCGCGAGGTGTAGCGCTCCGTCAGGTGGCTGAAGCTGATGACCAGCTCGCCGATAAAGCTTGTTTCCTCGCGGGCGATGATCCGCGCCGCCCGGCACCATGGCAGGAAGGCCGGATAGTGCTCGATATCAAGCACCAGCGCGTACATCTGTTGCGGCGTGTAGGGCAGGTGGCGTGTTTCACTGTAAGCGGGCATGGAATCTTCATACAATTGTCACGCCGGGATGCAAGGGGAGCTGTTACATTAATGTTTTATAATAGCATTTATCGAGATGGTGATGGCACACGGAGCAGAAGAAAAAGCAGCAAAGGCGCATGGCAAGCGATTGGGCGCGGCGCTCAAGGCCATTCGTGAATTTAGGGGATATGAGCCACAAGAATTTATTGAGGTTGTTAATACTATGTCTCTTAGTATGTCGCGCAAGAACTTTGATGATGCAGAAAACTTTGGGTTGCGCTTTCAGCAATATGCTTCGGCTTATCTTCAGAAAATAAATATTGAATACAATGGCTTGGATGCTGAAGCGCTTGAGAAGGCCGTATTAGATGCTGCGAGTAAATTGCCTCAACCCATTGATCGTGGCCTTTTTAGCAGGGCATTGACGTATCTGCTTTTGAAAGATGAAAAAATTTTCTCCAATAGCAGTAACACTATCGTCATTGACACGAAGCATATACCTGAAAAAACATGTCAATTTTTGGGAGTTGTGCGTGCATCACTGGCAAAGCTATTGGCCGATGGCGAGCATGCTTCTAACAGCCAAGTCAATAAGGTGGTTCGCAATTACAGGTTTGCCTCGCAACAGGCATTGCTGGATGCCGCGGTAGGGCGTGGCTTTACACCAGATCAGGCATTGCCCGGCATCATTCCTGTGGGCGACCAGACGGAAAAACATGTGAAGCGTGTGCTAGCAAAGATAAATGGGCGCAATGGGCAGTGGGCAATATAGCCTACGCGTTATCATTCGCAGCGCTGTGGACGGCTGCCAGTTTCGCATTGCGCGCGTCGCGCATTTTGGCGAAGTCGGCGTCGGCGTGGTAGCTGGAGCGGGTGAGCGGTGAGGCGCTGACCATGAGGAAGCCCTTGGTATAGGCCACGCGTTCGAGGTAGCGGAACTCATCGGGTGTCACATAGCGATCGACCGGCGCATGGGCGGGGGTGGGTTGCAGATATTGGCCGATGGTCATGAAATCGACCTCCGCCGCGCGCAGATCATCCATCACCTGCAGCACTTCATCCGTCGTTTCGCCAAGGCCGACCATGATGCCGGATTTGGTGAACACGCCCGGCTGCAGCTCTTTCACCGTTTTCAGCAGGTGCAGCGAATTGAAATAACGCGCGCCCGGGCGGATGCGCTTATAGAGCGAGGGCACGGTTTCGATATTGTGGTTGAACACATCCGGCCGCGCGCCGGCGATGACAGGGATCGCGTGCTCTTTGCGCAGGAAATCGGGCGTCAGGATTTCAATGGTCGTGGTGGGCGCAGTGGTGCGGATATATTCGATGCATTGCGCGAAATGTTGCGCGCCGCCATCGTCCAGATCATCCCGGTCTACCGAGGTGATGACCACGTGGTTGAGGCCCAGCTTGCCGACCGCTTCGGCGAGATTCTTCGGCTCATGCGGGTCGAGCGTATCGGGCTGGCCGGTGGCGATGTTGCAGAAGGCGCAGGCCCGCGTGCAGACGGAGCCGAGGATCATCACGGTGGCGTGGCCTTTGCTCCAGCATTCGCCGATATTGGGGCAGGCGGCTTCCTCGCAAACGGTGTTGAGCTTGTTTTTGCGCATCAAATCGCGCGTGTTCATATAGCCCTCGGACTGCGGCGCTTTCACGCGGATCCAGTCGGGTTTGGGGAGTTTTTTGTCGTCGCCGTGCGGTTTGTTGAGTAAATCGGCCATAAACGTCCATCATTGAGCGTGCGGTGGGGTGGGCTGCAAATCT
Organism: Pseudomonadota bacterium; assembly: GCA_040384265.1. Lineage (GTDB taxonomy): Bacteria > Pseudomonadota > Alphaproteobacteria > Rickettsiales > UBA3002 > QFOX01. The sequence continues at coordinate 26,835 of JAZKJM010000001.1, read as the reverse complement.
AACGTTTTACTTGCAAAACACAAGAAATTCCCTTAACCACCCACCATCTTTCATCTTTCATTCCCGGAGTAACCATGGCCCGCGTCACCGTTGAAGATTGCATCCTCACCATCCCGAACCGCTTTGATCTGGTGGTTGTCGCCGCCCAGCGCGCGAAGCAGATTTCGTCCGGTATGCCGCTGACCATTGACCGTGATAACGATAAGGACGCCGTTGTTTCGCTGCGCGAAATCGCCGATAAAACGATTGATGTGAAGGTTGTTCACGAGGAAATCATCGTCAATTTCCAGAAAAAAGCCGGGTTCGACCCAAGCGATGTGATCGAAGAAGACGCCCATGCCAGCTACACGGTCAATAACCGTGGCGACATCGAGGAATCCTTCGAGCCGCAGACCCATTTTGTCGAGCAACAAGGCCAGGGCATGAGCTTTGTGGAAGAGAATATCGAAGTCGAAGACTAGTTCTTCGGCTGTTGCTATTTCGACGTATTCCCGCCTCGATGGCTGTGTTCCAGCCAAAAAATACACTGATTTCTGGCCATGGTGCGGCGCACCCGCTATAGTGGGTGCATGATTCGGCAAATGGAGTTGGTGGATAAAATCCGCGCGTATGACCCGGACGCGGATGAGGACGCCCTCAACCGCGCCTATGTCTACGCGATGCAAAAGCACGGCGCGCAAAAGCGGGCCTCGGGTGATCCCTATTTCTCGCATCCGGTTGAAGTTGCTTATAAATTAACGCAATATAAGCTGGATACCGCTTCCATCATCACCGCCTTGTTGCATGATACGGTGGAGGACACCGACGCCACGCTGGATGAGATCGAGCATCTGTTTGGTGCCGAAATCCGCGGGCTGGTGGATGGGGTGACCAAGCTGAACCGGCTTGAAATCAAATCCGAATCGAGCAAACAGGCGGAAAATTTCCGCAAGCTGGTGCTGGCGATGGCGCAGGATCTGCGCGTACTGATGGTGAAGCTGGCCGATCGCCTGCACAACATGGAGACGCTGCACTACATCCCCAAACCGGAAAAACGCCAGCGCATTGCCCGTGAAACACTGGAGATTTATGCCGCCCTCGCCGAACGCATCGGCATGCGGCGGATGAAGGAAGAGCTGCAGGACCTGGCCTTTAAGGAGCTGTTCCCGGAAGCGCGGGAATCCATCATCAAGCGATTGGAATTTTTGCGTAAACAGGGTAAAACGCAGGTGCAGCGGGTCGAGGAAATCCTCCGCGAACTGGCGGTGGGCGGCGGGCTGAACGGCCTGAAAATCTATGGCCGCGAGAAAAAGCCCTATTCCATCTGGAAAAAGATGGAGAGCAAGGGCGTCACTTTCGAGCAGCTGGCGGATATTGTGGGTTTCCGCGTCATCGCGCCGAGCATTGCGGATTGCTACCATGCGCTGGGGCTGATTCACGAGAAATACCACACGATTCCGGGCCATTTTAAGGATTACATCTCGACGCCCAAGGTCAACGGCTACCAATCGATCCACACTGCCGTTATTGGCCCGCAGCAGCAGCGCATCGAGATCCAGATCCGCACCGAGGACATGCAGGAGGTCGCGGAATACGGGATCGCGGCGCATTGGGGCTATAAACAGGGTGAAGGCAAGGATAAGGTCAGCACCGAGGGCAAGCAATACCGCTGGGTGCGCGAACTGCTTGAAATCATGGAGCAATCCGAAGGTGCGGAGGAGTTCCTCGAACATACCAAGCTGGAAATGTATCACGACCAGGTGTTCTGCTTCACGCCCAAGGGCGATATTATCGCCCTGCCGCGCGGCAGTACGCCGGTGGATTTCGCGTTTGCGGTGCATTCGGGCGTGGGCTTCACCTGCGTTGGCGCCAAGGTGAACGGGCGGATTGTGCCGCTGAAGCACACGCTTAAAAACGGCGATCAGGTCGATATTATTACCGCCAAAACCCAGACGCCGAGCCCCAGCTGGGAGCGGTTTGTGGTCACCGGCAAGGCGAAATCCGAGATCCGCCGCTATATTCGCGACCAGCAGCGCGAGGAATATGTGACCCTCGGCAAGGCCATCCTCACCAAAACCTTCAAGCAGGAAGGCCACGACCTGACCGAGAAAATGCTCGAACCGGCGATGGCGGTGCTGAAGAAGAAGGAGGTCGATGACCTGTTCGCCGAGGTGGGCGAGGGGATTATCAACCGCAACCAGGTGTATGATGCGGTGTTCCACACCCGCAAATCCGAGTCGCACGGGGTTAAAAATCCGTTTGATATCATCAACATCAAGAAGAAATCGAAAAAAGCGGTGCCGATGCCGATCAAGGGCCTCGTGCCCGGCATGGCGATCCATTACGCGGGCTGCTGCCACCCGATTCCCGGCGATAAAATCGTCGGCATTGTGGCGACCGGCAAGGGGATTACCATCCACACGATGGATTGCGATACGCTCGAGAATTTCGCCGATAGCCCCGAAAAATGGATCGATGTGGCGTGGGATGCGAGCGGGCAGGACGAGCTGTTCATCGGCCGCCTGCGGGTGAGTTTGAGCCACGAAACGGCCGCGCTGGCCAGCGTCGCCAACGTGATTGCGAAGGATGAGGGCAACATCAGCAACCTAAAAATCACCAACCGCAGCACCGATTTTTTTGATATTTTAATCGATGTCGAAGTAAAAAATGCACGGCACCTGAACAGCATTATCGCGAGCCTGAGAGCCAAAGACGTGATCCAGAGCGTCGAGCGCGTCTAGCCCCAAACGGGCCGTTAACCTCATTGTCACATAATCTTCACACTACTTGGTGGATGAATCGGTTATGTTTGGTTCATGTAACGAGTTTTTAGGAGAAGAATTATGGCCACCACCACAGCTTTTGATTTTGGGAATGTTGAAGCAGGGACCGTCAAACTGAAAGTAGGCGATGTCAAATACAGCTTCCTTGCTGATGGAACAGTCAAGCTCGGTGAAACGGTGCTCACGGATGTGGATGCTTTGAAAACGGCTGCCAAAGAATTTGCCGCTGCAGCAAAAACCGCCAGCGCTGCTGAAATTGCAGACGTGAAAGAAGCCGCTGCCCTGCGCGGGGTGTTCAAAAATTTAGCCAAAAAGCATGCGGATGAGGTTAAGGGCATCTCGGGCGTGTTCGGCGCTGCGGACGAAATCGAAGCGGTTATCAAAACCCTGACGCCTGGTGAAGCTGCGGGTGCCGATAAACTTGCCAAGCTGAAGAAAATTTTGGTGGCGCATCCTGATTCGATCAACCTCCTTGAGGCAGATGCGTCAAACGTCCTTAAAGGTGTGGAGCAGTTCAAGAAAGTGGTCGATGGCGTCGAGAAGAAGGTGCCGGTAATTGATTTTGCCAAGCTTGACGGTGAAGTGAAGAGCCTGCGCAGCACGATTGATCAACTGGTTACTGCGCACGGTGGAGCCGAGTACACTGAAGAAAGCATCAAGAAGCTTCTTGCTTCCGCACCGGAAGGCATCAAAGATGTGCTGCCGAAAGAAGTTGTAGATCAGTTTGCGGCAGGCGTGACCGGGGTTAAAAATAAAGCGAATATTAGCGGTTTGGATCTGAACCATATCGCCACGACGCTGGAAACGGAAATTGCGGCTGCACAGGCTGAAGCGCTGAAAATCGGTAAAGAAATCCGTAAGCTTCAAGCAGAGAAGGCAGATAGCTTCTTCAAAGGTAAATTGGATAAAGCGATTGAGGCAGAAGGCAGAAAACTTGATACGCTGGTGACGGACAATGCCGACATCAAACACCACATCTACGGTGCGATGGAAAAAGAGTTCTCGGCTGCAGAACGTGAAGCGTTTAAAACGGTGAAGACCGCATCTTCGGCGATGAGCTCGCTTGCTTCGAGCGCGTCATCGACGGGTGAAAAAGGCCGTGGCTTCTTCACGAAGGCGTTCGAGTTCAAGCGTACGCAGCCATGGATGGAAGAAGTTGCCAAGAAAGAAGGCAAATCGGTCAGTGAAATGGTGACCAAGCATGGCGCCATCGGTTCCACGCGTTGGGGCAAGGTGATTGGCGCTGGTGCGCTGGTTACGGGTGCCGTGTATGCTGCCGTGTCGGCGCTGGGTAACAAGGGGCCGGGCGACCGTGCTTCGGAAGTGGCCAACAGCCGCAACAACGAGCCAGCAACCGGTCGCGCATAGGGAGCTAATGAATGTCTGGCGCCGCTGCAGCAGCTAACGGTTTCAAGGCCAGCATGAAGTCGCTGTGGTCGTCCCTGGGCGACGTGGCGGGGCATGCAGGGTCGGCGGCCAGTGCAGCAGCGCGCAATGCCAAGCAGGGTGTTCAGGCTGGTGATGCGTATGTTGCAGCAGCGATCAAGAACCACGACAACAGCTTCGGCAAGGCCATCGTTGGGATTGCGAAAGAGAAGCCGGTGACGGCAGCTCTGGCCGCGACGGGGCTTGCTGCTGGTACGGTCTATGCGGGCTCAAAAGTGCTTGGGCGTCACACCAACCGGGTGATGAGCGAGCGCCAGCAATCCTCCGAGCGCGATCGCTGATTGCTAGCGGATGGTTTATGAAAAAGGCGGTCCCCCACGGGATCGCCTTTTTTCGTTGGTGCGGCGGCGTGGGCGTTGTAAGCTTGTGGCATGCATCATCTTCGACTGGGCGTGAATATCGATCATGTGGCGACGCTGCGCAATGCGCGCGGTGGGGCGCACCCGGACCCCGTGGCGGCAGCGCTGCTGGCGCAGCAGGCCGGGGCGGATGGGATTACGGCCCATCTGCGGGAGGATCGGCGGCATATCACGGATGCGGATATGGTGGGGCTGAAGCATGCCATTGCCCTGCCGCTGAATTTCGAGATGGCGGCGACGGCGGAAATGCAGCGCATCGCGCTTGAAATTCGCCCCCATGCCTGTTGCCTGGTGCCCGAAAGCCGCGCGGAGCGGACGACCGAAGGCGGGCTGAATGTGGTGGCGCAGGAGGCGGCGCTGCGGGAGTATATTGCGCCGCTGGTGGCGGTGGGGATCCGGATTTCGCTGTTCATCGACCCGCAGGCGCCACAGCTGGAAGCGGCCAAACGTGTCGGTGCGGATATTGTGGAGCTGCATACGGGGCGGTATGCGCAGTTTGACCGTGAGAGTGCGGAGTTTGGTGAGGAGCTGGCGCTGTTGCAGCGGGCGGCGACTCTTGGGAATGCGCTGGGGCTGGAGATGCATGCAGGGCATGGGCTGACATTTGACAATGTGAGCCCGGTAGCGGCGATGGCGGAGCTGCACGAGCTGAATATCGGCCATTTCCTGATGGGCGAGGCGATGTTCATGGGGTTGCCGGCCGCGATTGCGCGGATGCGGCAGTTGATGGATGAGGCGCGCGCATGATCCTGGGCATTGGTAACGATATTTGCGACATCACCCGCATTGAGCGCTCGCTGGCGCGGTTTGGCGTGGCGTTTGAACAGCGCATTTTCACCGAGGGCGAGCGCGCGAAGGCGCAGCGCCGGGCCGGCGGCGGCAACCGCAATGGCGTGGCCAGCACCTATGCGAAGCGCTTTGCGGCGAAAGAGGCGCTGGGCAAGGCGCTGGGCACGGGCGTCGGCGCCGGTGGTGGGATTTACTGGCGCGATATCGAAGTGGTGAATTTGCCCAGCGGCAAGCCGACGTTCCGGCTGCATGGCGGTGCGGCAGCCGCGCTGCAGGCCTTGACGCCGGTGGGCTATAAGGCCGTGATTCACCTGACATTGGTGGATGAATACCCCCAGGCGCAGGCACATGTGGTGATTGAAGCGCTGCGGGTGGTTGGCTGACGCGGCCTACTGCTGCACCGGCGGCGCGATGGCGAACATTTTGCCGCTGACGGTGTCACGCGGGTGGATGTTGCGCATTGCCGCTTCGCCCGCTTTGATGAAGAAGAAGGCCTTCACCGGCTCGCGTGCTTTGATTTCCTGCGTAATGTCGCCCAGCACCACATTGGGTAGGATTTGCACGACCGTGCCATCATCCGCGATGAACAGGGCATCGACCGGGGTGTAGACCTTCATGGCGGGCAGCGGCACCATGCTTGGCGCATCGAAGACGATGAGGACACCGGTATCGGCGGTGAGGCCGTTGAGCGTGTGGATATATTCCAGCCGCAGCGCGTCTTCGGGGCGGGATTCGACGCTGTATTTCAGCGTGGGGTGGCTGGGTTTTGGTTCTTTATCGGTGGATGGCGGGGATTCGATCGTGACATCCGCGCGCTCGAAAATGACGGAGCTTGCCTGCGCGCTTGCCATGAGCGGCAATGCAAGAGCGAGTACGCTAGCGAGCCAGTTGGCTGGGCGGAACTTTGGTTTCATAATGGACGACATCCCCTACCGCGATACCATCCTTCGCGGCGCGGCCAGCGTCAAGCTCAATCACGGTTTCGATGGGGCCGTTGCTGCCTAGTCGCGCCTCGGAGAATGGCTCGCCACGGGCAATGGTGACGATGCGCCTGTTCTGGTCGATGAAGAGGATATCGAGCGGAATGAGGGTGTTTTTCATCCAGAAATACTGCGGGGCGACGCGCGGGAAGAAGAACGCCATGCCGTCATACGGCTGCAAGCTGGTGCGGTTCATGAGTCCGCGTTCACGCCCCTCGGGGGTGGTGACGAGCTCAAGGTTGAGGGTGAGCGCGCCGCGGTGGGTGCGGTCAATATGGGCGCGCAGGGTTTCGGTTTTTTGGGGTGCTGGTGCGGTGTCGAGGGCAAGGTAAACCGCCATCGCGAGAAGGCAGAAAAACAGGATAAGCGGTAGGCGCTTTTTCACGCAGCGGCCTGCAGGGCGGCGGTGATGTCGCGCTTCAGGTCGGCGATGGATTCGAGGCCGACGGACAGGCGCAAGGTGCCATCCGTGATGCCAATCGCGGCGCGGGCGTCGGCGGTCATGTTGCTGTGGGTGGTGGTCGCCGGGTGGGTGGCGAGGCTTTTTGCATCGCCAAGATTATTGGAAATAGCGACGATCGACAATGCGTTGAGGAAGCGGAAAGCGGCCGCTTTGCCGCCCTTCAGCGAGAAGGCGATGAGGCCGCCCGCACCGCTCATTTGCGTTTGGGCGAGGCTGTATTGCGCGAAGCTGCGCAGGCCGGGATAGTAGACCGCTTCAATCGCCGGGTGGGTTTCCATCAGCTCGGCGAGGGTCTGGGCGTTGCTGGTGTGGCGTTCCATGCGCATGGGCAGGGTTTCGAGGCCTTTGAGGATGACCCAGGCGTTGAACGGGCTGAGCGCCGGGCCGGTGTGGCGGTGGAAGGGCAGGATGCGCTCTTCCAGCAGCTGCTTGTCGCCGAGGATGGCGCCGCCGAGCGTGCGGCCCTGCCCATCGAAATATTTGGTGGTGGAGTAGACGACCATATCCGCGCCGAGGGCGAGCGGTTTTTGGAACATCGGGGTGGCGAAGACATTATCGACCACGACCAGCGCCCCGGCTTTTTTTGCAAGCGCGCACACGGCGGCGATGTCGGTGAGCTGCAGCGTTGGGTTGGCGGGGGATTCAATGAACACCGCCTGCGCCGGGGTGCTGAGGGCGCGCTCCCATGCGGGCAGGTCGTGGCCATCCACCAGTTCGGTGGTGATGCCGAAACGCGGCAAAATCTCGGTGATGATGTAATGGCAGGAGCCAAACAGCACGCGGTTGGCGAGCACGCGGTCGCCCGCTTTCAGCACACCCATGAGGCTGGCAAACACCGCCGCCATGCCGGATGCGACGGCGATGCAGCTCTGCGCGCCCTCGAGCAGGCACAGCCTGTCTTCGAGCATGGCCAGCGTTGGGTTGCGGTAGCGGGAGTAGACAAAGCCCGGTTCTTCGCCGTTGAAGCGCTTCTCGGCGGTTTCGGCGCTGTCATAGCAGAAGCCGGAATTGAGGAAAATGGCCTCCGAAACCTCGCCATATTGCGAGCGCAGGCTGCCGCCGTGGACGAGCTTTGTTTCAAGCCCGGCGTCTTCGTATTTTTCGATCGATTCGGCATCTTGCGGTTTTGGCATAGGGGCGTTACTGTAGCGGCCAAAATAAAGGCAGGCAAGATGTTCGGCAAAAATCCCAAACGCGGGCCCGAGAAGGGCGACGGCAGCACGCTGAAGGTGGTAGAGATATTCCCCACCTTGCAGGGTGAGGGGCCGTTTGTGGGCCAGCCAGCGGTGTTTGTGCGGCTGGGTGGCTGCAACCTGGCCTGTGGATTTTGCGATACGGAATTTGAGATTTTCGAGGAAATGGCGCTCGCAACGCTGCTGGAAACGGTGGTGGCGACCGCTGCGGGGATCCGCGATCTGGTGGTGATCACCGGCGGGGAGCCGCTGCGGCAGGAGATTGGGCCGCTGTGCGAGGCGCTGCTGGCGCGCGGTTTGCGCGTGCAGATCGAGACAAATGGCACGCTGTGGCGGCCACTGCCGGCGGCGGTGAACATCGTCTGCTCGCCGAAGGTGACGGATGGGCGCTATTACCCAATCCGCCCGGAAGTGCTGGAGCGGGCGGATGCGCTGAAGTTCATCATCTCGGCGGATGAGGCGGAATATAGCGATATCGGGCAGGTGGGGCAGGCGGGCCGGGCGATCCCGGTCTATGTGCAGCCCATGGATGTGGGGGATGAAGCGCGCAACCGCGCCAACACCCAGCGCGCGCTGATGCTTGCACAAACCCATGGCTATCGCCTATCACTCCAGACACATAAGATGTTGGGGATTGCGTGAAAAAAGCAGTGTTACTATTAAGCGGCGGGTTGGATTCGGCGACGACGCTGGCGATGGCGCGGGCGCAGGGGTTTGAGGTCTATTGCCTGAGCTTCCGCTATGGGCAGCGCCATGCGGTGGAGCTGCTTTCGGCCAAGAAAGTGGCGGAGGCGCTGGGTGCGCATGAGCATAAAGTGGCGGATATTGATTTGCGGCTATTTGGCGGGTCGGCGCTGACGGATGAGATTGCCGTGCCCAAATCGCGCACGGATGCGCAGATTGGCGAAGGGGTGCCCATCACCTATGTGCCCGCCCGCAACACGATTTTCCTCAGCTTCGCGCTGGCCTGGGCGGAGGTGCTGCAGGCCTATGACATTTTCATCGGCGTGAATGCGCTGGATTATTCCGGCTACCCGGATTGCCGCCCAGAATTTATTGAGGCGTTCGAAAAAACGGCGAACCTGGCGACGGCGTATGGCGTCGAGGCCAAGCAGCATATCCGCATCCACACCCCGATTATTCGCATGAGTAAGGCCGAAATCATCCGTGAAGGGCTGCGCCTTGGCGTGGATTATGCGATGACGATCAGCTGCTATGACCCAAGCCCCGAGGGCAAGCCGTGCGGCCAGTGCGATAGCTGCCAGCTGCGCAACAAGGGGTTTGCGGAGAATGGGATGGTGGACCCGACACTGGCCTGACGCGACGGCATTTTCTTGACGGATAGCCGCCCGCGCGCTACCACCCGCGCATGAGCACTGAGAACCTGACCCAGCTTGGCGAAATGACCGCGCTGCCCACCTCGCCCGAGGCGGCGGTGCTGGAGCGGGTGGAAAACCCGCACCCGAATGTGGATTACCTGATCCGCTTCACGGCGCCGGAATTCACGTCGCTGTGCCCCAAAACCGGCCAGCCGGATTTTGCCCATTTCGTGATCGATTACGTGCCGCGGCAGTGGATTGTGGAGAGCAAATCGCTCAAGCTGTTCCTGCATTCTTTCCGCAATCATGGCGCGTTTCACGAAGATTGCTCGATCACCATCGCCAAGCGCATCATTGCGGCGATTGACCCGGCATGGCTGCGCATCGGTGGCTACTGGTATCCGCGCGGTGGCATGCCGATCGATATTTTCTACCAGACCAGTGAAGCGCCCAAAGGCCTCTGGCTGCCGGATCCGGGCGTCGCCAATTACCGTGGGCGCGGTTAAATCCGTTTATCGTTCATTACGGCTAAATCAAGGAACGTGAAGCGGTCGCGCGTCATGAAGGCATAGGTGCAGGCGGTGCGGTAGCGGTCGTCGCTCATGCCGATTTCGGTGGGGCGGGTGGCATTGCCGCTTTGGATGAACGCGCGTTCGACGGCGTTGGATGGTAGCATGACAGCGAGCAGCGCCGCCTTGATATCCAGCCAGTTTGGGGCGATGCGGGCGTTGATGCTGGCCGCCATGTCGGGCGTCAGCAATTTTTTCTGGTACATGGCGACGGCATCCTGCCCGGCTTGCTTGCCGAAAAGTCGTAAAAACTGGCCCTCGTCTTTAGGTAGTGGCTTCACTGTTGGCTGGGCGAGCAGCATTTTCTGCTGCAAATGGCTCATGGTGCTGCTGGTGACGGCGATCATCTCGCCATGCAGCACTTTGCGCAATTCGCCACCATAAAGCATTTCGGCGGTGTGGGCGATCATGTGCTCGCCCTGGCTGGCCGGGGCGCTGGAGCCAAATTCGCGCATGGCGTCCCCGGCATCGAGCAGTGCTTCCATCAGTTTGTGGATGAGGGTTGGGTTACCCTCGCGCAGGGCGGCAGCGTTGGCGATGAGGTCTGCCTCGTGGGCACGCATGCGGTCGAACAAGGCGCGCGGGTAAGGGGTGTCGAGCAGCAAATGGCTCATCAGCATATCGGGCTCGACCGAATTGCGGCACAGCGTGTCGCCAAGCCCGGCGCGGGCCATGCGGCGTGGTGCTGCGGCAAGGACGGTGAGGTCGGCGATCACGGCACGTGGCGGGCTGGCGGCATACGAATGCTTCGCCCCCTGTTCCTCCAGGCTGGCATTGGCGGAGGTGTAGCCATTCATCGAGGCGGCGGTGGCGATGGAAATATAGGGTTTATTGAGCCGCGCGGCGGTAAGCTTGGTGACATCGTTAATGGTGCCCGAGCCCACGGCGATGAAGCCATCGCAGTTTGCATCCATCAGTGGGGTGGTGTGGCTGAGCAACGGGCGGGCGGCGCGGCCAAGCGAATGCGGGGTGACGCAGCTATGCCCGCCGAGCCGGGTATAGACGGCTTCGCCGGCGGCGACCCAGGTTGTGTCGTCGCAAACCAGCACCCATTTACCCGTGCCAATATGGCGCGCGAGCACATCGGCGACCGAGGCCGTCACGTCTGGGCCGATGATGCGTTCAGGTGTGAAATGACTGCTCATGTTTTCCACAGGTAAGATAGCACTAAGCATTTCACATGACGACAGAAATCGCTTGGGCGTGGATTCATGGGGTTTCGTCTTGCTCAGTCGTGGTGCAAAGGTCATAACAACTGTCCCTGAGGAATCGTTCCTTCAACTATGGATGCTGTATGCAGTGGCGCAGTGGTACAATCGTTGGGCTGGTGATGGCGCTTTTGGCCATTCCGGCTGCCGTTTCGGCCCAGCAATCGGACGGATTTCCGCGGTGGCTTGAAACCTTCCGCGCCCGCGCGCTGAGCGAAGGGATTTCGCCCGCGGTGGTGGATGATGCCTTGGGCGATGTGGCGCTCGATGATTCGGTGGTGGTGCTGGACCAGAAGCAGCCGGAAACGAAAATTACCTTCAGCAAATATATCAGTAACACCATTTCGCCGCGCCGTATCCGTATTGGGCGGGCGATGCTGCAGGAGCATCATGCGGTGCTGCAGAAAATCAGCCGCCGTTATGGCGTGCAGCCGAAATACATCGTCGCACTGTGGGCGATTGAATCGGATTATGGCAATAACAAGGGCGGGTTTTCGGTGGTGCAGTCGCTGGCGACGCTGGCTTATGAAGGCCGCCGCGCGGCGTTTTTTGGCGATGAGCTGATCGCCGCACTCAAAATCCTTGAAGCTGAGAACCTGCGCGCGGATGAGCTGACGGGCTCCTGGGCGGGGGCGATGGGCGATTGCCAGTTCATGCCCAGCACCTACCTGCGCTATGCGGTGGATGGCAATGGCGACGGCAAGCGCGACATCTGGAACGAACCGGCGGATGTGTTCGCCTCGGTCGCCCATTACCTGAACGCGCTGGGCTGGAACAAAAAAGAAGGCTGGGGCCGCGCCGTGAGCGTGCCGGAAGGCATCACGATTGAGCAAGCCGACCTCAAGCAACCGCACCCGGCCAGCTATTGGCGCGCGCGTGGGTTTACGTATGAAGGTGGCGCCGCCGTTCCCGATACGCAGGCCACGCGCTATGCGATGCTGCCCGGCACGGCCGAAGAGGGCGCCTACCTTGTGACCGACAATTTTCAGGCGCTGCTGCAATGGAATCGCTCGCGCTATTTCGCCACGTCCGTCGGCATGCTGGCCGATGCTATCGGAGAATAAATCATGAAACGTACGTCACTGTTTTGGGTTTCGGCATTGCTGCTTCTGGCGGCGTGCGGCGGTGGCCCGCGCGTCACCTATTCCGGCCATGAGGAAAGCACCGAGGGGGTTCCCGGCTACGTCAAAGGCAAAAAAGTGTCGCCGACGGTGAAGCTTGGCCAATCCTACAGTGTCGATGGTGAAACCTATGTGCCGCGCAACCAGCCGGATTACAAAGAAGAGGGGCTGGCATCGTGGTATGGGCCGGGGTTCCATGGCGGCAAAACCGCCAATGGCGAGCGTTTCGATAAGGAAGAGCTGACCGGCGCGCACCGCACCTTGCCGCTGCCATCCATCGTGCGGGTGACGATGCTTTCGACCGGCAAACAGGTTTATGTGCGCATCAATGATCGTGGGCCGTTTTCGAAAAACCGGATTATCGATTTGAGCCGCGCGGCTGCGGAGAAAATTGGCCTGCTGCGCGCGGGTGTTGCCAAAGTGCGGGTGGAATATATGCCCAAGGAATCGCAGCGTTTTGCCGATTTGCTGGCGGAGGGCCGTGACCCCAAATCGATCGATGTGGCGAGCGAAGTGATGAATTATGGCGACGGTGAGAGCGCTCCCGCCAGCCAGGTCACGCGCGTTGCATCCGACGACGGGGCGACGAGCGACAGTGGCGATGAAGGCAGCAGCTTCTGGGATAGTATTAATAAATCCAGCGATGGCGAGCCGACCCAGACCATGAAATCGGCCCCTATATCGGAAGTGGCCTCGGCGGATTTGATGCCACCCAAAGCCCTGCCTGCAGCGAAATCCAAAATCATGGAAGCCGACAAGGTGATTGCCACTGAATCGCCGTTCGATGCGGTTGAGGCGCCTAAGGCCGCGCCTTCAGTGGCCGTTGCTGCCGGGGGCGGCACCTATGTGCAGCTCGGCGCATTCAGCAACGAGACCAACGCCGAGCGCCTGCGCAAGCAATTCGCGGCAGTGGAGGGGTTGAATATCAGCAAAAAAGATAAGGGCGGGCAGACGTTATACCATGTGCGCATGGGGCCTTACAGCACGCTTGAAGCATCGAACACCGCACTCGCCAAGGCCCGTGAAGCCGGGGCGGATGCAAAAATTATTCGGGAATAAATAAAAACAATAAGGGAGAATTGCACATGTTGAAACGTTGGTCCTGGCTTACGGCCGCAATGATTATCGTCACCGGCGCGTTTACGTTCGCGGCGCAAGCGGCGGAGGAAGATAGCAGCGAGGCGGGCCTCGACCTGACCCTGCGCACGAGCGCTGCCGCCATGCCCGTGCTTGCTGCCGATGGCAGCGCACTTGAAACCCCGGCCAGCCACATGGTGCTGCTGGATGTGACCACCGGTTCCGTGCTCGCCGAAAAAGCGGCGGACAAAAAAATGTACCCGTCCTCGATGACCAAGATGATGACGCTCTACATCATTTTCGACCGCCTCAAGCAAGGCACGTTGACGACCAGCAGCCAGTTCACCGTCAGCGAAAAAGCATGGCGCATGCAGGGCAGCAAAATGTTTGTGCCGCTCGGCGGCCAGATCGGGCTTGAAGACCTGATCCGCGGCATCGCCATCCAATCGGGCAACGATGCCTGTGTGGTGGTGGCCGAAGGCATCGCCGGTTCCGAGGAGGCCTTCTCGGTGCTGATGAACGAGACCGCCAAAAAGCTGGGCATGACCGGCAGTAATTTTAAGGATGCCAGTGGCTGGCCGAGCCCCGACCACACCACCACGCCGCATGACCTTGCGGCGCTGGCAAGTGCCCTCATCCGCGATTTCCCGGAATATTACCACTATGTCAGCGAGCGTGAATTTACCTATCACGGCATTCGCCAGTTCAACCGCAACCTGCTGCTGGGCAATGCCGCGCTGCATGTGGATGGGCTGAAAACCGGCCATACCGAAGCGGCGGGTTATGGCATCACCCTTTCGGCGACGGAGCCGGCGACCAAGCGCCGCCTGGTGCTGGTGATTAACGGGCTGGATTCCGAAGCTGCGCGCGCCTCGGAAGGCGAACGCCTGCTGAACTGGGGCTTCCGCAACTTTGATGACGCGACCGTGTTCCGCGCCGATCAGGAAATCACCACCGCCAAAGTGTGGATGGGTGCCGACCGCGAATTGCCGTTGACGGTGAAGGAAAACGTGCTGCTGAGCATTCCCAAGGCTGGCCAGAACACGACCAAAGCGACGGTGGAATATGCTTCGCCGCTGATGGCGCCGGTGGCGCAAGGGCAGGAAGTGGGCAAGCTGAAGCTCACCTTCGCCAATGGCACCACCAAGGAACTGCCGCTGGTAGCCGCCAAAGCAACCGAGAAGCTTTCGTTCTTCAGCCGCGTGGCGCGTGGGCTTGGGCTGTAAGGATGCGGGCCCGGTTCATCACGCTGGAAGGCGGTGAGGGGGCGGGAAAATCCACCCAGATCAAACTGCTCGCGAAGGCATTTGCGGCGGCGGGCCTCAGCCATATCACCACCCGGGAGCCGGGCGGTTCGCCCGGTGGCGAGGCTATTCGCCAGCTGGTGGTGAGCGGCAGCACGGATGCGTGGTTGCCTGAAACCGAGGCGCTGCTGTTCATGACGGCGCGTTACGACCATCTGGCCACCACCATCACCCCGGCGCTGGTGCGCGGCGCGTGGGTGCTGTGCGACCGGTTTTACGATTCGACCTATGTCTATCAGGGGCTTTCCAAACAGGTGGGTAGCAGCTGGCTCGACCAGCTTTATAGCCAGCTTTTCGCCAATGCCGCGCCCGACCTGACCTTGCTGCTCGACCTGCCGCCCGCCACCGGTCTTGCCCGCGCCGATAAACGCGGCAACATCGCCGAATCGCGCTTCGAGCAGATGGATATTGCCTTCCACGAGCAGCTGCGTGCCGGGTTCCTCAGCCTTGCGGCGGCGCATCCGCAGCGCATCCGCCCCATCGACGCGACGCAGGATGCGGCCGCCGTTCACGCCGCCATCATCGCCTGCGTGAATGCGCGGTTTGGCCTTGCGCTCACCCACGCGGCCATGTGACACTGCGCCCATGGCCAAAGAATCCGAGATCGACGTTCCTGCCCCGCGTGAAAACCCGCTGCTGTTCGGCCACGAGCAGGCGCAGGCGCGGTTTCTCAACGAGTTCAATCGTGGGCTGGTGCATCACGCCTATTTGATGACCGGCCATAAAGGTATCGGCAAGGCGACGCTGGCCTATCGCTTTGCACGCTTTATCCTCGCGCAAGGCGCGCAGGCCGTGGCGGCGGAAGCGCCCAGCATGTCCCTGTTTGGTGACGAACCGGCGCCACCCCCAGCCACCAACCCCCAATCCCTCGCGATGGATGCCGAGCATACGCTGTTTCGTCGCATCGCCGCCGGGTCGCACACCGATTTGCTGACCCTGAGCCCGGCCTATGACGCGAAGAAGCATGTTGAAAAATCCCATATCGGGGTGGATGAGGCGCGCAAGGTGCCCGAATTCCTGAGCCTGACCCCCGCCGAAGGCCTGTGGCGGGTGGTGATTGTGGATGCGGTGGACCAGCTCAACAGCAACGCCGCCAACGCGTTGCTGAAAATTCTGGAAGAGCCACCCGAGCGTGCCATCCTGTTTTTGATCTGCCACGAGCCGGGCGGCATTTTGCCGACCATCCGCTCGCGCTGCCGCCATTTCAAACTCACCGCGCCGGATGCGACGGCCTTTGCCGACACGCTCAACCAGATCGCGCCGAGCATCGCTTCGCATGATTACGCGGCGCTGTATGCGCTGTCGCACGGCTCGCCGGGTCACGCGATCACGCTCTATAAAGAAGAGGGGCTCGGCTGGTATGAAGGCTGGCTTGCCGCCATGCAGCCGGGTGCCAGTGCCGCCACCCGCCAGAAATTCTGCGATTCCGCCGGTGGCCTGAAATCGCCGCAAGGCTGGGCCACCGTGATGCATGGCTGGCAGATGGCGATGCAGCGCCTCAGCCTCTACCCGCATCAGGATCCAACCCCCATTTTCCGCCGCGAGGCCGAGATGCTGGCGGCGGTGGCAGGCATCAACACGCCCAGCCAGCTGCAGGCATGGGTGGAAAACGGCAACCGCCTCATCCACCAGACCGAGACCTTCAACCTCGACAAGCGCCACAGCATCCGCCTGCTTGCCGACCCGACACAGCTTGACATGCTGGCGGCGTGATACGCGGTGTCCAGTGCAGAATAAACTGGCGGATATCCCCGATCATGTATTAATCACTGAAGGCTTAAACCCCATCATTGGCCGCTGAACATGACCTATTACATCACCACCCCCATCTATTACGTGAACGACAAGCCGCATTTGGGGCATGCGTATACATCCGTTGCCTGCGATGCGATTGCGCGGTTCATGCGGCTGGATGGGTTGCCGGTGAAGTTCCTCACCGGGACGGATGAGCATGGGCAGAAGGTCGAGAAATCGGCCAAAGCGGCGGGCGTGCCGCCGCAGGCATTTGTCGATGAGGTCTCCGAGCATTTCCGCGATATGGCGCGCATCCTCAACCTCAGCAACGACGATTTCATCCGCACCACCGAGCCGCGCCATGTGGCCGCCGCGCAGGCCATGTGGAAACGGCTCGAAGCCTCGGGCGATATTTACCTCGCCAATTACGGCGGCTGGTATGCCACGCGCGACGAGGCGTTTTATCAGGAATCCGAGCTTATCAACGGCAAGGCGCCCACCGGCGCCGAGGTTGAGTGGGTCGAGGAGCCGAGCTATTTCTTCAAGCTCTCCAAATACCAGCAACCGCTGCTGGATTTTTATGCGGCGAACCCCGATTTCATTCTCCCCGAGGCGCGCCGCAATGAGGTGCTGAGCTTTGTGCGTGGTGGGTTGAAGGATCTCTCCATTTCGCGCACCACGTTTGAGTGGGGCATTCCCGTGCCCGGCGATGAGCAGCATATCATGTATGTCTGGCTGGATGCGTTGACGAATTACTGGACGGCGGCAGATGGGTTCTGGCCCGCCGATCTGCATATGGTGGGCAAGGATATCCTGCGCTTTCATACGGTGTACTGGCCTGCGTTTCTGATGTCGGCCAAGCTGGAAACGCCCAAGCGTGTGTTCGCCCATGGCTGGTGGACGATCGAGGGCGAGAAGATGAGCAAGTCGCTGGGCAATGTGGTCGCGCCGGCGCATCTTATCGAGAAATATGGGCTGGACCAGACGCGCTATTTCCTGCTGCGCGAAGTGCCGTTTGGCTCGGATGGGAATTTCAGCCGCCAGAGCATGTTCGATCGGATCAATGCCGATCTCGCCAATAATATCGGCAATTTGGCGCAGCGCACGCTGAGCATGATCGCCAAACATTGCGCCGAGGCGGTGCCGACGGTGGATGCCAGCGTCGTGCTGCCGCAGGATGCCGCGTTGATGGACCTGGTGCGGGTGACGAGCGACAGCACCCACAGTAGCGCCCGCGAGCAGATGCAGCGCTGCAAATTCGGCGAAGTGATTGGCGCGATTCTCGCCATGGCCAGCGCGGCGAATGAATATATCGACCGCGAAGCGCCGTGGACCTTGAAGAAAACCGACCCCGCGCGCATGAACTCAGTGCTCTATTATCTCGCAGAATCCATCCGTTGCATCGGGATCATGCTACAGCCCTTCACGCCCGATGCGGCGGCGAAGCTGCTCGACCAGCTGGCCGTGCCGCCGGATAAGCGCCTGTTCATCCACCTCGCGCCGGAGCACGCGCTGGTGCCGGGCACGCCATTGCCGAAGCCGGAAGGGGTGTTCCCGCGGTTGATGGCGGAGGGGGCTTAACGGCGGCGGGTTTCATGTCGAATGAAGTTGGCTGCATCGATCCGCCAGGATGAATCTTCGCAGCCAGTGCATAGTTCGGCAGCCGTGCGGGTGAGCAGGTTTTTGTGATGCTTCAATAGATCGTTGAAACAGACTTTGTCGTCTTTGGTTGCGTCTGTTTTTTGGCTAAGGATATGCGCTGTGGCAGCAATGCTATAACTGGCATCATGCCAGGCGTATTTTTTATCCGCGGTAACCACTTCGCCAGCAATTTGAAATGCCGTTGCTTTTGCACATGAAGCAGGCAGTGTGATGTTTTTTGGCTCGTTGTCGGACATGGTCTGCTCCTGAAATTGTATTTCTATTTCCTTCAGTGTAGCGTATGTATTGTAACCGTTTATTAAAGTTTTGTGACATCATGCTCATCGACTCCCATTGCCACCTGAATTACCCCGAATTGGCGGATACGGCTGCGGTGGTGGCGCGGGCGCGGGAGGCGGGGGTGAGGGTGATGCAGACCATTTCCACCCAGCGCTCGGACTTTGCGGCGGTGAAGCGGCTGGCGGAAACCTATCCGGAGATTTATTGCTCCATCGGCATTCACCCACATGAGGCGGAACCGCACGAGGACATTACGGAAGCGGAATTGCTGGCCGAGGCGAACCATCCGCGGGTGATTGGCATCGGTGAAACGGGGCTGGATTACTATTACGAGCATAGCCCAAAAAAGGCGCAGCAGGAGCTGTTTGCGCGCCATATCCGGGTGGCGCGGCAGCTGGATTTGCCGGTGATTATCCATAGCCGCGATGCGGATGCGGATACGGTGGCCATGGTGAAAGAAGCCCATCAGGAAGCGCCGTTTCGATTCCTCATCCATTGCTTTAGCTCTACGCAATATCTATCTGATGAATCAGTGAAACTTGGTGGTTATGTTTCGGCATCTGGGATCATCACCTTTAAAAAGTCACAGGCGCTGCGTGATAGCTTTGCGACGGTGCCGCTGGAGCGGTTGCTGGTTGAAACGGATTCGCCATACCTGGCGCCGGAGCCACACCGGGGTAAGCCGTGCGAACCGGCTTATACGGCCCATACGGCGCAGCGGCTGGCGGAAATCAAGGGTGTCAGCACGGATGAGCTGGCGCGGGTGACGACGGAGAACTTTTTTACACTGTTCAGCAAAGCGCAGCGGCCTAGTATATAAATTCCGTCATTGCGAGCGAAGCGCGGCAATCCATCTTTCTTCCTTGTTCTTTGCGCGGCCCAGCTGGATTGCCGCGCTTCGCTCGCAATGACGGCTTCATGGGAGCAATAACTCCCAAGCTCTTGCTTGTGCTGGATTGAAAGTTGTGGATATCGCGGAGAATTATTGCGCCAAGCGCTTGATTCATCAACTGATTGAAATGTGCATATCCTCATCTTCCACCATCACTATAGTTTCCATAATACATATTATGCGACTATAGGGATCATGGAAAAACGGGTTGATGTGAGGCTTTATATGGGCACCGCAGCCATTTCAATTCGCGGCGCGAATGCTGTAGGCCCCGGCAATGCAGGTCAGCGGCAGGAAAAAGACGGTGAAGCCCAGCAGGAACAGTAAGCTTGACTGCCAGTCGGTTGAGAAATCACGGCAATACTGCGTGCCGAAAATCATGATCGGAATGGTCAGCGGCAGTACGATCAGGCCCAGCACCGCCCCCGCCTTTTCCAGCCCACTCATCAATGCGGCGATTAAGCTGGTGAGCATGGTTAGTGCTGCCGCACTGGCGGCTAAACCGATGGCATAATGCCCTATATGGCTGGCTGGGATGCCAAAAAGCATGGCAGCAAGTGGCAAAACCACCAGTAATGGGGCCAAAATGAACAGATAGAACGCCGCCCATTTGGCAAAAACGAGTGATTCGAGTGAAATGGGCAGTAATTGGTAATATTCCAGCCGTCCCTGGTCGTGATCCCGGACAAAAAGCCCCATGCCGCCGAGGGTGACTGCGCTGGCTAAGGCGATCCATAAAGTAAGTGGTGCAAGCGCTTGAAGTTGTCCTTCTCCCGGCGCAACAGCAAATGGAACAATCAGAATAATGGAGATTAAATAGCTATATATATAAATAGCTTCAACTCTATTCTTAAAGTAATACTTTACTTCATGTGCAAAGATAGAAAACATTACGCATTAACCTTAAGAGTTTTGTTTAACTCACTTAAATTAAGTATTTTTATGCTATCGCCACCGACTCGCGTATGGGTGGCGACGACGACGATGCCGCCCTGCTCCAGCCGCGACTGCATGAGGGACTGAAGAAGGGCGGTGCCCTCGGTGTCGAGATTGGCGGTGGGCTCATCCAACAACCACAGGGCGGTGGGGATGGTGATGAGCCGGGTCAGCGCAACGCGCTGCTGCCACCCGGCGGATAAGGTGGTGACCGTGGTATCGGCGATATCGGTAAGTTCGAAATAATGCATGGCGGCAGCGGTGAGTTCCGGATACCCGGCGGCGCGTGCCCAGAAGGCGACATTATCATACACGCTCATGGTGGGAACGAGCCCGCGCTTATGGCCGAGATAGAACGGGCGGCGGGCGGCGGGCCATGCGCCGTTGATGGCGATGGTGCCGCTATCGGGCGCGACCAGCCCGGCCAGGGTTTTGAGCAGGGTCGATTTGCCGGACCCGTTGGCGCCGTGAATGGCGAGCATCTGCCCGCCTTCGAGCGCGAGGGTGATGGGCGCCGTCAGCGGCGCGCCTTCGCGGGCGACGACGAGGCTGGCGAGGGTCAGACTGTTACTTTTCATCCCTAGTCCCTGATAAAATCGGCCTCAAACCGCGTTTGGCCTGATTTTCGGTTGCTAATATGTGTCCGGCTTGAATAATCCATTTGTAATCACGCTACAACCTTACATCACACTTCAGGAGAAAACAGATGGGTCTCAATAGCCTTACGAGCAAAACCTCACTTACCGCCGGTGGCAAAACCTATACGGCCTATTCGATTCCGGCTGCGGGTAAGGCGCTTGGTGTTGATTTTGCCCGGCTGCCCTTCTCGCTGAAAATCCTGCTGGAGAACCTGCTGCGCAATGAAGACGGCACCACGGTGAAGAAAGAAGACATCGCCGCCTTTGGCACATGGCTGCAAACAAAGAATGAGCCGCGCGATATTGCTTACCGCCCTGCCCGGGTGCTGATGCAGGATTTCACCGGCGTGCCCGCCGTGGTCGATCTGGCCGCGATGCGCGATGCGGTGGCAACGATGGGCGGCGACGCCGAACGCATCAACCCGCTGACCCCGGTGGATCTGGTCATCGATCACTCGGTGATGGTGGACCATGCCGGTAGCGCGACCGCGTTCAAGGAGAACGTGGCGCTTGAAATGCAACGTAATATGGAGCGCTACGAGTTCCTGCGCTGGGGGCAGAAGGCTTTCAATAACTTCCGCGTTGTGCCGCCGGGCACGGGCATCTGCCACCAGGTGAACCTCGAATATCTCGCGAAAGTGGTGTGGACGAAGCAAGAAGGCAACGAGACCGTTGCTTATCCGGATACATGCGTGGGCACCGATTCGCACACGACGATGATCAATGGGCTGGGTGTGCTGGGCTGGGGCGTGGGCGGCATTGAAGCGGAAGCAGCGATGCTGGGTCAGCCAGTCTCGATGCTTATTCCGGAAGTGATCGGCTTCAAGCTCACCGGCAAGCTGCGTGAGGGGATGACGGCGACCGACCTCGTGCTCACCGTCACCAACATGCTGCGCAAAAAAGGCGTGGTGGGTAAATTCGTCGAGTTCTACGGTGAGGGCCTGAACCACCTGCCCCTCGCCGACCGTGCGACGATCGCCAACATGGCGCCGGAATATGGCGCGACTTGTGGCATTTTCCCGATCGATGCGGAGACCATCAACTTCCTCAACGTCTCGGGCCGCGACACGGCGACGATTGCACTGGTTGAGGCCTATGCCAAGCTGCAAGGCATGTGGCGCGATGAGAGCTACGGCGAGCCGGTCTTCACCGATACGCTGGAACTGGATATGTCCTCGGTTGAGCCATCGCTTGCCGGGCCGAAACGCCCGCAAGACCGCGTGAGCCTCAGCGCCGCCAAGGAAGGTTTCGCGAAGGAATTGCCGGGCCTGAATGCTGGTAAACTGGCTGCTGGTGAGGAAGTGGCCGTTGCAGGCGCAAATTATAAGCTGCAGCATGGTAATGTGGTGCTTGCCGCGATTACCAGCTGCACTAACACCAGCAACCCGTATGTGATGATGGGCGCGGGCCTTGTTGCGAAAAAAGCTGCCGCGCTCGGCCTTAAGGCCAAGCCATGGGTGAAGACCTCCCTCGCCCCGGGCAGCAAAGTGGTGACGGAATATCTGCATAAAGCGGGCCTCGATACGGCGCTTGATTCGCTGGGCTTTAACCTTGTGGGTTATGGCTGCACCACCTGCATCGGCAACTCCGGCCCGCTGGCCGAGCCGATCGAGGCATCGATCAAGGACAATAACCTCGTGGTCGCCTCGGTGCTTTCGGGCAACCGTAACTTCGAGGGCCGCGTGCACCCGTTCATCCGCGCGAACTATCTCGCCTCGCCGCCGCTGGTTGTGGCCTATGCGATTGCGGGCAGCATGAATATCGACATCACCAAAGACCCCATCGCCCAAACGCCGGAGGGCAAGGATGTGTATCTGAAGGACATCTGGCCGACGACGAAAGAGGTGGCGGATGCGGTGCATGCGGTCGTCACGCGCGAGATGTTCCTCGAGAAATATGCGGACGTGTTCGCGGGCGAGAAAGAGTGGCAGTCGATCAACATTGCCGAGGGCAAAACCTATGGCTGGGACAATGCCTCGACCTATGTGCAGAACCCTCCCTATTTCGAGGGCATGACCGCACGGGTGGGCGAAGGCACGCTGAAGGATGTGAAATCCGCCCGCGTGCTGGCGATCCTTGGTGACTCGATCACGACGGATCATATTTCTCCGGCCGGTAACATCAGCAAAACCTCGCCAGCGGCGAAATACCTGACCGACCACAAAGTGATTCCGGCGGAGTTCAATTCCTACGGTGCGCGGCGCGGTAGCCATGATGTGATGATGCGCGGCACCTTCGCCAACACCCGCATCAAGAACGAGATGCTGGCGAGCGTCGAGGGCGGCTTCACGAAGTATGTGCCAAGTGGCGAGCAGATGGCAATTTACGACGCGGCCATGAAATATAAGGCCGATGGCACCCCGCTGGTGATCTTCGCCGGTAAGGAATATGGTACCGGTTCGTCGCGCGATTGGGCGGCGAAAGGCACCTTCCTGCTGGGCGTGAAGGCGGTGATTGCCGAAAGTTTCGAGCGGATTCACCGTTCCAACCTGGTTGGGATGGGCGTGCTGCCGCTGGTGTTTACCGGTGGCCAAACCCGCCAAACCCTGGGTCTGGTTGGTGACGAAACCATTGATATTACTGGCATTAGCAGTGCCCTGAGCCCCCGCAAGGAGCTGACGGCGACCATCACCAAGGCGGATGGGTATGTGATGCATGTCCAGCTGCTCTGCCGCATCGACACTGCAGATGAGCTTGAATATTATCGCCATGGCGGTATTCTGCAATACGTTATGCGCCAGATCATGGGCACCAACAGCGCGAAAGCGGCCTAGTGGCGGCAATGAATTTCCCGTCATCCCGGGCATGATTTCGGGATGACGGGCCTTATAAAACACAAAGGAGACGATGATGACCGAAGAGAATAAATACGACGCCGATGCGTTGAGCCGGGTCATCATGCTGCTTTATGGACAGATGGACCATGGCGGGCCGTTCTGGTGTTATGTGGCAGTCAAGCCTTCGCAGTTCGATGCGTTTAAGGCGGCTGAAGCCGGTGGCGCAATCGATCTCTATAACTTCGAGGCCTATGGCGAAGTGATTGTTTCGGCTGAAGGCAAAACCCCGCCGGAGGACGTGACCCTCAAAGTCGCTGAAATGTATGGGGCGGATGCGAGCACGTTCTTCCAGCCCATCGACCCGATTGCTGAAATCGGCAGAAAGATCGACCAGTTGAAAGCGCAAGACGGCGCGGAGTAATTACCCCGCCCACTCATCATACCTGCTGATACCATCGTAATCGTTACCGAAACGTTCGTCGCGGCTGTTTGGCACGGGGCGGGCGAGGAAGGGGGTGGTTTCATCCAGCATCTGCGATAGTGCGGCGCGTAGTTGTGTGGGCAAATGATTCTCGATGAGCGCATCCATCGTGGTGCTGTGAATTTCGCCCACCGCGTTGCCATGCGGCAGTTTCCAATATTCAAGCGCGCCCGGTTGGCCGCCCTGCTCTGCCACCATCATCGCATAGGCGAGTAGCTGCACGTTTTTGCCGTTGAGCATATCTTTTTCGGTCGGCGCCTGCCCGGTTTTGTAATCGATGAGAGCGCTGCCTGCCGTCCCCTGCTCCACCCGGTCCATCCGTCCGTGCAGCGTCAGGGTTTTCTCGTCGGCGAGGGTGAGTGTGGCTTCTACAGGAATTTCGGATGCCACGCGCAGCGGTTGCTGGCGGCGCTCGCCTTCGAGCCCATTCACGAAATCCAGCGCCCCAACCAGCCGCGCCCGCCAGAAAAGCGCGATGTTGGGGCGATCGGAAAAATCGCGTAGCGCATGATCGGTGATAGCGGCGATTTCCTCCGCCGTTGCGGCCCGTGCATGGGCATTCCAATGCTCGCTGAGTGCCTGAATGGCCTTGTGCGCGAGGTTGCCGAAATCGCTGGCCTCGGGGTCGGCGTCGATCTCGTTCAGTTTGCGCAGGTTCAGCACATGTTTCGCGTAGATGCTGAAGGGGTCGCTGAACAACGCATCCAGTGCTGAAACGGGCAAGCGCTGGGGTCGCTCGGCCCGGGCAGGTAGCGGTCGCGGCGCGGGTTCGGGCGTGTAATCGCCTGCCGCTTGCAACGTGTTTGCCCAACCAATAATGCGCGTATCCGTAATCGCCTGCGCAGAAATGCCATGGGTGGCAAGCAGCGTCACCAGCCGTTCGATGAAGCGCGAGCGTGCGGTGGGGCTGCCCTGATCGCGCTTGGGATAGGTGAGGAACACCTCGCCGCTGCTGCCCAGCATCAGCATGTCATGCGCCATCAGGCTGATGCGCTCCTGCGGTGATGGCAGGCCGAGCGCTTTTTGCGAGGCGAGGTTCAGCCAGGGGCTTGGCGTATGCGCGCCGGGCCAGAGCGCCTCTTGCATATTGGCGAGAATCACGCGGTCGAATTGTTGCAGCCGCGCTTCCACCGGCGTCAGCATGAACACTTGCGGATGGCTGCGCAGCCCGGCATCGCGCCATGGGGCGGCGAGCTGTTGCTGCAGCAGCGCCACGAATTCACGAATTTCCAGCGGGCCGAACGCATCCGCATGGACGAGCGCATCGAGTTGGGTTTCCACCGCTTCATGCCCCTGCCCGCTGGCTTGCACGAAGCGGGCGAGCAGCGCTTTGCCTGCATCCACCCATTGCGTGGCGGTGAGTTGCGCGCGCGAAAGCCGCGCCAATTCACGCACCAATGATTCGATGGGCGGAAAATCCGCATGCGCACGCACTGCTTCGCTGAGCGGCGGCAACTGGCCGCGATGGCCGCGCTGCACCCCGTGCCAGCCCGGCTCCAACCCGCGTAGCAGCTCGCCGGCAATGTCCAGCAGCGTGTGGTGCAGCAGGCTACGCAGCAGCGCCATCCGCTCCGGCTCGGCGATGGCGGCGGCGAGTGCCGCCCACAGGCTGCCGGTTTGGGTAGTCGCCAACGTTCCGGCGTTCAGCCGGTCGAGGGTGACATCATAACGTTTCATGTGGCTGGCGACGCGCGCCATCAGCCCTTCATCCGGCGTGACGAGGGCGACGTTGAAGTCCGGGTTCTCCAGCGCCTCGCGCAGCAGCAAGGCGATGACCCGCACCTCCTCCTCCGCATGCGCACAGGCGATCAGGCGCAGCTGGTGATGATCCGTAAGCGCGGTGTTTTTCCATGCCGGAATTTGCGCGGTGGCGGCGAGTGCATCCATCCACACGCTGCGCGGGCCGGTCGTAAGCGGCGTCACCGCGTTTGGCGGCAGCGGCCAGCGATCGAGGAAATGTTTGAGGTGGTAGAGCGGGTGACCGGCTTCGATCAGTGCCCATTCCTGCGCGGGCATAGCGGCATCGAGTCCGGGCAGGATGACGCTGCCGGTTGGCATATCCGCGATCACCTGCAGCAGCGCGGCGGTGGAAGGCTGGCTGGCGGTGGAGCCGACGACGATCACCGGATAATCCGGCGGGTTGTGTTGCCACGCCTCGGTCAGCGCCGTTAGCACCGCGACCTCGCGGGTGGCGGCGGTGGTGAGGCCAAGTTCTGCCTCCAGCCCCGGCCAATGTTCGGTGAGGATGCCGAGGAATTGCAACGATTGCTCCCAATGGGTTGCGAAATCCGCATGCACCAGCGGGCGCAGGGCTTCGTGCGTCAGCTGCACCCCGGCGCGGGCGCACTGGTCGTGCAGCGCCACCAGCGCATCCGCCAATGTCAGCGCATAATCGAGGGTGACGGCGCCAAGGCGGCTGCGCTCAAACACCATAATCTGTTTGGCGAGCATATAGCGATGTTGCTCCGGCGGCATGGCGGGCGGAATGCTGGCGAGCAATTCAAACGCGCGCGGGCCCAGCAAGGCGACTAATTCCTGCCCAATATCCGCCAGCGGCAGGATCCGCGGCAGCAGCGCCGTGGTGCCACCAAGCGCCTGCGCGAACGCAGCGCGCATGGTGACGCAGGCGCGCTGCGTGGGCACCAGCACCACCGCACGGGCGAGCGCGGCATCCGGCAAGGTTGCGAGCATGTGCCGCGCCGCATGGGCGGCGATGGCATGACCGGCAGGAACGGTGAAAAGATTCGGCATGGCGGCAGCCTGATAGGGGTTATCCCCCACCCTCACCACGGCGTCATTGCGAGCGTAGCGCGGCAATCCAGCGCGACGCGTCTGCGTCGCTAGTA